>JASHUU010000026.1 GCA_030039795.1 Nitrososphaerales archaeon | reverse complement strand
CGCAGCTCGAGCAGGCAAGAGGCGTACTCCAGAAGGAGCTTCCGGGGGAGGCGGGTCGCCTGGACTTTCCTTGAGAACTCGCTGACGGCGTCGCCTATGCTCTCCAGGAAGCTGGCGAGGACCCTGTAGTCCAGTAGGTCGACCGGTGAGAGCCCGTACCTCTCGGTCACGTCCGGCCTGGTCACCGCCGCCCTGGTTGCCCTTACAAGCAGGAAGTAGAGCCGGTCGACCTCGTCGTCGCGCTCTGAGACGAGCGACAGGAGCTTCTGGTCCCATCGGGGCAGCGCCTCGGCCATGTCTCTTAGCATGCCGTCGAGTATCCCAGACATCCGCCGCACTATCTTCTCAGGGACTATCACGGACGGCTCGATCAGGAACTGCAGCGTCATCCTCTTGGAGTCCTCCTCCATTATCTCCAGACCTACCAGCCTTCCTATCGTCTCCTTCAGCCTCCCCCTGTCCTCTCTGGAGATGGTCCTGTCACCTTCCACGCGGATTATGTCATAACCCAGCAGGTAAGCCCCGGTCACACCGTTGGCCACCTGCCCGAAGTCCTCTCCAGGGTAGGCCACGACGGACTCCTTCGGCTTGTCCTCGATGTCTTCGACCGGCCTGACCATGAGGCCCCGCCCGGAGATCTCGGCCACGTCCAGCGTGTCCCCCTTCTCCACTCCGTTCCTCCTCGCCCACTCCTTGGGGAGGGAGACCAGGAGCGTCCCTCCGCCCATCTCGAGCACCTTTCGCGCGTTCATCTCTATATAGACAGAGCCGGTTCTCTATATACTCTCGTCTTGCCGCGGCCGAGGACACGAAGAGACTCAGGCGGGCTGCGCGGGTTTGTTGACCTGCTTGTTCACCGCTTCGGCCAGGTAGTGGCCCCTCAGAGTGACCTTCGCCCCGGTCACTCCGGGGACCGAGAGCAGGGCCGCCTTGATGTCGCTCGCGATCTTCAGGGCGAAGACCGGCGGGCAGAAGGGCGCCGTGAGGTGGAAGTCCACCTCGACCGCTCCCTGGCTTACGCTCAGCCTGTCTATCAGCTTGAGCTCCATGATCGACCTCCCCAGCTCCGGGTCGATTATCTTTCCGAGAGCTTCGTTTATCGCGGACTCCAATGCGGCGCCGGAGGGAAACGCTTCCACTGCTTATTTATCGGTTTTTGGCGCGCCGAGGATGAACATGCCCCCGCTGGCCGACTTCTTCGCGATAAACTACAGGACATTCGTCGAGGCGTTCGTCCTGCTCTTCGCGGTGCTCGACGCCATAGGTACCGCGCCGATCTTCGTCTCTCTCACCAAAGACTACGATAAGGAGAGGCAGAAGATCCTCAAGGAAGCGGTCATCGTCGCCGCGGCGATACTGGTCGTCTTCGCGCTCTTCGGCTGGCTGATATTCGACATCTTCGACATCACCATCAACGACTTCAGGATCGCGGGAGGGATAATACTGTTCGTGGTCGCCGTCCAGCACGTGATGGGGACCGGGACGGGCCCGAAGGGGCCGGAGCCTACCGACATCGCGGTTTTCCCGCTGGCCACGCCCTTGCTGGCGGGCCCGGGGGCCATCTCGACAGTGGTCATACTCTCAGGGCCTCCCTACGGCCCGCTCCTGGACCTGCTGGTGATAGGAGGCAACGCCCTCCTCACGTACCTGCTGCTCGCCCGCAGCGCCTGGATAGGGAGGATCCTCGGGCCCGACGGGACAAACGCGCTCTCGAAGATCACCGCCCTCCTGATCGCGTCGCTCGCCGTGTCCTTCGTCGTCATAGGCGTGAGCAACATCGTGATGGGCCTGGTGTGACGCTCTGACGTTCGCCGCGAAGGTGAGGGTGACCGGGCTCGTCCAGGGGGTATTCTTCAGGGCCGGCCTCGCCCGCGTCGCCTCAGACCTCCGGGTCAAGGGGTGGGCGCGCAACCTCCCCGACGGCTCGGTGGAGGCGTTCCTCCAAGGGGACGAAGCGGTGGTCATGCGGGTCGTGGACTGGGCCAGAAGGGGCCCTCCGAGGGCCAGAGTCGACACCCTTGAGCTCAGAGAAGAGGAGCCCCAGAGAGTGCGGGGCTTCAGGATCATAGGGTGAGGCCCGAGTTGAGCCCCCGCCCCGCGCTCGTCCTCTCCGGAAAGGAGCTCGCGCTGGTCGAGTCGGCAGACATGTGCAGACTAGCTACAGTGTCGCGCAGCGGCTGGCCTCACGTCGTCCCTGTCGGGTACATCTATTCCCGCGGGCGCTTCTATGTGCCGAGTGACCCGAGGTCGAGGAAGGTCTCGAACCTGAAGAGCTCGCCGAGGGCGACCATCGTCATAGACGACGGCAGGGCGTCGGGAGTGATGCTGGAGTGCTCGGCGAGACTCCTCGCAGGTCGAGCGGCGAGCAGGTGGATAGGCGTCATGGAGTCGAAGGGCTGGCAGAGCGGAGGGTCGAGTGTGATAGAGCTGGCGCCTAGACGTGCCGCGAGCTGGTTCAAAGGCCAAGCCGGGGGACCGGAGACGGGCTCGGGCGAGCGGGCGCGTCCGCGCTCTGTTCTCAAAAGCGTTTTAAACGCACGGGGCCGCGGCGACCTTCGTAGCGATTGAAGAAGGTAGCCGTCATCAGGGGCGACGGGACAGGACCCGAGCTCGTCGAGGTCACGCTCAAGGTGCTGAGGGCCGCGGGCTCGAAAGCCGAGTTCACCGAGTGTGACGCCGGCTCCGAGTGGTGGGAGAAGAACAAGGGGCCGAGCTTCTTCTCCGACAAGGTGTGGGACGTCCTGGAGAAGTCGGACTGCTGCCTGAAGGGGCCGACCACCACCCTCCCGATCCCTGGCACGCCCAAGAGCGTGGCGGTGAGCATCAGACAGAGGTTCAACCTGTACGCCAACGTGCGCCCGGTCAAGACCTTCCCCGGCCAGACCGGCCCTCTCGGGGACGTTGACATGGTCCTCGTCCGCGAGGCGACTGAGGGGATGTACTCGGGCATCGAGCACAGGCTGTCCGACGACGTCACCGTGGCCATCAGGCTCATAACCAGGGACAAGTCGACGAAGGTCGCGAGGTACGCGTTCGAGGAGGCGGAGAGGAGAGGGTGGAAGAAGGTCGTCGCCCTCTCGAAGGCCAACATACTGAAGGTCACGGACGGGATGTTCCTGGATTCCGTGAGGGCGGTGGCCCGGAAGCATCCGGGGGTCGAGCTCGAAGAGCTCTTCGCGGACAACTTCGCCCAGCAGCTTGTGAAGAACCCGCAGAGGCTCAACAAGAACGTCGTGGTGGGGACCAACCTGATCATGGACATCCTGTCTGAGGAGGCGTCGGGGCTGATAGGCAGCATCGGCGTCGTATACTCGGGAAACTTCGGGGACTCGTACGCCATGTTCGAGCCCGCGCACGGGAGTACGCCGAAGTACAAGGGAGCGGACAAGGTCAACCCCACCGCCACAGTCCTCTCCGGGGCATGGATGCTGGACTACCTAGGGGAGAAGAAGGAGGCGAAAGCGGTCTTCGACGCTACGTACAAGGTCATGAAGGAGGGGCGGCACCTGACCTACGACCTCGGAGGGAAGGCGGGGACGAGGCAGATGGCCCAGGCGATAATCGACCGCCTCTAGCGGCTCCAGACAGTTTCGGCGAGCCCTCAGGAAGGCTCCGTCGCTTCCGCCAACGTTTTTTAGCGCTGGGGGGCAGACTCGCATCCTTGGAGTCCTCCGAGACGGACGTGAAGAAGGCAGCCGAGACCAAGCTCTGGCTCGAGGGGAGGATAACGCAGCTGCAGGACGAGATTGAGCGCCTCAAGGAGGCTCTGACATACGTCGACGCGAGGCTCAGGGCCGACGCCTTCAAGCCGGCGATCGAGATGATGGCCGAGCCCGCCTCCGAGGTGCGAGAGCTGAAGCAGGACAAGGGGGGACGGCTGCTGGCCGTAGCGTCTATCACCACCGACTCCGTCGTCATCGAGCCGAAGGAGGGCGTCTCCCTGAAGCAGGGGACGTCGCCCTTCAAGTCCTTCCTGATAGCCAAGATACTCCAGGGGATGAAGGCGAAGGACGACGAGCTGGTCCGCGCCGGGAAGCTCCCGAAGGCCGACGCGATACGCTTCGACGTCGAGGAGAGCGAAGGGTCGATTTCCAAGGTCGTCGTGGAGAACTACAGGGACAAGGCGAGGCTCAACGAGATACTCTCGACGACGTCCTGGACCTTCTCTAGGATGCTGGAGAAGCAGTAGGTCAAGTCCGCGCGGAGACCTCGTGCGCCGTGGGGTGGGACAACTCCTTTCGGCCTATGAACATCGCCGCCGCTTTGTTGGCGAACTTCAGCCTCTCCCGCTCCTCCATCCCCTTGAGCTTGCCGTAGATCGCAGCCGCGTCCCAAGCGTCGCCTGCGCCCGTCAGCCTCCTCGGCCCGACCTCCCTGCACGCGGCGGAGAATACCTCCGTCCCGTCGCTGGTATACGACTCCTTTATCCCGTGCAGGTCGAACCGAACACCGAGCTTCGCAGCCAAGGACCGGCAGACCTCGGGCAGGTAGTCTGCCCTGACCCCCATCAGGGCTGCCGCGGCCCTGGCCTCCTCCTCGTTCATGCTCACCCAGCTCGCGGGCCGCTCGGTGGAAGCCTCCCGCAAGAGCGCCCCGAACTCCCTCTGCCTGTCCCTGAAGTCCGCGGGGTCGAAGAAGATGGGCTTTTCGGGGCCAAGCCTCTTCCTCAGCGCCCTGAGCATCCCCGTGCCCTCGCGGTTCGCCGCCCAGTTGACGGCGCAGACCAAGCCTGTATTCTCAAGGTCGCCCCAGTCACGCGCGTCGAGTAGGCTCGGCCCGAAGCGCCCCGCGCCTCCGACGTCTCCGAGCATGACGTTCACCTGGCCCTCGAACGCGACGGTGAGGCCGGGCGGCAGGGGCTTGACGCTGAGCTCCGCGTCCAGTCCCCCGAACCATCCCCTGAGGAACCCCTCGTGCGCCGCGTCCGAGTGCGTGACCAGGAGGACCCTGAGCCCCAGGCGGGCGAGGGCGTGGGCGAGGTTGACCGCGTTCCCTCCGCACGCCTCTTCCTGAGCAACTCCGTGGATTCCGCCGCCTCCCTCCCTGGCCTTCTTGTCGACGGACTTCGTCAGCTCACCGACAGAGCCTCCGTGGACCAGCCTGTCCACGAAGAAGTCGTGCATGACAGCGGCGTCGAATCTCCGGGCCAATCTACTTCAGTATCTTTATGCTCCTGACCGACTTGATGGCGTTGAGCTCGCCTAGCGCCTCGCCGCTCAGCTTCCCTTCGACAACGAGCGTCATCTTCGCGTCCTGGACCATGTCCTCGTCGTCGGCGAGGGCCTGCCTGACGACCATGCCGTGCCTGGCGAGTATGACCGCGACCTCGGCCATTATCCCCGGCGACCTGGGGTCGGCCTCCACGACGACGGCCGAGTATCCGAGCAGCCCCACGAGGTCTACGAGGCTCGTCCCCAGTGGCTTCGTCCGCGAGAATATGGTGTAGAGGCTCGGGCTGCGCCTTATCTGCTGGACCGTCTGCTTCACGACTCGCCTGTCCACCCCTACTGCCCTCGCCACCGCGGAGTAGTCGACCTCCACCCGGCCTACGAAGACCTTCTCGTCAGATGAGACGCTCATCCCGCACTCCACCATCATCCTCACCACATCGGGCCTGGCGCTCTGCCTGGCGAACTCCTTCCTAATCTCCGGCCACACGCCTGCACTGACGCGCATGTGCTTAGATGAGGCTTTCCCAGGACGGCTCTCGGTGGCGAGGCTCGCCGCGAACCACCCGCCAACCGCGAGAGTGAACAGAGTTGTGCTTTGGTCTAGTGAGGCGGCCGCAGGGAAGACGCTTCACGCGGCACGATAGTCGTGCACACATATGAGCACGAGTGTATAAATCCGTCACAGGCCACCCAGTAGGGCGTGAGCCGCACCGAGCTGAAGACAGTGCTGTCGCCTGACGAGCTGCCGCGGAACTACTACAACATCCTGCACGACCTTCCAGAGCCTCTGCCCCCTCCGCTCGACCCAGGCACGCTGAAGCCCATGTCCCCGGAGCCTCTGCTCCGCCTCTTCGCGAGGGAGTGCGTGATGCAGGAGGTCTCGACCCAGGAGTTCATCCCGATACCTGAGGAGGTGAGGGAGGCCTACCTCAGGCTCGGGAGGCCGACGCCCCTCTACAGGGCGCGGCGGCTCGAAGAGAAGCTCCAGACGCCAGCCAAGATCTTCTTCAAGCGCGAGGACCTCAACCCCGCCGGGAGCCACAAGCCCAACACCGCCATTCCCCAGGCCTACTACCACAGGAAGGAGGGGACCGCGCGCCTCACCACGGAGACCGGGGCGGGCCAGTGGGGGACGGCCCTCGCCCTGGCGAGCGCGCTCTTCGACATCGACCTCACGGTCTACATGACTAGGAGCAGCTACGAGCAGAAGCCGTACCGGAGGACGCTGATGGAGGTATACGGGGCGGAGGTCTTCGCCTCCCCGAGCAGGAGGACCAAGGCAGGCTCGAAGTTCCTGGACAAGGACCCTTCCCATCCCGGGAGCCTGGGCATAGCGATTTCGGAGGCGATCGAGGACTGCGTCACGCACGACGACACGAAGTACTCCCTGGGGAGCGTCCTCAACCACGTCCTGACCCACCAGTCTGTCGTCGGGCAGGAGGCGAAGGTACAGATGCAGCAGTTCGACGCCGACCCCGACTACATAGTGGGGTGCATAGGCGGCGGGAGCAACTTCGCGGGACTGTCATACCCGTTCATGCGCGACAAGCTCCGCGGCAAGAGCGGGGCTCAGTTCGTCGCGGCCGAGCCGAAGGCCGTCCCTTCAACCACGAAGGGCTCGTACAGGTATGACTTCGCGGACACTGGGGAGACGACCCCGCTGCTGAAGATGTTCACCGTCGGCCACGCCTACCAGTGTCCGCCCATACACGCCGGCGGCCTGAGGTACCACGGCAAGGCGCCCTCGATGTGCATGCTGATCGACAAGGGGTACATGCGCAGCGTAGCCTACTCCCAGAACGAGGTGATGGAGGCGGGGCTGACCTTCGCGCAGACGGAAGGCATCGTCGCCGCGCCGGAGTCCAACCACGCCGTGAAGGCGACCATCGACCTGGCCCTGGAGTGCAAGCGGAAGGGCGAGGCGAAGACCATCCTCTTCAACCTCAGCGGGCACGGGCTCTTGGACCTCAAGGCCTACGAAGACAAGCTCGGAGGGAGGCTGGTCGACTACGAGCCGGACCAGGCAGCCCTGAGCGCGTCGATGAGCGCCGTCCCACGCGTCGGGTGACTTTCTCAGCCGTACGCCCTGGTGATGGTCATGCCGTCGACCAGGACCCATGGGCAGAGCGTCGGTGTGTCCACCTCCCACCACTGGATCCACTCTCTCTCGGAGGACATCAGCCTGACTGAGCTCAACATGCGCAGCAGGTCGTCGCCCGCCCTCATGCCCTTCAGCGGCCTCACCACCTTCCCGTCCTCGACCAGGTAGGCCCCGTCCCTGGGGACCGTCGAGAACTCGCCCGTCCTGTAGTTCTTGAACCTGGTGTACCAGTTGCTCGTGAGCACGATGCCCTTCTTCATCTCGCCGACCATCTCGTCGTACGAGGAGTCCCCCCGCGACACCTCCAGGTTCCAGGGGTGAGGCGTCACCAGGCCGGCGTTCCCCGTGGACTCCGTCTTCCACTTCTTGGCCGTCGTCAGGTTGTGGAGGTACCCCTTGAGCGTGCCCTTCTCGACTATCGCGGTGGAGCCGGTCCTGACGCCTTCGTCGTCGAAGACCCTTCCGCCCAGCCCTCCGTCGACTACCCCGTGGTCCGTCAAGCTGAACGACTCCGACGCGACCTTGCCGCCGACCTTGTCCGTCAGGTAAGACAGGCCCGCCTCGACCGAAAACGCGGATGCCGCAGACCCGACGATCTCTATCAGGTTGGAGGCCACCGTGGGGCTGAGCAGGACGGAGTACTTGCCGGCCTCGGGCTCCGACGCCTCCTCCATCCTCTTCGCGTCGTGGCCCGCCCTCGTCCCTGCCTCCTCGGGGTCGAGCCCCGCCAGGGAAGAGGAGCAGGAGAGCCCATGCCCGCTCGCGTCCTTCTCCGCGAAGGACCTGATGTTGAGCTCAATCGACGACCTCCTGTCCGTCCCCGACGTGCCGTTGGAGGCCAGTATCGCGTACTCGACCGTCCCGGCGTCTATCACGCCGGCCGCCCGCTTGGCCCCGGCCGACGTCGAGGCGGATATCGCCCTCTTCGCGAGGGCGGGTAGCTCCTCGCCCGCGTCCTCGAGCCTCTTGTCGTACCCGAGAGGGCTCGGCGCGTGCTTCGTGGCCTTCGTGGGGAGGGGCACGTACTCGGAGGGAGATAGGCCCTTGGCCGTGTCGAAGAGGTCCTTCACGAACTTCTTGACGCTCTCCGCCCCCATGTCCGACGTCGAGGCGATGGTCCTCTTCTTGTCCTTCGCCAGGTACACCGTGAGCTCCGTCTCGTCGAGGTAGTTGATGGTGGTGACGGAGTTGTTCGCGAACCTGATCATCCTGCTCGACCCGCGGGCTGTCATGGCCACTGCATCGTCCACGCCGAGGCTCTGCGCGGCCTTGACCGCGACCTCGTTCACCTCCTGTAGCTCCGTCTCTCTCACCTCGCTCCTAGCCTGATCCCGGAGAGCAGCGTCTCCGGGCCGCCCGTCCAGACCGGGGCGCCCTGGGAGGGGTCACCCTTCCCGCAGGTGGCTGCCTCGAACTCCATGTGCTTGCTCCTCGCCTTCACGCTCCCCCAGAGCTTCGGGGTGGTGATCTCGAGGACGGGCGCCTTCAGCAGCCCTCTGACCTCGCCCTTCTCTATCAGGTTGGCCTCGAGCGCGACGTACCTCTGGTTCAGCCTCTTGTCGTCGATGTTCCACTCCGTGAAGGACTTGAAGAAGACACCGTGCTTCACCTCCTTGATCAGCTCCTCGGTCGAGTAGTCTCCCGGCTCGACGAACGTGTTGGACATCCTGATTATCGGCTCTCGGTCGAAGGACACGGCCCTGGACGCGCCGTTGCCGCTCACCCCGAGCTGTCTGGCGGTCATCCTGTTGTGGAGGAACTCGTTGATGACTCCGTCCTTGATGAGGCGCCTCTTCCTCGACTCCACCCCCTCGTCGTCGACGGGCGTGAACCCGTTGGAGTGCTCGAGGGTCGGGTCGTCGCTGACGTTGGCCGCGTCGCTCCCTATCTTCATGCCGAGGCTGTCCGCCTTCAGGTAGGACTCCCCCGCCTGCGCGCCCTCTCTGCCCAGGACCCTGTCCGCCTCCTGGGGGTGGCCTACGGACTCGTGGGCCGCGATGCCCGACAGCTCGGGGCTCAGCACCACGTCCACGACGTCCGTCGGAGGCTTCCCCGCCTCCCTGAGGACCTTGCCCATCGTCTTGGCCTCCTCCTCGATCTTCTCCACAAGGCGAATCCTCTTCACCACCTCGAGGCCCCCTGTCTCGCCCTGCTGGATGAACCTCTGGACCGTCTCGCTCCCCTCCAGGGCGGTGAGGGAGCCGAAGAAGTTCACCCTAGGGTGCCTCCCCTCGACGTTCGTGCCGTCGCTGTTGACGAATAGCTTCTCCTCCAGCGAGGCGGAGAGGAACAGCAGCCTGCCTGGGAGCTTCACTCCGGCCTTCCCGTCCGCTATCCGCCCATCGACCTCCATGAGCACCCCCCTCAGCCACGAAGCGTCCGCGTCTTCCACTTTCTGCGTCTCCGGCGCGGCCCACTTCTTCTTTATCGCCCTCGGCGCGTCCAACTCCACGGGCTTGAGAAGGACCTGGGACGACGCCTTCGCGAGCTTCACCGCCCTGCCCGCGACGTCCGCGACCGTCGAGCCCTTCATGTCGTTCGTGGCTGCGAAGCCGAGCGCCCCGCCGGCTATGACCCTGATGCCTACTCCGTACCCCTCAGAGAAGAACGAAGGCTGAGGCTCGCCGTTCTTCAAGGCGAACTGTCTCCCCCACGTCTTCTGTACCCTCGCCTCCGCGTAGCTCGCGCCGGCCTCCCTCGCCTTGGCAACGGCCAACTCCGCCATGTCCTTCGCCTGCTCCGTTCCCAACAGCGCCGGGCGCCCGCCCATCTTATTTTTGCGTTGCTGAGCGCCGATTCTCACGCTCGGCCGGAGGAGGGGCCTTCTGCGGCGCTCACGCGCTCACTCGCACCGGGCGACCCTTGACCGGGACGTCCAACTCCCAGCCAGACCCCCTTCGGAACTCCGCGAAGAGCTCGGGGTGGTCCGTGTGGACCGGGACGACGCGCTTCGCCTTCACCGCCCTGACCAGCCTCCCCACCTCGCTCATGGGCGCGTGGCCAGAAGCGTGGAGCTGGTGGTACGAGAACCCCATGTGGTCCACCCAGTTCCTGACCAGCGACTCCTCCTTCTCGCCCTCCTCGTTGAACGCCTCCGTGGCCGCGTGGATGTACGTCCCCCCTTCGTCCGGCCTGATGTCTATCAGCTCCGGGAAGCTCCACACCTCCAGGT
Source organism: Nitrososphaerales archaeon (assembly GCA_030039795.1). Classification (GTDB taxonomy): domain Archaea; phylum Thermoproteota; class Nitrososphaeria; order Nitrososphaerales; family Gagatemarchaeaceae; genus UBA183. Next base: position 21,214 of record JASHUU010000026.1, on the reverse strand, counting down.
GGAGGAAGGACTCCGCCTGCCTCTTCCTGACGTCCTCGGCGGAGACGCCGCGGTCGAGGAAGGGCCTCTCCCAGGTGTAGTAGTCTGAGTCGTCGAGGCGGCCGGTCTTCTTCCTCCTGACGTACACGTCCACGTCGCGCCCGACCTCAGGGACCTCGAGGCGCGGGTCCCGTCGGAGCTTCTCCAGGAGGAGCGCCGTCTTCATCGAGACGACCAGCCTCCGGCCGGACGCCCTGGCGGCGTCGTGGAATGTGTTGATCCTGTCGGTGTCGTTCCCCCTGAAGGTGGAAAGGACGAGCTTCCTGCTGCCCTTGACCAGCCTCTCCGCGCCCTTCAGGACCTCCTCCTCGCTGGCGTTCGCGCCCTCAGCTTCGGGCCTCACCCTCGTCCCCTCGGTCAGCAGGACCGCCGGCTTGGAGGCCTCCGCTGCCTCGATGAACTCCTCCGTCATGGAGCCTGCGGGGCCGTGGAACCGGAAGTCGCCAGTGTAGGCCAGCGGGCCGTCCGAGGTGTACACGACGAATCCATACGTGCCGGGTATCGAGTGGTCCACGTGCACCGGCCGGAATTCGAGGGCCCCCACAGTGAACCTCTGCCCCGTCCTGAACGTCCTCAGCTCCCGCCCATCGAGGGGCGACCCCGAGCTCTCGCTCGAGGCTTCGTGGATGAGCGACGTCGTCTCGCCGCAGTACACAGGTATCTCTGGGTCGACGTACTCTATCCTGTCGGTGTGGTCCGTGTGGTAATGGCTGAGGACTATCGCGTCGACCTGAGGCCTGGTGTACTTCAGGCGCGTGTTCTGCAGAGACTTCTCCGAGTACAGTCCCGGGATCTCCGGGAGGAGTCCGAACTCGAAGAGGTCGCCCGCGCCGTTGACGTTCCTCGGCTCTATCTTGGAGTCGAAGTAGTCGGCGCCGTCTGAGAACCCCTTCCCGAAGTCCAGGAGCACCTTCGTGTCCCTGTCCTCGAGCAGGAACTTGTTCCCGCCGATCTCCCCGACCCCCCCATAGCACGTGACTCTTGGGGCCACGTCGCTCGTAGGCCAGAAATTTTACTTAACGCTTTTCACCGGGCGACAGACTCGCGAGCTCCTCCGGACGCCGCCGCGTAAGGATAAATACAAACTTCCGCCGCTCTCGCAGGATGCAGCTTCCGGGACTCGCGCTCCAGTCGGGTTCGGGCATCCTCGCGCCCCTCGCCATACTCGCCGTGGCCATAGGAATCGTGGGGGTGGCGATCCTCCTGCTGTTCTCCAAGAAGAAGATCTAGCGGTCTTGCTGGAAGCGATAGTCTTCGACGTCGACGGCACCCTCGTCACCTACAGGTTCGACGCGCCCCGAGCCCGGGTCGCCATGGTGGAAGAGCTCTCCTCCCTGGGGTTCGACGTCGCCGGCCTGGGCTCGTCCACGCCGACGCAGCAGATAATCGACGCCGCCCTCAGGCAGACGGACTCAGGCGGGCCCGAAATGGGGAGAGATGAGGTCAGGAGGAGAATGTATGCGGTGCTCGACAGGTTCGACGAGGAGAGCGCGGCGTCCGCCTCCCTGCTCCCCGGCGTGCGCGACACCCTGGAGGAGCTGAGGTCTAAGGGCCTCAGGATGGCGGTGATGACCAACAGCGGGAGGAGGTCGGCCTCGAAGGTCCTCTCCCGGTGGGACCTCGCCGCGTTCTTCGAGTTCGTCCTCACCCGCGACGACGTCGACGCCATGAAGCCGAGGCCCGAGGGCCTCACGAAGGCGGTCGCCAAGCTCGCGCTGCCGCCCGAGTCGGTCTGCTACGTGGGTGACACGATCTACGACATCGTCGCGGCCGGCAGGGCCGGGATCAAGGTGGTCTCCGTGGCGACCGGCAACTACACGCCCGAGCGCCTGAGGAGCGAGGGGGCCGACTCTGTGATAGCGTCGCTCGCAGAGCTGCCGCGCGCGCTGGGGCTGGAGTTCGCCCGTTAGCGACGTTTCATGCTCTGCCGAATCCCTCCAAAGGGACTGTGAGCAATTCCTTCAGCTAAGGGTGCCACGAATTTGATTATGGGTGGTTTTGTTTAAATCCCGGTGTGAGACATGAATGAGTGGTTAAATAACGTGCCCAAAAGGTTGAAGACCAGCGGGATGCAAACATCCTCCGAGTACGTCCTTTCGATGGGTGACGAGCTAGGAAAACATGTAGATAAGTGGATCGCGGTCGTCGGTAACAGCGTGGTGGCCGAAGGCGACTCCTCAACGGAGGTCTATGAGGCGGCCAAGAAGGCGAAACCAGACGCGATTCCATTCATAATGAGGGTTCCCCGCGCCGAAGTAATGGTCCTTTAGGCATCCAAGGACCCCGTCCTACCTTCTTACCTAGAAGAACAACAATGGGGCAACGCCGATTTTTGTGCCTCCCCTCAAGACCAAAAACCCTCCAATCGTTTGCAGGCATCTATACTATCGAGACCGCACGGCTAGCGGAGACCTCATCCTAGTAAAAATTCCAAGCGTTACAGTCTCCATAAGGTCCGAACACGCCTTCTACAAGTCGTTCACCCTCGTCGACTCCGGCTCATACACTACGTTCCTCCAAAAGGAGGATGACGACCTGTTAAGGTTGAAGAACGCGAAGGATAGGACAGGGAAGGACATCACAGGTCACGCGAGCGGTGCGGGAGGGAGATTCGAATGTGACATCAAGATAGTCCCAGAACTCAGCATAATGGACAACAAGGAGAAAGCTTTCCATGTCTATAGGGGCCTACAGGTATTCGTGCCCAAGGACTATGGCCACATTCCGTACACGATTCTTGGCCGTGACACAGTATTCAGACACTATCACATTACCTTCCGCGAAGGAGAGAAGACGATAGCACTCCAGAAGGCATAGAGACCTACTGGCGACCGCTACCTGGCACTAAGAACCATCAGGGGTCGAACGTCAGCTTACAGAACCCGGTAAGGGAAATGATAAAAGCCCGTGAGGCCCGCGTCTATTCGTGCCCCGATCCTCCGACCCTCCCTACTACATCGTAGGCCTCCCCGACGAGCCTGTGGAGGCCGCGGAGGCGAAGATGAAGTTCGAGAGGCTCGCCGACGAGCTCTGCAGGGTCTACCCGTTCATCGAGGAGGTCAGGGCCGTAGTGAAGTCCAAGAAGGCCGTGAAAGACCATGCCAGGTACGAGGTCTCCGTCGAGGTGTACACGCCGCGAGACAGGCACTCCTTCGAGGAGTCGGGCCACAACGTGGCCAAGGTCTTCGACCTGATGGGCCCCAAGATGAAGCGCCTCCTGTCCTCGAAGCAGTCGCGCGTCACGCGCTCTCACGGGGAGAGCCCGCGCAAGGACTCAGACTAGGTCTGGGACGAGCGGCCGAGGCGGCGGTTCTCTTCCTTCAGCTCCTCGACTTCTGACCTGAGCTTCGAGAGCGCGGCCGAGGACTCCGCAGACGCGCTGAGCTGGTAGAACGCTTCCAGCGAGGCGCGCGCGACCCTAGGGTCCTTGTCAGACTCGGACGACTCCTTGAGCGCGTCCAGGAACCTCCTGTCGCCCAAGTTCCTCGCTATCTCGTTAGCGATGAAGAGCCTCACCCTGACCTCCTTGTCGCTCTTCAGCGCCTCCCTGAGGACCGCGAGCTCGTCGTCCAGGACCTCTCCTCTCTCCTTTATCGCCTTCAGCGCCCCTATGCGGGCCCTCGTAGGCCTTCCGTACGCAAGCGACTCCTTGACCACGGCCTTGACCTCGGGGTCCTTCAGCTTGCCCATCGCCTCGAGGCACGCTTCGGCCAGCGTCTCGTTGGGCGAGTGTACCTTCATCGCTTCCCTGAGGCGGGAGAACGCTCCCTCGGGCCAAGACTTCGCGAGCGACAGCGCCGCCTCACACCTGACGTACGGGCTCTCGTCGCCCTCCAGCAGCTCTATGAGCGCCTTGCGCGCGGCCTCCTCCTTGAAGTGGCCCAGCGCGGCTGCGAGGCCGCGCCTCGCCTTCCTGTCCTTGGGCAGCCCGATGTCCTTGAGCGCCGCGAGCGCCTCGGCCGTCCCTATCTCTCCAAGGGCTCCCATGGCGCAGGCTCTGACGTGCCAGTGCTGCTCCTTGGCGGCCGCCTCCTTCAGTCCCTCCACCGCCCGGCCAGACTTCAGCTTCCCGATGTCCCTAGCGGCGTCCGCCCTGCTCGACGCGTCCGCGCTCTCGCGCAGCTGGTGGAGCAGCAGGTCGAGGGTCTTGTCGAACTTCAGCTTCTTGAGAATCCAGTGCTCGGGGTCGAACTCGACCACGGAGGGCCTGGCGTCCAGCGCGAAGGAGAGCGTCTGGTCGGCCGAGTCGATTGCGACCCGCCTCTTGACCCTGCGCCCTCCGACGTAGAACACGACGTCGCACGGGAGCTTGAACACCGGCGTCCCGTCCTCGAGCTTCTGCGTCTGCCTGACCTCCAGGGTCGCCACCTTGCTCTCTTCGTCCCAGGAGAACCCCACCTGGAACTCCGGGTGGCCCGGCTTGAAGAACGCCTGCGAGAAGAACTCCTCCAGCGACAGCCCCGACGCCCCTTCGAGGGACTTGCGCAGGTCGTGGCTGTCGGCGTTCGAGAACGAGCGTGACTTCAGGTACTCGGACACGCCCCTGAAGAACGCCTGGTCCCCCATGTAGTACCTCAGCTCGTGGAGCATCAGCGCGCCCTTCTCGTACGTGGTCGAATCGAACACGTCGTCGGGATGGATGTACCAGTTCTCGACGATGGGCCGCCTGTACTCCGACTCGTCCTCGCCGAAGTAGACTTCGGCCATCCTGCCGAGGTTCCACCTGAACTCGTCCGTCCCTCGAGTCCTCTCGACGTAGAGGGCCTGGAAGTATGTGGCGAATGCCTCGTTCAGCCATGCGTGCGACCACTCGACGCACGTGACGAGGTCGCCGAACCACTGGTGGGCCAGCTCGTGCGCCACCAGGTTGACGGCGTTCGTCTGGGGTGCGGCATAGGAGACCTGGAAGTCCTCCTCGGAGGCCGCGTCGGGGAAGTATAGCATAGAGAGGGTCGTGGCGTTGAAGTTCTCCATCCCTCCGTAGATGAAGTCCTCCACCGCTGTCTGGTCGTACTTCTCGTACGGGTACTTGACGCCCGTCAGCTCGCCGAAGACCTCTATCATCCTCGGCGTCTCCCCGAAGTACCTCAGCGCGTCGGCCCTCTTCGACTCCGGGAAGTTGTACCTGAGCTTCGCGCCCTGAGCCTCCTGCACCAGCTCGCCGAACCTCCCGGCGACGAAGGAGGTCAGGTAGGTGGGGTGGGGGAGGTCCTCCCTCCAGTGGAACGTCGTGGACTTTCCGTCCCCCTTCTCGGACAGGAGCCTCCCGTTCGAAATGACCCTGAACCCCGCGGGCACCGTCAGGACAAGCTCGCTGCTCGACCTGTCGTTCGGGCTGTCGAAGCATGGGAACCAGTGCCTGGCGAACTGGGCCTCGCTGTGCGTCCACGCCTGGACCTCCTTGCTGGGGAACTCCTTCTCGGGGCCGGTGAAGTAGATCCCTTCCTTTGGGACGGTCGAGTATTCGACGCGGACCGAGTGCGCCCCTTCAAGGGGGCCCATGAGAGGTATTGTCAAGACGCTCCCGTCGTACTCGAACTCGGCCGCCGCTCCGTCTAGCGCCACGCCCCTGACGTCCATGCCGCAGGCGTCGAGGCTCACCTTCCGCACGCCGGGTCTCACGGGCTTGACAGTGAGGGTGCAGGCGCCGGAGACCTCCTTCCTGTCGAGGTCCAGCCGGAGCTCGACCCTGAGGTGCTCGGTGTGGAAGTCCTTCTGCCTTGCGTAGTGCGGCTTCGACTCGGGGAGGCGGAACGGCTTGTAGGCGCCCATCGTGGGGCCGGGCTATCGGAGCTTTGAAAAGACTTCCGGAACGAATAGTCTCATATACGGAGAGTCGGCCCTTGCGCCCCTGCGCGACCTAGGGAAGGCAATACAGGGGCTCATCATCTTCTCGGCTGTTCTCGGGGCCCTGTTCCTCTGGGAGGCTCGGCCCCTGCTCCCGGCTTCCGTCTTCGACTTCATACTTGTCGGGTGGGCCCTGTTCGTCCTGGACGCGGGGCTGACCTTCGTGAAGCCGGTTCCGGCCTACTACCTCGGCCTGGTCCTCGCGGTCCTCACCCTCGCATCCTCGCTCCCTCAGCCCGCGCACTACGCCTTCCTGCAGGACGGCCAGTACCTCGCGGCCGCTACCTTCCTCGCCGGCACCGCGGCCCAGTTCGTGCTGATACCGTCCGTGCTCTACTACGCCGTGTCCTCGAGGAGAGCCTCGCGCCGGGCCGGGCCGGCGACTCAGACGTAGCCCCAGGAAAGGAGCATGTCGCTGTCCCTCGTCCATCTCTGCCCGATGTCGTTCCTGTAGAACATGTTCGGGATCATCACGTTCTTGACGTTCTTGTAGGCGTCGGCGATGGCGTCGGCCATCGTGGGCCCGGAACCGGTGACGACTAGAGCATAGCCTGAGTTCCCCGCGATATGCCAGTCTCCCTCCTCCAGCTTCACCTCGCCGATGTGGATCCCTTCGAGGGACTGGCGCCTGAAGAGTATCGTCGCCCCCTCGGAGTACTTCTTGAACGCCTTGTCGTCCTCGAAGGGCCAGGGCGGTATGGTCACGACGACTCCCACCTGATAGCCCTTCTTCGTCTTCAGCTGGACATCCTTCCCGGCCGCGATGTCGTAGAGGAACTGGCCCCACTCGCTTGTGATTCCTTCCATCTGGATGCTGATCGTCGGGTATCCCGGCCTCGCGGTGAATTCCAGCGGCCAGATCCCCTTGCCGTTGGCGATGCAGTTGATGTCGATGTATCCGACGTACTTGCTCGCGGCCAGCTTCTCCTTCATCTTGAGGAGCGTGCGGTCGAAGACCGGGTTGCTCTTCGTCCAATACATCGATGTGTTGCCGCACCAGTAGGGCTTCCCGTTTCTTCTGACGTACATCACGTGGTTCTTCACTGTAGCGCAGTAGACCTTGCCGTCGTAGTCGACCGTCTTCATGCCGCGACTGTCGAGCCGAGAGGTGACCTTCTGCACCCGCTCTGTCACCTCATACTGGGTTCGTGAGGCATCTGCCCGGTGGTCGACAGTCCCTCTGCGTCCTCCTCGCGCCCTGGACTTCACCAGCCCGACCCTTCCGGCCTTGAGCAGGAGCTCCTGTATGTCATCAGCGAGAGTCTTCGAAGACGTGCAGAAGACTCTGGACCCATGAGCCGTCCGGGTCGCCTCGCCCTTCGCGAACCACTCCAGGAAGATTCGGATTTGCCTGGGGCTAAGGCGCTTGACGAGGTCAGGAACGAACTTCTCGGGGGCTTGCCCGAACTGCTCCAGGTACTCGCCTAGCCTCCTGTCGTAGACGTAGTATTGCGGCCCGCCGTCTGCGAACGGGATTGGAAACCGCTCCAGCAGGCCCCTGATGTCTTCCCTCTGAGCGCTCTTCCTCAGTGCAACTGAAACGAGATGGCTTCCCAGACCTTCCCCCTTCCTTCTGCTCACGGACCCGTCCGCCAGCCAGATGCCGAGGAACTCCAGCCAGGTGTCCATCGGGACCTCCAGGCTCCTGGTCTGTTGGACCTGTCCTTGGGTCCGTCGCATGTCGGCAACCATCACCGATGGGAGCGTGAAGATGGTCTCTTCCGTGCCGGCCCACTTCCCGCTTCGCAAGATGACGGACTGCGACTGCAGGTTCCTCGCCTTGACGAAGCGGAACCTGGCTCTCTCCCTCAAGTCCCGCCGCGTCCCGATGTACATGTTATGGTCGGGCGTCACAAGTATGTCAATCGCCCTGTTCCGGATTGACACCATCTTCCTGTGATGGCTGAAGGCGACGAGGGCCTGGGGCACCTCGTATTCGATTTCATGCGTGCTGGGGTTGAGTGTGCAGATCTCGTCTTCGCGCATCACGTCGCGGAAGCGCCTCCACCCACGGCGGGTGAGGACCTCGGTCTCCTCGTCGTAGCATCCCATCTCTCCTGTGCTTGGGCCGAGCTCGTGCGGGAACAGCCTCTTGTGCTCGAAGTTCACGCAGATGGGGAGGACGAAGTCCTTCCCATTGAAGAACGTCCCGACCGCCACCTCGACCCCCTCGGCGTACTTCTGGATGAGAAACTCCTTGATCTTCTTCGACCAGTTGACCTTGTAGTGCTCGAGGACCTGGAGCACGTCCTTGCCATCCGCGTCCTGCCCGATGAAGAGGAGTTCCTTCTCGTTCTGCGCCTTGCCGCTCGGCTTCAGAACGTACCTGTCGGGGTTGGTCTTGACGTACTCGATAGCCTCGTCGAACGACGTGAAGTTCTTCCCGGGGAGGATGTCGACGCCCGCGGCCGCGAGTTCCGACTGGCCGAACTCCCTGTCGAGCTCGAGCTTGTCTGAATACGGAGAGCCGCCGACGACAAGCTTCCCTTCGCTCCTGAGCTGCTCCACCTTCGAGCCGAACCCGATGTCGTCGAAGAATATGACGTCGGCCCAGTCCTTGAGAGGCTCCCACTCGTCGACCTTCTCGAAGAACCCCAGCCCGACGTCCTTCTCCCCTTGGCCGTGGCAGTACATCTTGACGTCGTGCCCCTCTTTCTTGAGCTGCCACGCGAGGTCCGCCGACAGGCTCTCATTGGTGACGAAAAGAAACTTCAACGGACTGCGCTTTCGATTCTCGGACGTTAATATCTGTTAGGCACGGCGAGTCGGTCTGCCTACGCGGGCTAGCCCGAGCAGGTCTGCGCCCAGCCGCTCATCGACTCGAGCGTCACTGGGCCCGACGGCGGGGCGTAGAGCATCAGCAGGTAGGACGTCGGAGACCCGTTGGTCGTGACGATAAACATCGCCTCGACGACCCCCGGCGTCAGGCCTTCAGAGTAGACCTCGGTCCACTGCGAGACGACCCATCCGTGCCCGACCGTCGCGTACTCGAACTGGGGCGAGTCGACCATCTTGGCATAGACGCCGCCGAGGCTGACGTTGTCCAGCGCGGCGCTGGCGTTCAGACCCAGGTACACGCCAGTAGTGGCGCTCCCTCCACTTGGGGAGCACGAGCCCTCCCACGCGGCGGGGAACGTGCTCACGGGCCCTGACCTCTCTTGCGGCGACGTCGGTCCCGTGACTGTGAAGTAGAGCACCATCGTGTTCCCCAGCGAGTTCGTCGCCACCACGGTGTATGTGCCGGGCTGGTACGCGTACAGCGCCTCGCCCGAGTCGGTCCAGGTCCCGTTGTAGTACCCCTCTAGCTCAACGACGGACGAGAGCGCCTGATGGGGGCGGAAGGTGAACGATCCTGACTCGAAGACGACCGTCGACGGGCACCCGGCTGGGTAGAAGGCGAAACCGCTCTGGGGAGCGAACTGAAGCGGCGTGGCCGAGCTCAGGTTACTCAGTCCGTAGACGCCCTCGTAGACCGACACCGTCCCCGGGAAGGCTTCCGAGCATCCCGCGAGCAAGAGGTCCGAGTTAGCGGGCGCCCAGAAGTCGCTTATCTTGTTCCTCAGGTCGAGGCTGTTCACATCCTTGAGGACGAGAGTGAGCGGGCGGCCCTGCGCCACCGTGGACCCGCTGAGGGATGCCTCGAATCGTATCGCGCCGGGCTCCTGCACTGCGAAGCCCTCGAAAATCACGACGGAGGCTCCCAGGACGTCGGCGATGACTAGAATTGCCAAGACTGCCTTGGCATTCATATGATCCGAAGCTTGGCTGTCGCTAAAATAGTTTTGTCCGAACGCACTCTGGCTCCGCTGGAATCGGTTATATCTCCTCAGCTCACGTTTGCGAGTTGCGCGATGGCTCTGGACATAAGATCCTTTCGACTTGATGACACGGCTTCCGTCCTCGAGCTGGCAAACACGTATGCCGCGTTCGATGGCACGACGAGCGAGGCAGACCTCGCCGTCACAGCCCAATTTCCGGGAGGGTTCTTGGTTGCGGAGGATGAGGAAGGAGAGATTGTAGGATTCGTCTACGGATACTTCAAGGACGTCCCGGAGGATGTCCTCGAGAGGTGGAAGGTAGGCAAGGTCGCGCAGGTAGAGCTGATCGCCGTCCACCCTGGCCACAGAGGCAAGGGGGTCGGCAGGAAGTTGCTTTCGAAGCTCCTGGAGAGGTTTCGGGAGGCCGGGGCGGACATGGTCTTGGTGAACTGTCCAACGAGCGCAGTCGAGGCCAAGGGCCTGTATGAAGAGATGGGGTTCGACGTCAGGTCTTGCCAGATGTCGCTGCGCCTCCGAGGTTAGAGGCACATCCAGTCCAAAGTCCTCACACAGCGACTTCGGCCGGCGAGCCGTGCCCATGACTCACGGGAGAACTGACGTCACAGGTTGTTAGAGAGAATGACCAGAAGGGCGATTCCGAAGAAGAACACCGGCCAAAGGAGTGAAACTGCCCTGCCTGGCGAAGGGCTGCGCCAAGCCCGCTTCAAGACAACCAAGTCGACTACGACCACGACTGCGGATGCCGCTGCCACGAAGGAAAGTGTCTGATACGGCCCATAGCCCTGCCGCGCAATCTCGAGAATCCACAGATATCGTTGGAGGAGAAGTAGACCGACGAACCCAGTGAGCAGCGAGGCGTGGGCTCCAAAGTAACCCAGGTTGCTTCGACGGCTGGGCGGGAGGGCCAACCTTCGACCGAAAGGGCTGGCGACTCCTATAAACGTCGCGTCGACCCGCATCTCTCTGCGGCAGGCGCCGAGCCGCCTCATTCCTTCACCGGCTCGGGCTGCTTCTTGAGCTTGAACGCCGGCCCCAGGACTATCCACGCGACCGCGGAGCCCGACACCAGGGCCCCTATCACCAGAGTCGGCGTTATGCCGAACGCCGTCACCAGCACTCCGCCGAGCAGCGCGCCGACGGGTATGGTCCCCCAGACTATCGTCCTCATCGTGGCGTTCATCCTGCCCTGAAGCCTGTTCGGCGTTATGATTTGGCGGAGGCTTACTTGGTTGATGTTGTATATCGGCACCCCGAAGCTGGCGACGAAGCTCGCCCCTCCTATCACGAATACCGCGAGGCCTCCATGAGCCAGCAGTGTGATTAGAAGGCCGAAGTTCAGCGAGATAGAGAGCGCCACCGCCCTTCCGAGGCCCAGCCTGTTGGTTATCCTCGACGAGAGAAGGACCCCGACGAGGAACCCCGCGGCCCCGATGGAGAATGCAATGCCTATCACGCCCTTCGAGATCTTCAGCACGTCGTAGGCGAAGAGCAGCAGTGCCACACCGAAGATCTGGGAGCCGAGGTTGGAGGTGCCCGTGCAGCCCGCCTGCGTCCAGAGCAGGCTGTTCCCCGTGACTATCGCGATCCCCTCCCTCATCTCCGCGAAGAAGTGCCTCCCCGAGGACGGGGAGGTCTGCTGCGGCTCAGGTTCGGGCTTGCGCACCCAGAGGAGGGCGAAGGCGGCCGCCAGCGTGCCGAAGACGTCAGCCACGACTGACAGTGCGGCCCCGAAGAGCTCCATCATCCCGCTCGCGACGCTCGGCCCGATCACCTGCGCAGCCGAGGCGCTCGTCTGGAGCTTCTGGTTTCCCTCTACGACGTCCTCCTTGTCGACCAGCGTGGGGAGGTAGGACTGGTATGCGACGTCGAAGAACAGGGTGGTCGTCCCCATCACCAGGGAGACGAGGTACAGCTGGTAGAGGCCCAGGACGCCGAAGACGAAGGCCAAGGGCACGGACGCGAGGGTGGCAACCTGGATGAGGTTCGCGACGACCATCACGGGCTTACGCTTCATCCTGTCCATCCAGACTCCCACGAAGAGCCCCATCGTCGGGAAGGCGATGAAGCCCAGGGCCTGGAGTATCCCGAGCTGCAGCCCCGTCACCTTCAGGGTGAGCACCGCGATGGTAGGGAGGGCCAGGCCGCTGATCTGTCCAGTGAACTGGGTGACCGTGTCGCCGCTCCAGAACTTCAGGAAGTCCCTGTGGCGCCACAGGCTCCGCTTCGACTCCACGGCACGCCCAGGTCAGGCCCGCTAAAGAACGGTGCAGATTCGCTCGAGGACGACCTGTGCCGGCATCCGGTTCTCCTCGTCGCCCCCGAGAGTCTCGGAGCCGGCAAGCCCATGAAACCTCAAGTGCCAGAAGTGAGCCTTGTTGAAGGATGTCAGTCAAGACCAGAGACGTGAAGACCAAGGTACTCAGGGAAAGAGACGGGTCTTACGCCATAGCGTGCTCCGCTCTCGGCGTCTACACGGTGGGTGACTCGCTAGACGACGCGAAGCGGAACTCCGAAGAGGCGCTGGAACTTCGCTTGTCAGCTCTGCGACTCCAGCCTCGACCTTCGCCAGCGTACCACGCCTTGTGCACCCCAGACGCCACGCGTTTGACGTTCTTTGCGCGTCGGGACTCGAAAAGAAACGATGTTTAATGCGGTTGTGAAGAAAATTATACTATCCTCCAGATAGAGAATTTGGCCCCGGTTGATACTCGAAGCTATCCATGTCTGCGTTCGCAGGTAAATGGGAAAAGCAAAACAACCAGAGTCTCGGGACGAGGGTCAAGGAGTCCGTAAGGAATCCAGGGCCCATGAAGCCGAGGCTGGACCTCGCGGTCCGCCAAATCCAAGTCCAAATCGCCAAACTCGACTCCACATCGACAAAACTTAGAGAGAGGGACAACTCGATCTTCAACAAGGTCGTGACCTCTCTACAGAAGCACGACACGCAGCACGCGTCTGTCTTCGCGAACGAGCTTGCAGAGATCAGGAAGATGAACAAGATGGTCACTCAAGCCAAGCTCGCGCTCGAACAGATAGTGCTCAGACTCAACACAATCACAGAGCTCGGTGACATCGTCGTCACCCTCACCCCCGCGATGGCGGTGATACGCGGAGTCAAGCAAGGCTTGACCGGCGTCCTGCCAGAGGCGGAGAGCGAGATCGGAGAGATCTCTGGCTTGCTGAGTAGCATCCTGGTCGACGCAGGGACGGTAGGCGGGTACTCCCTCAACTTCGAGGCTGCAAACGAGGACGCGGAGAAGATAATGGCCGAAGCCTCCGCGGTCGCCGAGCAGCGCATGAAGGAGAGGTTCCCAGAGATACCAGCCAACCTGCCCTCTGCGGAGTCCGGGACCGAGACCAGCTCCTTCTAGAGACGGGAACGAAAGTTCCCGCGCTCTTTTTCTTTTTGACGAGAGGTCGAGTCATCGCGCCCCCGACGGACGCCCTTTGCTCCTCAGAGCCTCGCGCGAGTGCGCATGACATCAACAATTCACCTGTTTGTATTGAACTTCTTGACCAAGCCCATGAATATGGGCGAGGCGACTCGCGTGCTCGCAGTTGTCGTTGCGCACCCCTTTGAAGCTCATCGGCATGGGCAAGGACGACAACATAAGGCCCAAGGTGGCCGCGACGATCAAGGAAATCGAGCTGCACCGACGCGAGCTGGAGAACCTCAGGGCCAGGCTCGAGCAGAGGAGGAAGTCCCTCTTCGACGTCACCGTGAGAGCTATGATGTCCAAGGACAAGGCGAAGGCCTCGATCTACGCAAACGAGTGGTCCGAGCTCAGGAAGGTCGGCAAGGTCGTGTACGCCAGCGAGCTCGCATTGACGCAGGTCATGCTGAGGCTCGAGAGCATAGTCGACCTCGGCGACGTGATGTCGCACATGAGCATGGCGTTCAAGGTCCTGCGCACGGCGAACAAGGCCGTCCAGGGAGTCGTGCCCTCGCTCGACCAGACCTCGGACGAGTTCAACGCCGCGCTGACGGAGACCATGGCGGAGATGGGGAACGTCTCCCCGTCGATCTCACTAAACATCAAGACCGAGAGCGGTGAGGAGCTCGTCGAGCAGGCGAAGAAGCTCGCCGAAGAGAGGGCCGACGAGATGAAGAGGTCGCTCCTGATCTCGCCCCGCCAGCTGGAGAAGGTGGCCGAGGAGTTCGGCAAGGTGCCCCTCCTTGAGGGCGGCGAAGCCGACGACGAGGAGGCCGCGGTCCTGGGGACGATCTACAAGGACACGCCGGTCAGGGACGCCGAGGAGCAGGTCCTCAAGTACGCCGAGGTGCACAAGGGCAACGTGGACGTCGGTGACGCCTCCACGGCGCTGAAGCTCCCGTCCGACGACGTCGAGCAGGTCATGCTGAAGCTCCTCTCCGAAGGGAGGGTCAAGTTCAACGAAGGGGGAGACGGCCAGTGAGCGTAGTAGCCGCCAAGGAGCTGGAGGACGACGCGAAAAAGTACGCGGCCGAGGCGATCAGGCTCGACTCGCAGGGGGCCCACGGCATGGCCATCCAGATGTATCAGAAGGCCATATCCACTCTCGTGAAGCTGGTCCACCTCTACCCTGACTATCGGCTCAACAGGCAGTACACGGAGAGGGCGATGGCCTATCAGGAGCGCGTGAAAGCGATACAGGCCGCGCACGGCCTCCTCCCGCAGGACAGCGAGCCAGAGGTCGCCTGGACTCCGCAGGGGAAGGACGGGACGGAGCCGTCCGCCTCAGGGCTTGCCCAGGGTACGGGCAAGGGTCCTCAGGTGGTGCAGCAGCTCAAGGCGTCGTTCAGCGAGCTCGTAGTGACGGAGAAGCCCGACATAAAGTGGGACGACGTGGTCGGACTCGAGGACTGCAAGCAGGCGATCAGGGAGTCCATAGTCTTTCCCTATCTGAGGCCCGACCTGTTCAAGCTCGGCTGGCCGAGGGGCATACTCCTCTACGGCCCTCCAGGCTGCTATGACGAGCAGACGGAGATTCTGACAAAGCAAGGCTGGAAGAAGTACACCGAGCTCTCCGACGACGAAGTCGTGGCTACCCTCAACCCTGCGACCAACGAGCTGGAATATCATACGATCGAGCGGAGGATCCAGTACCACTACGAGGGCAAGATGTACCGCATGGAGTCAACCCAGGTCAGCCTGATGGTCACGCCCAACCACAAGCTCTGGGTGGGCAAGAAGGCGCAGCCGGGGAAGGTGAAGTATCGCTTCGCTTATCCTCACGAAGTGACCGGCGCTACGGACGCCACGCATCATCCGTACTACAAGAAGGACGCGAAGTGGCGTGGGACAAGCAGAGACTGCATCGTACTCCCTCAGCGTGAATCCGGCAGCGGGCCGAGGCACGCGGAGATCAGGATACCCATGGCGGAGTGGGCGCCGTTCTTCGGGCTCTGGCTGGCGGAGGGCTACACCGCGGAGTGGGAAGGGAATTACCACGTCGGGATAAGGAACTTCGACGAGGACCTCCTTCGGTTCGCTTACGACAGCCTCAAGAGGTGGGGGCTGAATCCACACTACTCCTCTGACGGACGAGTGAGCGTCCTCAACAAGCAGCTGTATGACCTCCTTCGCCCGCTCGGCGACAAGTACACCAAGCACATCCCCGAGGAGGTCAAGGACCTGCCTCCCCCGCTCCTCCGCAGCGTCCTGGAGTACTACGCAAGAGGAGACGGGACGCACGAAGACGAGAGCGCCGAGGTAGGCGCCACACGCGTTCGCTGCCAGACGTCGTCGCCGCGGCTCAGAGACGACCTGATGGAGATATCTCTCAAGGCGGGTCTTGAGTGCAACTACGTGGTGCACGTGGAACCGGGCTCCACCGCCGTCATAGTCGGGGCCGACGGCCAGGGGAGGACCATCACTCGGACCGCGACGAACTACAGGCTGAGCATCCTATATCGCAGGGGAGAGACAAGGGTCGACAAGCCGCGCGTCGAAGAGTGGCAGGACTACTCGGGAACCGTCTGGTGCGTCACCGTCCCGAATCACATCGTCTACGTGAGGCGAAACGGCAAGCCGGTATGGTGCGGCAACTGTGGAAAGACCATGATAGCCGCCGCCACGGCCGCGGAGATCGACGGATACTTCATCTCGGTCGACGCGGCGTCGATAATGAGCAAGTGGCTGGGCGAGGGCGAGAAGAACGTCTCCAAGCTGTTCACAACGGCGAGGAAGATGCTGGCGGACGGGAAGCCGGTGATAGTCTTCGTCGACGAGATAGACTCGCTCCTCGGGACTAGGGGCCAGGAGGTCGGCGGAGAGGTCAGGGTCAGGGACCAGTTCCTCAGGGAGACCGACGGGCTGAACGACAAGGGCAAGAACCTGCACCTCTACGTGATCGGCGCGACCAACAAGCCCTGGAGCCTCGACCCTCCGTTCCTCAGACGCTTCAACAAGAGGATCCTGGTCCCGCTCCCAGACAGCGAGGCGAGGATGTCAGAGTTCAGGATGTACACCGCGCCACTCACGCTCGACGAGGACGTCAGCCTGGAGGGGCTGGCGAAGCTGAGCGAAGGGTACTCCGGCAGCGACATCAAGGACATCTGCCAGGGCGTCCAGCTCAGGGTCGTCCGAGAGCTCTTCAGCTCCGGGAAGGCCCTCGACAAAGAGACGCAGACGCGGCCGATATCACTCTCGGACTTCAAGGAAGTCATGAGGACGAGGAAGCCCTCGGTGTCGGCGGACATGTACAGGGCCTACTCGCAGTGGTCCAACAACTTCAGCGCGCTCTGACAGGAGGCTGCCGGCGGAGCCCCAGCCTGCCATAACGCTACCTTGGTTGCCAGAAACTAATAACGCCGCTCCGCGGGCCTTGAGGCGATGCACAGGCCACTCACGCCTTCAGAGGTGAAGGAGATGCTGGGGAAGGAGGTCCTCCTGGTCGGGTGGGTCCACGACGTCAGGGTACTCGGAGGCATCAGCTTCGTCCTCCTCAGGAGCTCGACCGGTATAGTCCAGCTGGCGGCCCCCAAGAAGGTGGTCGCGGCCTCCGTGTCGGAGGCCATCGCCTCCCTGCGGCAGGAAGACGTGATATCGTGCAGGGGGACGGTCAAGGAGAGCAAGGCGGCGCGGCACGGGGTAGAGGTCGTGCCGAGCGAGGTGAGCGTCATCAGCAAGGCGGCGGCTCCCCTGCCCCTCGACCCCAGGGGCGTGACCCCGGCCTCTCTGGAGACGCGCCTCCAGTGGCGCTCGCTCGAGCTCAGGAGGCCCGAGTCGTCGGCGGTCTTCAAGGTCGAAAACGCGGTCGTTCAGGGGTTCGAGGAGTATCTGCAGGGAGAGGGGTTCATCAGGGCCTTCACCCCGAGCATCATCGGCGGGGTCTCTGAAGGTGGGTCCGAGGTCTTCAAGATCGACTTCTACGGCAGGGAGGCGTTCCTGAGGCAGGACCCGCAGCTCCACAGGCAGCTTACCATAGCCGGGGGGTTCGACAGGATCTACGACCTGGGGACCAACTGGCGGGCGGAGGTCTCGCACACGCCCAGGCACCTCAGCGAGCACAGGACACTCGCCCCCGAGCTGGCTTTCATCGAGGACGAGAGGGACCTGATGAGGGTCGAGGAGAAGATGGTGGTGAGCGGGGTCAAGAGGGCGATCGAGGACTGCGAGGGAGAGCTGGCGACATTGAAGGTGGAGCTGAAGCCTCCGCCGACGCCCTTCCCGGAGGTGGACTTCCCCGAGGTCTACGCCACGCTGGAGAAGCTGGGGAGGGCGCTGCGAAGGGGGGAGGACATCGACGACCCGTCGCAGCGGGCGCTGGCCGGCCATGTCAAGGAGACGACGGGCTCGGACTTCTTCTTCCTGAACAGGTTCCCGTCGGCGATACGCCCCTTCTACGTGATGCGCGTGGACGGGGAACCCGAGTACGCGCGGTCGTTCGACCTAGTGTACAAGGGGCTGGAGCTCTCCTCAGGGGGACAGAGGGAGCACAGGCACGAGAAGATACTGGCCCAGGCGAGGCAGCTGGGGATGGACGAGGCATCCCTGACGTGGTTCACGGAACCGTTCCGGTACGGGGTACCGCCCCACGGTGGCTACTCTTTCGGCATCGAGAGATTCACGGCCTATCTGCTCGGGATAGAGAACATCAAGGAGGCGGTCCTTTTCCCGCGCGACCCTGAGCGGCTTCAGCCTTAGCCTGCGAGAACGTCAGCCCTGAAGTGGGTTGCCACCCGCGTCGTCCGACGACGGGCCGCTACCCGTATGTCCTGAGCCCTGCTTCCCGCTCCGTCTCGACGAGGAGCTCCATGCCTCTCGCCTGCTTCACGGCAACCCTCAGCTTGTCGAAGTCGCCTATCCTCCTGTCGCTCTTCTTGCCCGGGACTATCACCTTGGTCCGCTTCTCTCCGCCCGGAAGCCAGACCGTGTTGACGGTCACGACCTTGGCGGGGAAGAGGAGGTCCTCGAGGAACTTCCTGTCGCTGCTGCCCGCGGCCACGAGCCAGACCTTGCCCTTGAGGGCGTTCTCGAGGTCCGGCTTCACGTCGGGGTTCGACCTGATGGACTGGAGGTCTCCGGGCTCCAGTTCGAGCACGTAGCTCCCAGAAGCCCCGAACGCCCTCCTGAGGGTGACCTTCCCAAGCTCGGGCAGCCTCTCGGCGAGCTGGGAGATCGCCTTCGAAGCCTCCACGTCCGCGGCGGATATCTCCCCCCTTTCCAGCCTGCCCTGGCAGTTGGCGCAGAGGATCCCGGTCCTGGCATCGAAGTTGCAGATCGGGAGCTTCGGCGGCATCTTCCTGAAGAAGCGCGGGCCACCGCGCATTAAAAATTTGTTCCCCGGCCGAGGCGCAGGAACGCCTCCCTCTACGCGGCGCCGCCAGACGGCGACGGTTCCCAGCTTACGCTGAGGCAAGCTAAAATTGGGCAGCTAGGCCCAATCGCGGCTCGGGCGTCTATCTCGAGAGCTTGATCTCTATCGAGGAGACGTTGCTCATGCCGCCCGTCGTCGCGCTCTTGACCTGCTCAGTGTTTATGGAGATGCTCTGCACTTTGAGGTCAGTTGCGAAACGCTTCGCCAACACCTGAGCTACGTCGACCGCGCGCGAGATGGCCCTTCCCCTCGCCTTCACGGTGACGGTGTTGGAGCCGTTGTTCATCTGCGTCAGGCAGGCCAGCACGTAGTTCATCGTGGGCTTCTTCCCGACGTAGATGGTGTTCGGTTCTCTTGGTGGTGCTTCTGTTTCAGTGTGTTCCATGAAGCGACGGAGCGCCCCACGCTATATTAGGGTAGCGGACGGTTCGTCTTGCCAACCTGTCCGCGCGGCGCTCTCGCGGGTGACACACGGCGTCGCTTTGGCGCGGGGCCGTCTCTCTTAGCAAGACTTATCCTCGGAGGGCGTTCGGCTCACCTCGTGCGCCTCTTCGAGTTCCAGGCTAAGGAGCTCTTCAGGTCCTACGGCCTCCCCACGCCGAGGTCTGTCCTCGCGGGGGACGTGAAATCCGTCCGAGGCGCCTTCGCGTCGCTGAGCCCACCCGTGGCCCTCAAGGCGCAGGTCCTGGCAGGCGGGAGGGGGAAGGCCGGGGGGATAGCGATCGTCAGCACGGAAGCAGATGCAGAGCGGGAGGCGAAGAGGATCTTCGACCTCTCGATAGGAGGGGAGAAGCCGGCCTCGCTCCTGGTCGAGGAGGCATACCCCCACTCCTCCGAGTGGTATCTCTCAGTCACGCTGGACAGGGGGGACAGGTCCTTCGTCACGATTGCGTCGACCGCAGGAGGGATAGAGGTCGAGTCGATGGCCGGGAAGGTGATCAGGAAGGTCCCTCTGGCCGGTATAGACCAGGCCTACGCCGACGAAGTGGCCTCTCTCCTCAAGCTTGATTCGGGGACGGCGCCGCAGTTCGCAGGCATGCTCCTCTCGCTCGAGAGGCTTGCCAGAGAGAAGGAGTGCGAACTCGCAGAGATCAACCCGCTCGCCGTCGGGAACGACGGCCGCCTCATGGCCCTCGACGCGAAGGTGATAATCGACGACAGCGCCCTCTTCAGGCACCCGGAGTTCGCCAAGCTCCACCCGGAGGACGAGTTCGAGGGCGAGGCGTCCAGGCAGGGCTTCGCGTTCGTCAGGCTCGGGGGTGACATAGCCGTGGTGGGGAACGGGGCGGGGCTCGTGCTGTCGACTCTGGACCTCCTCGGGGACGCCGGAGGGAACCCTGCGTGCTTCCTCGACCTCGGCGGCGGCGCCCAGCAGGAACGCATAGAAGCCGCGCTCAGACTGGTCAACAGGCTTCCTGGCGTCGACAGGGTGCTGGTGAACATCTACGGCGGGATAACGCGGACCACGGACGTCGCCCAGGGCATCCTGACGGTCCTCTCCGAGGGGCGGGCGAAGCCCATCTACGCAAGGGTGAGCGGCGCGGAGGAGAAGCTCGCGAGGGCGCTAATAGCGGACTCGCCCGTGAAGCTCTACGACACGGCTCCCGAGGCCGTCCAAGCTGTGGTGAGGGCGGCTTGATATTCCCCAAGAAGGGCGAGCCAGTCATCGTCCAGGGCATCACGGGGAAGTATGGAAGGCTCCACACCAGGTTCATGCTGGACTACGGCACAAACGTGGCGGCAGGGACGACGCCCGGGAAGGGCGGGCAGTCGGTGGAAGAAGTGCCCGTGTACAACACCGTAAGGGAGGCGGTCGACAAGACCGGTTCGAGGTCCTCGGTCCTCTTCGTGCCGGCGGAGTTCACGCGAGTGGCCGGCGAGGAGGCGCTCGAAGCAGGGATCAAGCTGCTGGTGCTGATAACGGAGCACGTCCCGATCAGGGACACGCTCAGACTGATACAGCTGGGCCAGTCGAAGGGGGTCACGATTATCGGGCCCAACTGCCCCGGGCTTATCGTCCCCTCGGAGCGCGTGAAGATGGGCATCATGCCGGCCCCCTCCTTCTCCCCCGGCGGTGTGGCGGTCTTCTCGAGGAGCGGCACCCTGATGTACGAGATAGCGGGCCAGCTCACCAACGCGGGTTTCGGCCAGAGCGTAGCCCTCGGGGTGGGAGGGGACCCCGTCGTGGGGACGCTCGCGACCGAGTGCCTCGATTTCGCCGAGTCACACGAGCAGACGAAGGCGGTCGTGGTGGTGGGGGAGATAGGCGGGGACGCGGAGGAGAGGCTCGCGAAGCACATATCGAGGTCCGCATACAAGAAGCCGATAGTGGCCTACATCGCCGGTCGGCACGCCCCGAAGGAGAAGAAGCTCGGGCACGCCGGCGCGATCATCTACGGCGACTACGGGACCGCCGAGTCGAAGATCAACGCCCTGAAGGGCGCGGGCGTGAGCGTCGCGATGACCCCGATGGAGGTCCCAGACCTGGTGAAGGCCGCCCTAGCCGCCTCGGCCTGACGCGGCTGAGCTGGAGCGCAGTCGCGGTTAATACTGCGCCTGACGGGCGGGCGACTATGAACAAAGACGTCAGGGCGAAGGCTGAGATGCTCATACGAAGGCCGGCGGGCGAGGTCTTCGGGGCATTCGTGGACCCAGAGGTCACGACCAAGTTCTGGTTCACCAAGAGCAGCGGGATGCTCGAGGCGGGCAGGCGCGTCACGTGGGAGTGGGAGATGTATGGCGTGTCC
>JASHUU010000025.1 GCA_030039795.1 Nitrososphaerales archaeon | reverse complement strand
GGGTCGGCGGTCGCGTACGTGGTGTCGGGGAGCTCCTCGGTCTCCGAGGAGCAGAAGCTCTGGGAGGAGTCGGGCCTGCCGGGCGAGGAGGCCGGGATGCGCGGAGCCGGTACCGGGGCGACTGGGGGTGGCCCGAGCGACTCGCAACCTCCGGGCAACGATTAAAGCCGCGGGGAAGGCGGGCGCCCCTGTGGCCTTCGACTACGCGAAGCTCCCTCACGAATACCCCAGGAGGTACGTCCCTCGCGGCATGGAGGTCAGCTGGGAGGACCTGTCGGGGGTCTTCAAGGAGTTGAAGTCTAGGCCGCTGAGCTCTAGGGCGGAGCTGGAGCGGTGGATCGCAGACGAGGACGAGCTCAACGCCGTCGTCTACGAACGGAAGGCGCTGGTGAACGTCAACTTCTCCAGGCAGACCGACGACGGAGAGTCCAGGAAGGCGTACGTGGACTTCGTCCAGGAACTCGAGCCGAAGGTGAAGCTCGCAAGCTTCGAGCTGACTCAGAAGTACGTCTCCTCGCCGGCGAGGAGGGAGCTGCCCCCCGCGTACTCCATGTCCGACAAGACCAGGAAGAACGCGGCCGAGATATTCAGAGAAGAGAACGTCGCGCTAGAGAAGGAGGACGCCGAGCTCGTGGAGAAGTACCAAGGGCTCATGGGCGCCATGACCGTGAGCTACAAGGGCGAAGAGAAGACCCTCCAGCAGGCGGACAAGTTCCTCGAGGGGACGGACCGGAGCGTCCGTGAGGAGGTCTGGCGGCTCTCCGCGGGGAGGCTGCTCAGGGACCTGAAGGAGCTGGACGGCATCTACACCCGCATGGTGAAGGTGAGGGACACGATAGGGAGGAACGCGGGCTTCGGGAACTACCGCGACTTCGTCTTCCGCCAGAAGAACAGGTTCGACTACACGCCTGAGGACTGCGCCAGGTTCCATGAGGCGGTCGCCAGGCACATGGTCCCGCTGAGCAGGGAGATCGACGAGGAAAGGATGCGCGACCTGGGCGTCGACGAGCTCAGGCCGTGGGACCTCTCGGTCGACCCACAGGGGCGCCCTCCGCTGGCGCCATTCTCGAGCGCGGAAGGCCTGGTGGACGGATGCGCGAAGGTCTTCCGGAAGGTGGACCCGCAGTTCTCCTCGTACTTCGACAGAATGACCGCCCTCGGGCTCCGCGACCTGGAGAGCAGGAAGGGGAAGGCGCCTGGAGGGTTCCAGGACGAGTTCACCGAGCTGAGGCTCCCGTTCATCTTCATGAACGCCGCGCAGAGGGACAGCGACGTCAGGACGCTCCTGCACGAGTCGGGTCACAGCTTCCACACGCTCCTGATGAGGGACGCGGGGCTGCCGTTCTACAACTCCAGCCAGAACCTTCCCGCGGAGTTCGCGGAGGTGGCGTCGATCTCCATGGAGCTTGTAGGAGGGGCGCACCTCGCGGGGGCCTTCTATGGCCCCGAGGACGCGAAGAGGTCCAACAAGGCCGAGGTCGGGAGGATAATCAAGCTCTTCACGTGGGTGGCAACCATAGACGCCTTCCAGCACTGGGTCTACGCCAACCCAGGTCACTCAGAGGGGGAGCGCGCCGAGAAGTGGTCAGAGATATTCAGGCGGTTCTCCGGCCTCGAGAGCTACGAAGGACTCGAAGAAGCCATGGTCTACAGGCTCCATCGACAGCTCCATGTCTACGTGTTCCCGTTCTACTACATCGAGTACGGTATCGCGACACTGGGGGCCCTCGGAATCTGGTCCAGATACATGAAGGACCCTTCGGGCGCCATATCCGCCTACAAGCGGGCCCTCTCGCTCGGCAGCTCGAAGCCCCTCCCAGAGCTGTTCCGGGCGGCCGACCTCCCCTGGGACCTGGGGTCCGGCGCGATCGAGTCGTACGCCCGACAGCTCAGGTCCGCGTGGAAGAGCTACTCCTGAGCGCGGCGGCGTGTCGCGGCGCCGTCAGGCGTCTGGGAGCGACGTCCCCCGCTGCCCGGCGCCGACCAGCCACGGAAGGTCGATGGAGAAGAGCTCGATCGGAGACTCCAAGTTCTTGGCTTCCCTCTTGCCCATCTCGCTCAGGTGGTTCCCCAGCTTGTTCCAGACCTGGTCGAAGACCTGGCGGGTTATGCAGATCCCTCCAGGCGCGGCGAAGGGGTAGACCCTGCTCCCTATGTTGACGGCGTCGCCTAGTATGTCCCCGCCCTTCTTCTCCACGTCTCCCACGTGGATGCCTATCCGCGCCCACAGCCTGTCTTCGTTGGGCACTGCCATGTTCCTCTCGTGCATCATGCGCTGAATCTCGACGGCGCACTGTGACGCCTCGAGGGCGCTCGTGAACTCGACCATGAACGCGTCGCCTATCGTCTTCACTTCCCTGCCGTTGAACCTCTGGAGGACGCCCCTCGTCAGGGCGCGGTACTCCTCCAGGAGGGTCAGGGCATGCCTTTCGTCTCTCTGCGTCAGCGCCGTGTACCCGGCCACGTCGGCGAAGACTATCGCCGCGAGCCCCCTCGTGGGCTTCTCTTCGAACGCTTCGAGATATCCATTCATCTTCCAGTAGGTCTCGAGGAACTCGACGCCGCGGGGCGTAGCGTGATAGGTAGTCTCCCCCTCGGACTCGACCTTCTTCAGGAGTCCGAAGTCTATCAGGTCGTCCGTCATGCCCTTCAGCCTGTCCAGCGGCACGCCCACTCCGTATGATATCTTCGTTATCCTCCCTCCGCTGGGGTTCCTTCTGACCACCTCGAGGATCGAGGCGTAGATGTCCGTCTTCGAGCGCTTCTGTCTGTCGCTCATCCCTTACTCATCGGCACTCGCCTGCACCGTGCTCTAGAGCGGCGGGCTCGGAAGGGACGCCGCCTTCTCGGGGGGCGTCCGGTGCCTCACGCCGTTCCCCTCCGAGAGCTCCGAGACGTAGACCAGCCTTCCTACCACGCACTCGTCGCCCAGCTCTACCCTCTCAGCATAGACCGTACCCATCTTCGCCCTCTCCTCGGCCACGAAGGTCTTGCAGTACACGTCCTGGACCTCCGAGGCCCTCCCGATGTGCACCGTCCCCCCGACGAGGACCCCGACGCAGCTGGCCCGCCTGCCCAGCTCTATGCTCGCGGCCTTCAGCCCCCGAGAGGTCTCGACCCTCCCACCCACCTCTGCCTTCCCGCCGAGGACGGCCATGGCGGACCTCAGACGGCCGCCTACCTCCAGGTCAGTCCCTGTCAGCGACCCTGAGACCTCCGCGGTCCCGCCGACCTCCACGCGTCCTTCGAGCCTGAGGTCTCCAGAAACAGACAGGCGACCGCCCACCTCGACGTCCTTTCCCGAGACGCTCCCGTCAGCCTCGAATACCCCACCCACCTCTATGGTGGCGCACTTCAGGTCCCCCGTCGTACGCACCCTCCCGCCGACCCGTATCGAATCGCCCTCGCCGCCGCTCAACTCCAGCACCCCGCCCGCGTCGATCCTTCTGAACCTCAGGGCCCTGCTGGCCGTCAGGCTGCCGCCCACATCCACGTGTCCGGTCAGCTCGCCGCCTCCCAGGTCGGCCCTCCCTCCCACGTCCAGGTCCTTCAGCCGCGCCTCCCCGGAGACCCCAAGAGAGCCGCCGACGTCAATCACGTCGGCCTCCGCGTTCTCCCCCACCTCAAGCTTGCCGCCCACGTCGACGTCGCCCGCCTTCAGCGAGGCGCCCACGATGAGCCTGCCTCCCACGTCCACGTCGCGGGCGGCCATCCCTCCCTTCGTGTAGAGCGCGTCCGCGATGTCGACGTCCGCGTGGACGAGCAGGTCGCCGTTGACCCTGATGACTCCCTCCGTCGACTCCAGAGACTCGCACTCCAGGCCGCAGTCCACCTCTACGTTGCCGTCGAATCTGACGCCCCCCGAGACCACTACCGATGAGCCTCCCAGAGCCTGAATGACAGAGGGGCCTTCCGCCACCAGCCGCCCTTCTACTCTGCCCAGCCTTGCCGTGCTCCCCCTGCCTACGCGCGTCTCGTCCATGGCTGTCTGATGGAAGGCAACCGTAGATATACTTGGCTCACTTCAAGTAATCACTCGTTGTTACGTGCCGAAGAGGCAGCGGTTCAGGGGTTCAGGGGACGGAGGCGCCACAAGAGGTGAGCAGAACTGGACTTGGATGAAACGTACTCACCTCTCAAGTCTCGCGGCCCTATGATAAGCACCGCCGGAGAGATTAGACGTTGTCTTAGGGCCCCGTCGACGAGTCGGCAATCTTCAGCATCTGTTTCCCGAGGTTCGCACCGGTGAAGAGACGCGCGAGCGCCTTGGGGGCGTTCTCCAGCCCGTTCATGACGTCTTCCTTCGGCTTGAGCTGGCCGGAGCGGATCCAACCCGCGAGAGCCTTGCGGGCCTCAGGGAACCGGTCTGCATAGTCGCTTGCAAAGAACCCCTCCATCCGCCCGCGTACATTGATCAGAGCCCCGTACCTTGCGGGGCCGGGCGGCCGGGGGATCTTCAGATACCTGGACGTGGTTCCGCAGAGCACGACACGCCCGTGCATGCGAAGCCGGGCGAGTGCCTCGTCCAGGACCGGTCCGCCGACGTTGTCGAAGAATATGTCTATCCCGTCGGGGCAG
This sequence comes from Nitrososphaerales archaeon, assembly GCA_030039795.1. Taxonomy (GTDB): domain Archaea; phylum Thermoproteota; class Nitrososphaeria; order Nitrososphaerales; family Gagatemarchaeaceae; genus UBA183. The sequence goes on along the minus strand of JASHUU010000025.1, from coordinate 3,875 downwards.
AGGGCGGACAGTCGAGAGCCGACATCCTCGACGAGGTAGTCGATGGCCCCATCGAACCCAGCCTCGTCGACCAGCCAGTCGCACTTCCTCCTCCCGCCGGCTACGCCTATCACGTGGAGGCCAAGAATCCTTGCGATCTGCCCTGCGACTGATCCGACTCCTCCAGCGGCCGCCGAGACGACAAAGGTTTCGCCACTCGCGGGCTTTCCAACGTCGACTATGCCGAAGTAGGCGGCCATTCCGGTGAAACCGAGCGCCCCAAGAGCGAGGCTTGGAGGGGTCCCGCGCGGGACCTTGGCCAGTTGGACGTTCGTCGTTGCTACTCCGTCAGTCAACGTGAAGTCCTCCCAGCCTAGGAGGCCGTGCACGACGTCGCCGGGGCGATATCCGGGAAGCCTGGACTCGACTACCTCGCCCACCGCCAGAGCCTGCATGACTCCGCCCAGTGGAATCCCGCCGTCCTTGGGCCTGTCAGTCATAAAGAACACCTGGCTTGGGTCGAGAGAAAGCCAGAGGTTTCGGACGAGCATCTGGCCAGGCTTGGGCGACGGAATCGGTGTGTCCACCCGGCGGAAGTTCGCCTCCCCGACGCTCTCACCGGAAGGTCGCTTCGCGAGCAGCCATCGCCGGTTGAGCGCAGGCAACTGGACTTCTAGTGACTGGCAGTCAAGTGCTATTTATGATGTCGACCATCTTGCAGTCTCGGTGGGCTCCTGCGGGGGTCGAGTGAAGACTCGGTTCCCGTGGTCGGAGGGTGCTTTCGGAGTCAGTCTAGCGGCAGCCTAGCAATCTCGCGCCCTTACTCCTTGATCGGGAGGATCCCTGAAATCATCTCCGCAATCGAGGTCGTCAACTCCTCGCGTTCTTTAACGAACTGCGCCATCTCACTTCTCTCATTCTCTAACTCCTTGCGCCTGGCTTGAAACGCTTCGAGCCTTCTCCAATCCTCAGCCCATGAAGACTCCGGAGAGTGCTCGTCCATGGACCTCAGGGACTTCTGTTCATCGAGCACCGCGCCGGCAAGGAAGCGGACTCTCGACTCGATTTCCTCGACCCGGTCTCCCGTGGTGTCGGGTGCGGGCGATGGCTTGCGGCCGAAAAGCCGCTTGAGGACTGAATCCGAACGCGGCGCTGGGAGCGCGCCGGAGACGCGCCCTTTCTCTTCCTCGAGCTCTGCCGAACTCCTGGCCAGCTCGGCTCGAAGGTCGTCTATCCTGGAAGAGCCTTGAGCTCTGGCTTCGTGGAGTCTCTGCACTATCTCCTCCTCGTTCCGCCTGACCTCTGATATGCTGCTGTCAACTGAGGAGAGGTCTGGAGGGCTGGACAGCCGGTAGGTCAGTTCGCGGCGTTTCTCAGTGTATTCTGAAGGGAGCTTGGTCGCGCCCATCTGCTCCTCGAAGCCGTCGAGCAAGAGATTCACGCCTCTCATCCAATTCTCAAGCGAGTAGCCGCCAGGTTCGGAGGAGAACTTCTGATGCCCGAGTCTGTCCAGGGCGACTATCGTCCTCGTCCTGAGCTGATCGTAGTCAACTTGGGAACTTTCGAAGTACCGCGTCTCACGGGGTCCACGCTTCTTCATCCGCGTTTCCTCCTTCCTGCGGCCCTTTTTTGCACCAGAAGCCCGACCTTGGTTGTCGCGAGGCTCAACGGTGGGTACCCTCCGCGGATGGAATTTGATAAGGGTTCGAGGCAGATGCCCGAATTGCGCGCGGCTCTCGGCTCGCGAGTCGGAGGGGAGGCGGTGGTTCGGGGTCCGAAGGACCGGGGAGGGTCAGAACCATAGAGCCCGCTTGTGTCACGCCAAGAGAAACAGTCCTGACTAGCAATGCCTAAATCGCGTGCTTGACGTTCAAGCATAGATGTAAGATGAAAGTCGTCCAAATCACTCTGACGGAAGAAGAACACAAGCTCTTGGAAGACTACGCAAGAAGAAGGTCGAAGAGCATCAAGGAGGTGGTAAGAGAGGCATTAAGAAACGCCGTGGAGGGCAAGGTGGTCTCTGAGGACCGGATCTTCTCGAGACCCCCAGTTTCAGGCAAGACGAGGAGGCGCGATGCTGGCTCGGTCGAGCGCGACCAGTACCTCTACGGCGCGACGTCTTGATCTTTTGTTGACACAGTCTTCTCCTTACCCTCTCTTCAGGCGACTTAAGGCTTAAGGTAAGCTACGGAACGCGCCATCGTTAGGAATGACGATAGACTACTTTGCCGTGGCCGCCGCAGCCGTCGTTTCGTTCGCCGTGGGCGTCGTCTGGTACGCTCCGCCCCTGTTGGGGAAGTATTGGATAGAGGAGAGCAAGCAGGCCAACACTGCCAGGGCCGGCCTGGGGAGGACTCTTGGAAGTGCAATCGTATCTTCACTTCTGATCGCCTTTGCCTTGGACGTCGTCCTGGAGGGTCTTCAACTGTCGACCTGGACATCGGCGCTTGAGCTTGCGGCCCTCGTGTGGATAGGGTTCTACTTCACAAAGGAGTTTACATCAATGGTCTCGGGCGACAAGACGACGAAGGTGTTTGCCAGCATAGCCCTGCACGATGCCATAATGCTCCTGCTCATGGTGGCGGTTCTCTTCGCGCTGAACTGATGCCGAGTCAGTGCGCGGGGGCGGGGGCTCGAACCCTACACGGTCCGAACATCCGGCGCATTAGGCTTCATTACCGACTCCGCACCGAATCAGGCGCCTCGAGGGCGAGCATCCTCGCCGTCCCCGGCTACCGTCGGCGACAGGATGCCGGAACCATTGCCGACCAATACCCTTCCAAGGTAGCTAAGAGTAACGCATTGACGCAGCGGGACTTATTAGGCTCACCCCACTTCTCAGTACCGATGACGCAGCCGCCCGGCCATGTCTTGGATGAGGACGTCAAACGGGGGATGAGGAAGCTCAGGGAGCTCTTGAAGGACCGAAGCAAGTTCGAACAGTGGGCCAACGAGACGCTCGATATGTCTAGGATGCGGAAGCGTTGAGTGCGGCCGTAGACTCCTCGTTGCGTGACCTGACTGCGAACCTGACTCCCGTGGTCAAGAGACGAGTCTTCAAGGCCCTCGAGCGCTCGAGAGAGGATGTGGAGTTCGAGCTTGTCACTCTGGCCAGCTTGTACACGATTGCTGATGCGCTCAACCGCAACCGCCAACTGTAGAACTTGGGCCGGAGCCGCCAGCCGCGTCCTCGAAAGGACGACGATAGTACGACGCACGGCCCTGTGCGATCAGGACCCAATGGGAGTCCCTAGCAAGAGGCCGTTCAAGCGCCTGGCCGTCTTTGACTTTGCAGTAGACGCGAGTGAGTGCGCTCAGTGTGCCGCAGACTCGTTGACGATCCCGAGCGACGGACGATGACGTTGCCCCACGCCAAAGCGATGTCGCCATGGAGGTAGCGGGCCGCCCCGACGTTTCAGCCCCGACTCAAGCCGCAGACCCTCAGAGCTGACAAATTCACTCCGGACGCGACTAGCCAAACGGAACGCGCTCTGAGCTTGCTGTCAGCGGGCCCGGAGGGATTCGGAGCATTCTTGGTGCTGAAAGTGGGCTCGAAATTGGAATGCGATTTTTGCTGACCTGATGTGAGTCGCTTCAAGAACGCGTTCAGAAATTGGTGCGTGCACGGGGCGTGTCTACATGGGTCTGCACCGTGAAGACCCAGTTTCAAATTTCCTCCTCAGACAGGGATCTGGACACGTCTAAGGCTTAAGAGCCAGGGCCGGTCTCATCCTGCAGGTGTCGATCAAGCTCAGAGATGTGCGGACGAGGATAATCAAGGAGAAGGATGGGTCATATGCCATAGCCTGCTCTGCCCTTGGTGTCTACTCAGTGGGAGCGACCTTGGAAGCGGCGAAGGCCAACTTCGAAGAGGCCCTTGAGCTTCACCTGTCCGC
>JASHUU010000024.1 GCA_030039795.1 Nitrososphaerales archaeon | reverse complement strand
GTCGGCCTCTACCTGATGGAAGCGGTGGTTCACTGAGGGGAAGCCCTGCCCAGTACGAGAGGAACAGCGGGGCGTTGCCTCTGGCGTATCGGTCGTCCGAGAGGGCGGGCCGAGCAGCTAAGCAATCGTGGATAACCGCTGAAAGCATCTAAGCGGGAAGCCACTCCCGAGAAGAGTGAGCCATGAGTCCAAGCTTCTCCCGCAAGGGGGAGGGGAGGACTCAGGAGGGCGGCCATAGAAGATGGCGTTGAAATGCTCCGAGTGTACGCACGAAGCTTCGGCGACGTGTTCAGCTCGTGGAGTAATTATAGCCCAACGCTGGATGAGTAGTTGTCCCGGCGGAGGCGCAATGAACCCTATGTACGGCACGTATGGGCCCGGTTTTATTTGCGACTTCGAACTAGAAGGGCTAGTACTGGAAGTCGTGTTGGCTTAATAACGTGTTACGCAGTTAATTCCTCGATGGGCCTTCTCGAGGACCTGAAGACGCTCTTCGCAGAAGAGGAGAAGGAATACGGAGTGCCCTCCACGACCTTGCGCGGAGAGGCAGTCAAGAGCCGAGCCGAGAAGCAGATAGCCGACTATTTCGCCGAAAACGGAATACGCTACGTGTATGAGTGGAAGGCCCAAACCAACGCGCTAATCTTCAAACGGACCTTCGCTCATCCAGACTTTTACCTCCCTGACTAAAACATCTACGTCGAATTCTCGGGCCTCGTCGCTGTAAGCAAGGACTACAGGAGAATAATGAAGTGGAAGATGTCTCAGTACCGCGAGAACAAAATCCGTTACATTAGCCTGTACCCAGACAACCTGAAGAACTTGGACTGGGTTTTCAGGACGAAGTTCAGGAAGGTCGTGGGAAAAGACTTGCCACCGAAGCCCCAGTCACACAAGGGTGGGACTCGATTCTGCACACTCTGTGGATTCCCTATCTCATCGCCGGGGAAGTTCTGTATTCACTGTGGCCGCCCAATTCCCTGACTCGATTGAAAGCGAGCAACAGCGACCCTCCGACCCGAAGCTGACGAGGTACTTCTACCTAGAGCATACACTCAGGGAGAGAGGTAGACGGACAACCAAATCGAAGTACCTCGGAAGGAAGCTCCCAAGAGACATAGAACGAGTCAAGCGGGAATTCTCTCTCGAACTCGACAGAGTGAAGTGGTTCGACGACTTTGACACGATAAGGCGCAACTACATCAGAGAGCTCAGAGCGACTCCTGAATCCGCGCGAGAGAAAGAGCTCCACGAGTTCTCAGTAAGGTTCACCTACAATACTCGGAGGATCGAAGGATCCACCCACGCTTCGAGAGACCGCACTACTGCTTGAAGACCGAGTCAGCCCCAGCGGGAAGCCTATCGGAGACGCCAAAGAGGCCGAAGCGCACGCAAAGGTGTTCTCCGAGCTGCTCCAGCTGAAGAATGACCTGCCACAGAAGCTAGTCCAGGAGTGGAACTGGGCGCTCCTGAAGGATACGAAGCCTGACGTCGCTGGACAGATTAGGAGACAAGGAGTCAGAATCTCCGGGAGCGAATACGTTCCGCCTTCGCCTGTGGAGCTACAGGCTCTGTTGAACGAGTTCTTTGCGTGGTACAACAGAGCCAAGGCCAGTTTGAATCCTGTCGAGCTCGCCGCGTTGGTGCACTTCAAGTTCGTGACAATCCACCCATTCTCAGATGGGAACAACAGAGTCAGCAGACTGATGATGAATTACGTCCTGAACAGGCATGGATATCCCATGTTCAACGTCGAATACAAGGGAAGACTGGCATACTACAGGGCTCTCGAGAGGTCGCAGTTGAGCAAGGACGGGCGAGCGTTCACGAGGTGGTTCTTCAGACGATACATACGCGGGAGTCGCAGGTTCCTTGAATAACGAATGACGAAGGGCGCAGACGAGGCAAGGAAATCCGCCAGTCGTCCCTAAGGCGGGCTTGTACAGCTCTCCCGCAGGCGCGACTGCTACGACCACCGCTTGGAAATCAATAGATACGCAGGAGGTCAAGCCTACCTGATTGGGCAAGGAGACCGTTTCGGCCAGCTTAGACGGGATCAGGCGGCTCGCGGTCGCAAGACAGCACCTCGCCGGGAGGCTGCCGAAGAGACCGTCGCCGGATGACATCGTCTCCCTCATCCGCGACCTTCCATACGTGCAGTGGGACCCCGTGACGGTTGTCGCACAGTCGCACCTCATCTCGCTCTGGAACAGGCTGGGCCCCTTCAAGGCCTCAGACCTTGACAGACTGATGTGGCAAGATAGGAGGGTCCTCCTTCACTGGACCCCTATCGCTTCCTTGGTGCTCACGGAGGACTATCCGATCTATCACTCTCTGATGAAGAGATACCCGGAGTCGCTCACGAAGTCGTGGGGGAACCACATCCCAAGGGCCAGGCAGTTCCTTGCCGAGCATCACGAGCTGCGGAAGAGGATGCTGAGCGAGCTCAAGAGTGGCCCTCTGCGACCCACACAGTTCTCTGACTATGTCAGGACCAAGAGGAGCGCAGACGGGTGGAGCAGCGGGAGCGAGGTGTCCAACATGCTGTTCCACATGCACATGAGCGGCGACGTGATGGTTGTAGGCAGGGAGGGGAACCAGAGCATCTGGGGTCTCTCCGAGGAGTTCCTGCCAAGCTGGGCGGCCAGGAAGGAGTTGTCCGAGGAAGAGTTCGAGCGGGAGGCATCGCAGAAAGCGATACGGGGCCTGGGGACGGCAACCCTCCGCGAGGTCCGTTACTATTTCCCGCCGGGACGGTATCAGAACCTGAAGTCGACCCTTGCCCGACTGGAGGAAGGGTCGGTGATACATCAGGTAAAAGTCGACGGGCTCGAGGAGAAGGACAAGCGGTACATCCACGACAAAGACATCCCGCTTCTGGAGTCGGTCGGCGCCGGTGAGTGGGAGCCGCGCATGTCGCTCCTGCCGCCGTTCGACAACATGCTCAAGCAGCACTCCCGGGTGTTCGGCTTCGACTACGTCCGCGAACAGTTCCTACCAAAGGAGAAGAGAAGGTTCGGGACGTACGTGCTCCCGATCTTATGGGGAGAGCGATTCATCGGCAGGATTGACCCCCAGTTCAACAAGAAGGAAGAGAAGCTCGTGATAAACTCCGTGCACGCGGAACCCGGCGCGCCCGGCGGCAAGGAGGTTTCGGCCCTAATCAGGGAGGCCGTCGAGCGCCTCTCGGAATTCATTGGAGCCAGGGAGGTATTGTACGAGGGCCCCGTCCCGGAAGGCTGGAAGGGCGCCCTCCGCTAGGCGACCCGTCACCGGGCTCTGTCGTACCCTTAACTAAACGTGAAGACGACATTCACGCCATGAAAGAATACGACCTGATAGTGATAGGATCGGGCTCTGCGATGAACCTCGTCGACCCCATGCTGCAGCAGAACCCGAGGATGCGAGTGGCGGTCATCGACAAGGACGAGCCCGGCGGAATCTGCCTCACTCGGGGCTGCATCCCCTCCAA
>JASHUU010000023.1 GCA_030039795.1 Nitrososphaerales archaeon | reverse complement strand
CCTCGAAGGGAAGAGAGTCATAGTTGTCGACGACGGCGTCGCCACAGGAAGCTCCATGGGGGCGGCCGTGATGTCGGTGCGAAAGAGGAACCCAAAGGAAGTGATAGTGGCCGTGCCTGTCGCGCCGATGGGGGTCGTGCAGTCGCTGCAGGGCGACGGAGTCAACGTCGTGTGCTTGGAGACCCCGGACGAGTTCCTAGCGATAGGAGAGTTCTACTCGGAGTTCGATCAGGTGGAGGACGCCGAGGTAAAGAGGGTGCTCGAAGAGAGCCGCTTCGGTCCCAAGCGGGGCTCGCCTGGCAAGTAAGAAGCCGGAGAACGTCCAAGGCTTATATCGGGACGGAGGAGCAGTAAGGGGTGGGTTCACCTTAGGGAATTCTGCGCGCGGTCGTGAGCCGGACGAAGAGAAGGTTGCGCTCGCAGAAATGTTGTTTGGCATAGGCGCCCTCCGGTTCGGAAGGTTCACTCTCGCGAGCGGCAGGCCAAGCTCGTACTACCTAGACCTTCGGGTCGTCCCCAGCCATCCTGAGGCCTACGAGGTCGAGATACAGGCGTACAAGTCCGTCGTGAAGTCGCTCGGCGAGGAGCGGTTCGACGTCGTCGCCGGGATAGCCACAGCCGGAGTCACGGTGTCGTCCGTGCTGGCCTTCGTCCTCAAGAAGCCGATGGTCTACGTGAGAAAGGAGGAGAAGGGCTACGGCCTCAGCAAGCTGGTGGAGGGCGCGGTCCGACCAGGCTGGCGCGCGCTGGTCGTAGACGACGTGATAACAGACGGAGGGAGCAAGATCCCCGCGGTGGAGGCGCTCAGGAAGGCGGGATGCGTCGTCAGCGACGTCGTAGTCCTCGTCGACAGGCTGGAGGGCGGTGCAGCCAGGCTTGCCGCGGCAGGAACGAAGCTGGCTGCCTACGCCGACGTGAAGGAGCTTGCGGACATCCTCCTGGAGAGGGGGCGGCTGACCAAAGGAGACTACGAGGCGGTAGTGAAGCAGGTCGAGGGAGCGAAGGCATGAGCGTCGAGGCGATAGCGGTGAAAATGGGCGATTTGCAGCTCGCAAACCCGACCGTGCTCGCCTCCGGCGTCCACGGGAGCTCGCTGAGCAAGGTCGTGGAAGCGCTGAGGTACGGGGCGGGCGGAGCGGTGACAAAGTCGATAGGGCCTCTTCCGAGGGACGGCTATGCCGAGCCCACGCTGGTGGAGGCGGACTCGGGGATGGTCAACGCCGCGGGGCTCCCCAACCCGGGGGCTGACAGGTTCGCAGAGGAGCTCGCCTCCATCCAGGGAAAGCACCTGCCGGTACTCGTGTCGATCTTCGGAGGGGACGAGAAGGAGTTCAGGAGAGTGGCGGAGACCGTCGAGAAGCGGGACTTCGCTGCCTTCGAGCTGAACCTGAGCTGCCCTCACGTCAAGGGAGTGGGCACGGAGGTCGGCCACGACCCCGAAGAAGTGAGTAGTGTGGTGAAGGCGGTTAAGCGTGTGTCGAAGAAGCCCGTGTTTGCCAAGCTCTCGCCCAACACCGACAGGCTCGTGGAGGTCGCGCAGGCGGCGGTCGACGCGGGCGCGGACGGGCTGACGGCGATAAACACAATCAGCGCGTTTCCGATCGACGTCGAGACGGGGAGGCAGGCCCTCTCCAACGGGCTCGGGGGCCTCTCGGGAGGGGCGATAAGGCCCGTGGCGCTCAGGTGCGTGTATCAGCTTAGGGAGCGCTTCGACGTCCCCATCATGGGGTGCGGAGGCGTGTCGACGTGGGAGCATGCCGTGCAGTTCTTCCTAGCGGGGGCCGGCGCGGTCCAGATCGGCACGGCCACCATGACGAAGTTCGCCATCTTCAACGACATCAACGTAGGGGTGATCTCCTACCTCGACAGGAAGGGCGTCAAGAGCCTCGAGGAGCTCGTGGGCGCGGCGCATAGGATGGGAGGAGCCTGAGTTGCCGGGGTTCAGGAGGAGGATGCTCGAGTCGGCCAGCAAGAGAGGCAGCAGGGTGGTCCTCGCGCTTGACCTCTGGGAGCCCTACCAGGAAAGGCTGGGGCGCGCGGAGGAAGTGCTCGGTCAGACCAAGGACAGGATAGCCGCGGTGAAGATCAACCAGCACCTGCTCCTCCCGTTCGGCCTGCAAGGGCTCAAGCCGATCGTCAAGATGTGCGAGCGCGAGGGTCTGCCCCTGATAGCCGACCTCAAGATCAACGACATCGAGCCGACCAACCTCATCGCCGTTGACTCGCTGTTCGACTTCGGGTTCGAGGCGCTGACGGCGAACCCGTTCGTCGGCTGGAGGGACGGCCTGGAGAAGGTCGTGGAGAGGGTGCACGAGAGGGACGGGGGAGTGCTGCTCCTGGTGTACATGAGCCATGGAGGCGCCGACGAGGGCTATGGGCTAAGGCTGAAGGACGGGACCCCTGTCTACGAGCTCTTCGCAGAGAGGGCAAAACAGTGGAAGGCAGACGGGGTTCTGGTCTCCGCCAAGTCTGCCGAACTGATCGCCCAGACGAGGACCGTCGTGGGGAAGGACTGCCTGATCTTCTCGCCCGGAGTCGGGGCCCAAGGGGGAGATCCCGCGGAATGGTACGAGACAGGCGCGGACTTCATGATCGTAGGAAGGGCTGTGACTGGGGCGACGGAGCCCAGAGCCGCGCTGACCAAGATCGTGGCCCAAGGGAGAGGGTGACCCCTTGGAGCACTGGGTCGAGATTAACCTCTTCGCCGACCTGGGCGTGCAGGACGACATCCTGCTCGGGGTCTTATGGCCTCACGTGAAGAGGCTGAGGAAGAAGGGCGCGCTCCTCTCGTTCCATTACTTCCGCGAGCCGGAGATAAGGTTCCGCGTGAGGCTCAGGACCGAGCTCGAGATGAGGGCTCAGGAGAGGAAGCTGGGCGAAGTCGCCGAACGCCTGAAGCGGCGCGGGCTAGTGTCGAAATGGAACTTCGGAGACCATGGGGCCGCGGACAGGCGGTACGTCGGGGAAGAGGACAGGTATGGGAAGAACGGCTGGCTGGTGGCGCAGAGATACTTCGAGGAGGGGGCCGAGACTGCCCTCGGGCTGCTCGACCTCAAGAGGAAGTCCAAGCTGGAGAATGTACTCCAGTCCAAGAGCAAGGACCCTTGGGGATGGAAAGGGAGCGACACTTGGCGGGCTCGGACCGAGGACCCAATCGTGTTTCACTGGAGCAGGCGCGTACATCTTTTCACGAACCAGTTGGGGTACAATATCGAAGACGAAGCCGAGCTCTGCTCCAGACAGGCCGAGCGGTACAGGCAGGTCGCGAGCCAGGGCGTCAGGTGGTAGCCGGTGTCCGGGCGCCCTTCGAGTAGAACTCCCACACCTTTCTCTGCTGCGCACTGACATAGACCTCCTCGCGGCGGGAGAGCCTTGGGTCGAGCCCGCGCCCTGGAGGACGAGCAACGCCCTCCGGGAGGCCCGGGTCGACGAAGTATCCTCCGCCGGGGAAGCCTGTGTCCTTGCGGACGACTATCGAGGCGAACCCGGGCGCATGGTCCTCGCGCTCGCCTTCGTCTATGGAGGATATCGCGTCCGAGAGGGCCCGGCCTCTGGAGAGGCCGTACCTCTTCATCAGCCTGCCGTAGGTGACCGTCCGTCTCGCCAGAGCCGCCCTGAAGAGCTCGTTCCGCATCTCCCCCAGCTTGGCGCTTGACGGTGTCCCCCTCTTCCTGCCGGGTTTGGCCACCTGCGAACACCCTCCGGCGGCTATGACTCTAGGCTCTTGGCTACCCTGAACTGGTCGCCAACTATCGACCGCATGTTGAGCAGGCCCAGCGGCTTCCCCTTGTCAGTGACAAAGAGCGTCCGGATGCGATGCTTGGCCATGAGCCTTATCGCGTCCTGCAGGGGGTCGTCGGCCTCGACGCTGATCATCGGGGAGCTCATTATCTTCTTGACCGCCACCTTCGAAGCCAGGAGGTCGTCCGCCGCTATCCTGTTCAGGACGTCGCGCTCGGTGAGGATCCCCTTCGGCTCGCCGTCGATCAGGACGAGTATGTTGCCGGCCCTCTTCTCCCTCATCATCTGGGCCGCCCTGAACACGGACTCGTTCGAGTCGATCATCAGCGGGTCGGTCTTCACGAAGTTCCTGACGGTGGTGACGCTCGGCTCCGCCGCCTCAAGCCAGAAGGTAAGCGAGTAGTGGCAGTCGGGGCATTCGTCCGGCGTCTTCTCGCCCTCGAATATGTGCCCGCAGCGGTAGCACTCCCACTTCTTCATCGGCAAAATGACTCTCTTGGTATATTATAAATGCGGAGAGGGCGGCCTGGCTGCAGTCGTCTCTTACGCCACCGGCTCGTCCTTGGGCTTCAGGGCTATCAGGGCCTTCGCCTTCTTCTGGCACTGGGCCGCGGTGTCGGTGTAGTGCTTCCATGCGTTGTAGTTCTCTTCCACCTTGGCAAGAAGCAGCAGGATGTCCGCCGCCTGCAGGTAGTGCGAGATGGCAGACTCGGAGCTGCCTCCCTTTTCGTCGTTGACGGCGTCGGTTATGAGCTGTCCTGCGTACCATCGGAGCTTCTGCGTCCGAGACATGGGCGGCCCAGACGTGGCCTGCATGGGTGGCTTGACCGCGGAGTCGGTGGATAGCCATCGAGGTCGCATTTTGTAGACGAAGACGACAACATGGGAACAGCGGAAGACCATCCGAAGGCCGCGCTTGTTTTTTAAGGGAGTGAGGCTCGCAGAACTTCAGTTGCGATTCGAGAGCGAGAGCCGCCCCCTTGCCTCCGGGATAGACGGCAAGGATGCGGAGATAGTCCGAGCGATCGGCGAGGAGGAGCTGTCGGCGTTCAGCTTCGACGGGCTTCGCAGGATCACTGGAACCCACCCGGAGACCCTGTCCAGGGTGCTCGAGAGGCTCCAGGAAGACGGCTATGTGAGGAAGTCGTCGGAAGGTTACTTGGCGACCGAGAGGGCCAGGGAGGCCGCCTGGCCGAGGACTGACGAGGGCTGGACGCGCGTGCAGATACTGCACACCCTCCTTCCTTTCGGGGTGAGCCCAGAAGCGGTGGTCGCTTCGCTGAGGGGCAGATGGTTCGACACGTTGAGGTGGGTGGGCATGAGGGAGGACGAGTCGAGCGTGACGATGAAGTGGGTGACCGAGAACGGCTCCGCGATAGTCGATATGAAGCTCTCCGAGGGCCAGCTGGACGTCGACGCGAAGGTCAAGAGCGAGGCGGGGCTTCCTGAAGCCGTTAGGTCAGCTCACCGGCTGATGGGCCGCGTGTCGAAGCTCTATGCGAGGCGGGGCCAGCCGGGGAGGCAGGGCCCTGTGCGCGTAGGCCACTTCGTTCCTCTCGCGATGTGACTGGGTTAGTCGCCCACCTCCTCAACAAGTAGGGAGGCGCCGTACCCCCTGCCGGTGAACAAATGATGGAAAGCAAAGATGCCGTTCAGGTGCTGCAGTCGTTCTCTGACGCTGTGGCAAAGCTGGCCGAGGGCGTCTCCCAGTCGGTTGTGGGAGTCGACGCGGGAAGAAGAGGAGGGAGCGGGGTCGTGTGGAGCAAGGACGGGCTCATACTCACGGCGAGCCACGTAGTGGGAAGGTCGTCGGACCCTGTCGTGCTCCTGTCCGACGGGAGGAGGGTGAGCTCCAAAGTGGTCGGGAGGGATGAGTACTCAGACGTGGCCCTGCTCAAGGTGGAGGCAGGAGAACTGAAGGCCGTGGAAAGGGCCTCCGCGGAAGGCCTCCGCACGGGCCAGTTCGTCCTGGCGCTCGCGAGGGCTTTCGGGCCCGAGGCGGCCGTCACGTCAGGGGTTGTGACCAGCCCGGCGAGGAGCGTGCGGGGATGGTGGGGTTCGGCTATCGAGGACGCGGTGGTGACCGACGCCAAACTCAACCCCGGATACTCAGGCGGCCCGCTGGTGGACGCAAGCGGCAGGATGGTCGGGATGAACGTGGCCCACTTCGCGGGGAGGGGGCTCGCCGTCCCCGTAGGCTCGCTGGAAGACGTCGCCATGAAGATCTCGAAGTACGGCAAGGTCAAGACCGGGTTCCTCGGCGTGGTCGTCGAACCCCTAGAACTGCCGGAGAAGCTCGCGAAGGGCCAGGAGGTCGGCCAGCGCAGCGGCCTGCTCGTGAGGGAGGTGGAGGAGGGCTCACCGGCAAAGTCTGCCGGCGTCGCCATCGGAGACGTCCTGCTGAGGCTCGGCGAGGTGCAGGCTACGGACGAGTACGAGCTCCACAAGGCGCTCTCTGAGGGCGGGATCGGCAGACCTGCAAGCCTCTGGATCCTCCGGAGCGAGAAGCTCGTGGAGCTCAAGGTGACGCCGGAGGAGAGGGAGTAGGTTGAACCCGCCAGGATTCCCCGGAGGGCCCGAGTTCCCCCAGCCAGGGGGACCGCGGGACCCAGTTCAGCCAATGCGGCCTCCGGCCGAGTGACCGCCCTAGAGGGACCTCTTCCTAGGGCCGGCCGAGGGTCTTCTTCATTTCCTGCGCGGCGCCGATGATCTCTGCCTCGGTGTTCTTGAACGGGTTGAGCTCGAGGCAGACGAGCACATCGGTGCCCGGCAGGCGCTTCAGGAGACTAGAGAGATTGGCGGTGCCCTTCCCGGGAATCAGATGCTCGTCGGCGGCGCCCGAGTTGTCGCTCAGGTGGATCTCCGTAAGCTTCGAACCCGACAGCCGGGCGAACCGCTCAGGGTCGATTCCGCTTACGTGCGCGTGCCCTGTGTCTAGCGTGAACTGCGTCCCCTCGACCTCCTTCAAGATATTCTGCACCGACTCGAGAGAGCTTGCAACCGGGTAGTCGTATATTGACATGCCCTTCGTCTGGTTCTCGAGGTTCACGGCCAGCCTCCCTGCCGCCGCCTTCACCATCCTGCGGAAGGTCGACACAGAAGCTGTGAAGGACTGGTCGGCGAGCACCTTGGTGTAGGTGTTCCCTGGGTGGAAGGTGACTATCGAGGCGCCTAGGAAGTCGGAGAGGTCGACGAACTGCTCCAAGGTCTCTTCGATGGCGCCCTTGACCGGCTGGAACGGCCAGCCCGGGTTGAGGTCGGTGAACGGGGCGTGGGTCGTTATGGTCATCTTGTATGAAGAGAGCGCGTCCTTCAGGCGCTTCTTGTCCACCCACCCAGGGTAAGCGTGGGGGGCCTCGCCCCAGAACTCGATGTACTCGAACCCCGCGTCTCCTATGGTCTTGACTGCGGAGTAGACGTCCTTGTGAAGTAGGCACCACGTGCTGAGGCCGAGCTTCAAATTCTCACGGTCGCAAGATCAGCGGCGGGCTCGACTAGGAGGTTGGCGAACTCTGCGCTGCCCGGAGCCTCTTCACTAGCTCTTTCAGCATCACAAGCGAGATCTCTGGGTGAGCCTTCACCAGCCCGGAGAAAGCCCACGAGGTCAGGGCCCAGCATCGGGTGGGCGCGACCGCCACCACGTCTGCCGACCTCGGCAGCTCGTCTATCAGCGACATCTCCCCGAAGAACTGGCCCTTGCCCAGCGACGCGAGCACCTTGCCGGTCTTCCTCACCTCCGCCTTCCCGTCGAGGAGGAGATAGAAGCCGACGCCCATCGTCCCCTCGTTGACTATTGGGTCTCCGGCCGAGTAGGAGAGTTCCTTTCCCTGCGACGCGATAGCCTTCACGGTCTTTTCGCTCAGCCCTTGGAAGATGGGCACCGAGCCGACCATCGAGGTTACGTCTGGACCGGCCATTCATCGTTCGACCTCTTGGAACTGATTTAAACCCACCGACCGCGTCGGTCCGTCCGGAAGTCGCCTTCACTGCACTTTAGCCCTGCGGCCCGCCAGTGGCTTCAGCAGGATGCGTCTGGGCTTCGGGCCCAGAGCTAGCAGGGTCTTCTCGTAGTCGGACCACCTGACTCCCAGTCTCCGGGCGACCATCATCTCCACGCTCGTGGCGAACTCGTGCTCCCTCCTGTAGGGGGCCCGAGGGTCGTTGCCGGGCTCGGCGTCTGCGGGATGGATGTTCCTGCGCCTCTCCGCCTCAAAGCTGACGTCGAAGGCGACGACCTCCTTGTCCGTCACTCCGCTCATCTTGCAGAGCTCGTACTCGATCATCTCGTGGAGGGCGACCAAGAACTCGTACCTCTCGTCCCTCATCTTGCTGACCCTTATCTCGGTCGGCTTTCCAGGCACCCAGTCGCCGACAGTCTCGTACCTCTGCTTTCTGTGTGGGACTTCGAGGACTCTGAAGATAGGCCTGGAGTTCCTCTTGGTCACCAGCCCCAGATGGCGGGTCCTCAGGTCGGCCTTGGGAGCGGCAGACCGCCGCGCCAGGATGCGCTTTGGAGTTTGGGTGGACAACCTGTTCGTCCCAAACCCCCGCGGAGGCGGCTAAGGGATAGGCAGTCTAGATTCGGCTCCCTTTTGGTCAACCAAACTTTAGCCAAGTGAGACGCCGGCCACGGCGAGGGTGTCCTGCGCGGAGGCTTGACCTTAAGTGAGCTGGGACTGCCCTGGAGGGCTAGCCGCTTGAGAGGACCGGCGGACCACCTGTATAACATACGTTATACACGTGCGCAAGGTCGGAACGGCCTATGAGGGCGACTTCCTGAACTCTAGGGCGGCAGAGTTGATGCAGTACCGGAGGCCGGTGGGCCTGGGGCCGTCGTCGAACACGTGCCCTAGGTGGCACCCGCAACTCGCGCACATCACCTCCGTCCTGGTCATTCCGAGGCTCCTGTCTGTGGACTCCTTGATCCCATCCTTGGACACGGGCTGGAAGAAGCTTGGCCATCCGGTCCCCGACTCGAACTTCGTGTCGGAGCTGAACAACGCGGTGCCGCACACCACGCAGTGGTACGTCCCTTTGGCGTGATTGTCCCAGTACTTGCCGGTAAAAGGCGCCTCGGTCCCTTTGTAGAAGCAGACGTTGACCGACTCCCTCGAGAGCTTGGCTTTCAGCTCCTCCATCTCTTCCTTCGTGAGCATCGAAGACACGAGCCGCCTGCGATGTATAAAACATTGGTCACGCCAGTAAGTTGCTAACCCCGGATACTCTTAAGAGACCGTTCGCGATTGATATGAAGAGGCTTGCCCAAGTTCGCGACCCCGCAGCAGAGCTGGAAGGAGCAGGTCGGGACAGTGATGCCAGTCGAGGTCTCGAAGCTCTTCGTGGGGAAGGTGAACGTGAGGAAGTCGCCCGGCGATGTCGGTGACCTCGCCGACTCCGTGAAGGAGAAGGGCGTCTTGGAGCCAGTCATCGTCAGGCCCATAGGCGGAAGGTTCGAGCTCGTCGTCGGGTCGAGGCGGTTCGAGGCGGCGAAGATCGCCGGCCTCAAGAGGGTCCCCGCGGTCGTGAGGGCGATGACCGACGAGGAGGCCATCATAGTGTCTCTTGCAGAGAACATCCAGAGGAGGGACATAGAGCCAGAGGAAGAGTACGACGCGATCGCCGCGCTCCGGAGGCTCAACCCCCGGGCGTACGGTTCGCCTGAGCAGATCGCGAAGGCCCTGGGCAAATCGAAGAGGTACGTGGAGGACAGGATCGCGGCGGTGGAGGTGATCCGGAACATAAGGAAAGAGTCCCGGGCAGACATCAGCGTCAAGCAGGCGCCCCACGCAGACGAGAGGAGAGAGGGAGTTCTCCCGGTCAGGCACGCCACGTTCCTTCACAAGGCCGAGGAGGCGCCGACGGTCCAGGAGCTCCCCAGGAGGCTGAGGGCCTCGAAGCTCGAGGAGCTCGCAAAGACGATTGCCCCGCTCCCGAAGCCGGAAGCGGAGGCCGTCGTCAGTCACTTCGTGATGGCGCCGCAGAGGCCGGTGGAGGAGATCAAGAAGGAGATATCCTACCTCCATGCGGTCAAGCTGGACATCCTCCTAGACCCGAGGGTCGCCGACGGCCTCAGGAGGGCCGCAGAGGAGCGGAACACCACGATGGAGGCGGTCGCGTCCCTGGCAATCCACTCGTGGCTGAGACAGCAGGGCTACTCCTAAGCCGGCGACTAACTCAGGGCTTCAGCGAGAACCACTTGATGCTGCACCCGAACGGCCGGGTGTCGGGTGTCTTGACTCTCCTGCCTGCCAGCATGTCGTCGAGCGCGTTCCGCAGGTCGTGGCTGGTGACCTTGGAGGGATCCTTGGAGTCGTCGATCCTACCCCGATACGCGAGGGTCCTCTGAGCGTCGAAGGCGAAGACGTGGGGCGTGCAGACCGCGCCGTATGCTTCTGCGACCTCCTGCCTTTCGTCTCTCAGGTACGGGAAGTTGAAGCCTCTCTCCTTCGCGCGCTGTACCATCTCGGGGAAGCTGTCTTTCGGGTGCGACTTCTCGTCGTTGGAGTTGACCGCTACCAGCTGGGCGCCCCGGTCCGCGAAGTCCTTCTGGATCGACACCATCCGTTCCTCGTAGGCAACTACGTACGGGCAGTGGTTGCAGCTGAACATGACCACCAGGACCGGCTTGTCTCCGAACGACGCGAGGGAGTGGTTCCTCCCGTCGACGCCGGGAAGGTCGAACGGAGGCGCGCGGGAGCCGAGCTGCAAGGTCTGGGTCATCATGGCGGACGTCCCTCTGCGGCAGGTTGTTGATATTTCTGACTCTCGGCCAGTCCCCGTACTAGGCCTTGGCGTCCAGCTCGAGCGCCTTCCCGTATCTCTCGAGGAAGGCCAGCTCAGACAGGGGCTTCCTCTTCTTCTTGCCGAGGAGCCTTCCTTTCGGGTATCCGAAGCCGACGACCACGACCGGGGACAGGCTCTCGGGTATGTCGAAGGCCTCGCGCATCTCGGGCTGCTTCACTCCGGTGTACAGCCCCGACGCCACGCCACGATCCCATGCCGTGAGCTGCATGTCCTGCACGGCCCTTCCCACGTCGAAGAGATACACGCTCTTTCCCGGGGTGGTGCAGACGATGACCGCGAAGTCGGCCCCGGCTATCCAGGCTCCAGTCACGCTGGTCTCGGCCAGGCGCCTGATGCCATCCGGCTCCTGGACCAGGATGAAGCGCCAGTGCTGGGAGTTCATGCTGCTCTGCGTGAGCCTGGCCGCTTCGAGGACATCCCTCTTGACATCCGAGGAGACGCGCTTCTGCTTGAACTCACGCACCTCCAGCTTGGTCCTTACGGCCTCCGCCGCGTCCATCGTTTGGAAGGCGGCGGTCCCTCCAGTTAAACCATGCACGCCACGAACGGCGCCCTAGCCCGCGCTAGTCTTCAGGGCCCAGACCGGGCCTCTTCTGGAGGACGGCTTCGATCCTCTCCGTCACCGAGGAGTCCAGGGCTGAGACGAACTCGGCTGACTTCATGTTCTCGTCGACCTGCTCCGGTTTCGTGGCGCCCGTTATCACCGTGCTGACGTTGGGGTTCTTCAGGCACCACGCGAGTGAGAGCTGGGCGACCGTGCAGCCGACGTCTTTCGCTACGAGCTGGAGCTGCTTGACGGTCTCTACGTTCTGGGGAGTAACGACCGACTCCTTGAGCCACTTCATGTTCTCTAGGGAGGCCCGCGACCCCGGCGGGATCCCGTCGTTGTACTTCCCGGACAGGAGGCCCGAAGCCAGGGGGCTCCACGTCGTGAGGCCCAGCCCGACTTTGGCGTAGAGGCGGGAGAACTCCTTCTCGACCTTCTCGCGCTGCAGCATGTTGTAGACTGGCTGCTCCATCTGGGGAGGGACCAGGCCCTGGGCGCGCGCGATGGTGCAGGCTTCGGTTATGTCGTCCTTGCTCCACATGGAGGTCCCCCAGTAGAGTATCTTGCCCTGATGGATGAGGTCGTCCATCGCCCTTACCGTCTCCTCTATCGGCGTGGTGGGGTCTGGCCTGTGACAGAAGAAGAGGTCGAGATAGTCGAGCTGGAGCCTGCGCAGGGAGTTGCGGCACGCCTCATAGACGTGCTTCCTGGAGAGCCCCTCGTCGTTAGGGCCCTCTCCGCCCCAGAAGACCTTGC
Source organism: Nitrososphaerales archaeon (assembly GCA_030039795.1). Taxonomy (GTDB): domain Archaea; phylum Thermoproteota; class Nitrososphaeria; order Nitrososphaerales; family Gagatemarchaeaceae; genus UBA183. The sequence goes on along the minus strand of JASHUU010000023.1, from coordinate 18,535 downwards.
TCGAGACCACGATGTCCTCTCTCTTCCAGCCTATCTTCTTGATGGCGTTGCCCATGACGACCTCCGCGTTTCCATGCGCGTACGCCTCGGCGTTGTCGAAGAAGTTGACCCCGTGCTCGTACGCCCTCGACATGCACTTCATGGCGGCCTCTTCGCCCACCTGTCCCCCGTAGGTCACCCAAGCGCCGAGGGACAGCTCGCTGAGCTTCAAACCAGAGCTGCCGAGCCTTCTGTAGTTCAACGTCAGGCACCGGTAGGCGAGGAGTCGGTATAATTACTCTGCGAATGGCGCAAGGTGGTCGGCGGGCTTCGGGGGACTGGGCCGCCCTGCCACTGTTTATCTAAGTCAGAGCCCGCGCCCGTCCACTTGACGCCGAAGCAGAAGATGGCCGTGGTCCTCCCGATTGTGGCCGCGCTGGTGATAGCCTTCGTGTACTTCGGACTCTTCACCAACCCTTACGTGATAATAGTCGTGTTCGCCGGCTGGCTAATCGTCACCATAAGGAACAGGAGGAAGTTTGGCAGGCAGCAGGACGCTGAGGACGGCGGGTCCGCCAAGAAGGCCTCGGTTCTACGCTCGGCGCCCTGACCTCTAGGGACTCATCCGCCGGACTTCCGCGTGGCGGAAGCACCCGACGACGTGGTCGTTGACCATCCCCGTGGCCTGCATATGGGCGTAGCAGATCGTCGGGCCCACGAACCTGAACCCGCGGCCGATGAGGTCGCGGCTCATCTCGTTTGACTCCGCGGTGGACGCTGGTATCTGCTTCAGGCTTGCCCACTTGTTGGCCTTCGGCTCTCCGCCGACGAACCTCCAGATGTAAGAGTCGAAGGTCCCGAACTCGTCCTGGACCTTAAGGAACGCCTTCGCGTTCTGCACCGCGGACCTGATCTTGAGTTCGTTTCTTATGATTCCTGGGTTGGCAAGCAGGCTGCGTATCTTGCCGTCGGTGTACCTAGAGACCTTCGCAGGGTCGAACCCGTCGAAGGCCTTCCTGAAGCTCTCGCGCTTCCTCAGCACGGTGTACCAGCTCAGGCCCGCCTGCGCTGCCTCCAGGACCAGGAACTCGAAGAGCTTCCTGTCGTCGTGGACAGGCACCCCCCACTCCACGTCGTGGTAAGACCTGTAGAGGGGGTCGTCGAGCGACGACCAGCCGCAACGCCGCTTCTCGCCGGTCGAAGGTCTGCTCATGGGGGAGAGAACCTGTCGTACGGCAGATACGAGTCCAGCTCCTTCTCCAGGCTCCGGCGGTCGGGACAGAGCGCGCCCAGCCTTCTTCGGAATGCTTGCGAGTGGTCGAACACGGCGAGGTGCGTGAGCTCGTGCAGGACCACGTACTCCCTGAGCCTGCCAGGCAGCGCGACGAGCTGCGAGCTGAAGGTGAGCCTGCCGCCGACCGTGCAGTACCCCCACTTGCCTATCTCTCTCGTGTCGACCCTACTCGGCCTCACCCCGACGACGGGCGCGAGCTCCGAGACCTTCCTGACCACGTACGCCGACGTCTCCTTGAGGAACCAGCGCCTGACCATCTCCCTCACCCGCCTCCTGTCGGCGGCGCGGACCGTGACCTCGGAGTTCGACGGGTCGTGGGCGAGCGCCTCGTTCGCGCCCTGGACGAAGGCGAGCCTGTTGGCCACCCCGCCGTACATCACGTAGTCGTCGCCTAGGACAGGCTTGATGCTGGCCAGGCGCGCGGCCTCGTTGAGGACCCATCTCTGCTTCGCCCTTATCTCAGCCTCGACGTCCACCCTCCGCCGAGTGGGGACGGCGACCTCAAGGGTGAGGTCAGGCCGGAACCTGAAGTAGGTGTAATGAGCGCTCCTTCCCCTGACGACTGAGTATTCGATCCTCCTGCCGCCTACAGCCAGGGAGGGCACGCCCCAGAGGAGGGCACGCAGGGTAGATAACGCAGGCGGAAGGTCGGCGGCCCGATTCTCGCTTATATCGACTCTGCTCCCGCGGTTCGCGGAGGCGGATTGACGTGCCCAAGGTGACGTTCGCTCCGTGTAAGGAGATAGTCGTCCACGAGGTGATCGAGCAGGAGAGCCACGCGCTCTTCGAGGACATGGTGAGGCAGGCGCTCTCGAGCCCTGTCCACGCCGAGCCGACCATCAACTGGGTCGACGGCATAGCATTCGTGGTAGCCCCGATGCCTCCCACCGAGGACATCGTCAGGGAGAACCTGGAAGGCAAGGTCCACTATGCGTCCGTGATGTTCGCGAGGATCCCCTACCAGGCTCAGGTGCCCGTCAAGATAGGTACGCAGAACTACAGCGTCAGGCTGCGGAAGGCTGAGAGTAACGCTACCCTCTCCGCGCTGGCAGAGTTCCTGAAAGAGTGGAAGCCGGGCGGCCGCTAGCCCTCACTTTCAGCCACGCCCTGGCCACGAGCGTGCTCCCGGTGAGGGACGCCTAAATCCCGGAGCCCGCATGTGCGGCGCATGCTCCCGCCACGCTTCGTGAGGCGCGTGGAAGCCGAAGGCGTGAACGCCCCTTGCTGCTACCGCTGCGTCCACGCCGCGCTCTTTCAGCGCCAGGAGGTCTGCATGGAGTATGGTGTGTACGTCCTGCTGCGCTCTTCGTGCGGGTCCTTCGAGAGGAGGGCAGGGCTCGACAACCCGGTGGCGACTGCGGACGACATCCGCGAGGAGTTCGCGGCGGGGCTCGTGGATATGAGAGACGGGCAGGCGGCTGTCACCGTTAAATAGAGAACCGCCGGTCTGTGGACAAGACGCCGTTTGGGAGTCTTGCGCACGTGGTACAGAATCCTGAACGGCATGTATGACGCGCGCAGCGAACCCGTCGGGAACCTCGACCCCGTCAGCCGCTGGCTCATCGCGACGCGTTCGGTCGTCTTCGTCATGACGGTCAACTCGGTCATCATCGGAGGGCTGCTGTACGTGCTCTACGACAGGTCGGCTGCAAGCCTCGGCCTCCTTCTCCTTCTTGCGCTCGTCGTGCTCGGCCTGGTGGCCGCTCACGGCGCGAGCAACCTGTTCAACGACTATTGGGACGCCAAGCATGGGATAGACACCAGCGAGGGATACTTCAGGCCCGCCTACATGCCTCACCCGTCGCTTTCAGGGATGATGTCGTCCGACAGTCTCTTCGCCCTAGGACTCGCACACCTGCTCGTGATGGTCATGGTTGCCGCGTACCTCGTTGTGCTCAGGGGCCCGGTGGTCCTCGCCTTCGCCGGCCTGGGGGTCTTCTTCATGATCGCGTACGCGGGTGGCCCCCATCCGCTGAAGCGCGTCGGGCTGGGCGAGCCGGCGGTCTTCTTGGTCTGGGGCCCGCTGATGGTCGGCGGCACCTTCTACGTGCTTGCGGGGACACTGCCCGCCTGGGTCATAGTCGCGTCCCTCCCGTACGCCGTGAGCGTGACCACGGTCCTGTTCGGGAAGCACATCGACAAGATAGACTACGACGCGAAGCTCGGGGTCAAGACCGTACCGGTGATCCTTGGAGAGGCCGCGACGAAGAGGGTCCTGAAGGCGCTGATAGTGGTCGCATACGCCGCAGTGGTGGGCCTCGTCGCGACCGGGTACCTTCCTGTCTGGGCGCTGATCTCGCTTCTGGCGCTGCCCAAGGCGGGCCAGCTGTTCCGCGCCCTGGATAATCCTAGGCCCAAGGAGGCTCCTCCAGGGGCGGTCGCGTGGCCCATATGGTACCTGGGATTCGTCTTCGGCCACAACAGAAGATTCGGCGCGCTGTACATCCTCGGCCTGATCCTCTGCTGCGCGCTGCCCCTCTACGTCTAGCGTCTTCGCAGGTGGGCGGAGGCCGGTAGAAAGGAAGCTAGAGAAGAGCCCGTCCGACCGGAGCGAGTGGTCACTTGACCATGCGCATCAGGGTAAGGCTGAGCTCCATCCCCCTCTGGGTGGCCTTGTAGGGCCTCCTGTGGGAGGACTCTGCGGCCGGCTCAACCAGCCCTTGGGCCCTCAATTCTGCCAGGGCCCTGCTGACATGGCTCACATGCTCACTGTGGAGGGATGCCAGCTCCGTCGGCGTCTTTGGGCCTTCGGAGAGGGTCTTCATTATCTGAGCCCTCACCCCGCTTCTTGTGACGAAGTCAGCTAGCCCGCTGACCGACATGGCACCAGTTTCATTGGCCCTGAGAAATATTAAGATTGTTACCAGAATGCTGAATAACTTTGAACTCTTCAAGTCGCGGTCAAAAGTGAGGCTGGCCCGCACACTGTGGGCGCCAGTGCTCACAGGGGCCTGTTCTTCCAGTCTATAGGCATCAGGTCGGAGAGCCGCACCTTGGTCAGAGAGCCTCTCTTTCCGGGGCGCTCCACTATGACGTAGGGGTTGCCGAGGCCCCTTGCAAGCTCCCGGCACTTTCCGCATGGAGGGATGACTCTGTACGCCCCGTCGTCTCGGGTGACCGCCACCATCGTCTCGACAATCCGGTCGCCGCTCGACACCATCGCCCCGATGGCCGAGTACTCTGCGCACATGCCGGCCGTGGTGTCAGGCGGGTCGACGCACACCCCGAAGTACCAGTTCCCTCCGCGCGCCGCCACGCCTGCGGACACGGACGAGATCTCCGACTCGCGCTTCCTGAGCAGGTCGGTGGCGCCTGCCACCAGGGCTCGGTCACGTTCAGTCAGTCTTAGGAAACGCAAGGACTGCCAGCGAGCATCCGGACGCTCATAAACAGTGTCCGATCAGCTTCCCTTCGCCTTAAATCGACGTAGACTCGTGCCTGCTCTCTGGCATGGCTGCTAAGCGGCCTGTGGTAGAGCAGGCATATTATTTCGAGGCGGGCCCTCAGACGCTCTTCAGGTGCTTGACGACGCGCAGAGAACTGGTCAGGTGGTTTCTCAGCGACGCGAAGATCAAGCCAGAAGCGGGGACCGACTACACGTTCGCCTGGCATGGCGGCTACAGCCACGCGGGCGTCGTGAGGAAGGTCGTGAAGGACAAGTCGCTGGTGCTGAGCTGGCCGGACAAGATTGGTGGGAAGGTATACGAAACGGAGGTGTCGTTCACTCTGTCGAAGAAGGGGAAGGGCGCCATGCTGAAGCTGAGGCACACTGGCTTCAAGGACGGGAAGGACTGGGTCTGGCTCTTCGGAGCCGTCCAGTCGGGCTGGGCCTACTACATGACTAACCTGAAGTCCGTCCTTCTTCAGGGCAAGGACCTGCGTTCGGACTTCGACAATCCGTAGTCGACTGGCGCCGCCTTGCGTTCCTTCGGGGAAAGCGGTAATTAGCCCTCGAGGCGCCGACAGGGCAGGCGAGGGGCGTGGTTCAGAAGGTCGTTGTGATCACCGGAGCGAGCAGCGGCATAGGCGCAGCCTTGGCGAAGCGGCTGGGCGCCAGGGGAGACGCACTCGCCCTCGGAGCTAGGCGCAGGGACCTCCTCGAGAAGACCGCATCCGAGTCGGGAACCCAGGCGATCGCGGTGGTCATGGACGTGACCAAGAGATACGAGGTGGAACGCCTCAGGGACGAGGCGCTCAGGAGGTTCGGCAGAGTGGACGTCTGGGTGAACAACGCAGGGAGGGGGATCAACAAGCGAGTGGAGGAGCTCACAGACGAGGACATCAGAAGCACGATTGACGTCGTGTTGATGTCCGTGGTCTATGGGATGCAGGCCATCCTGCCCCACTTCAAGGAGAGGGGCGAGGGCCAAATCATCAACGTCTCTTCGATGCTCGGGAGGGTGCCGTTCGCTACCTACCGCTCGATCTACAGCGCGTCGAAGTCCGCTGTGAACATCCTGAGCGCCAACGCAAGGATGGACCTCAAGGCGAAGTACCCCCGGATCAGCGTTTCAGTCGTCATGCCAGGAATCGTGGACACGCCGTTCCACGAGGTCGCCGGGCCCGGGCTCCCTGTAAGGGCGGGTGGCTCGCTGGGTCAGGCGAGGGTCGAGTCCGCGGATGAAGTCGCAGAGAAGATAGTCGGCCTGATCGACCACCCGGTGCCCGAGATGTACACCGGCCAGACGGCTCAGGGCATGGTCGCCGGATACTACTCAGACGTAGGGGCGTTCGAGGAGAGCATGGCCGGAAGGGGCCCGCAGGGCCGCCGAGACTAGGCAGGCTTCTTTATCCTGCTCGGGTCTATCAGGAAGTCCCCCGACCTGAGTATGTCCCTGCCGATGATCACCGCGTACCTCATCTGCGACCTGTCGGCTATTCCCACCTTCAGGTCGTAGGTCTTTCCGGCGATGGTTATCGACGCGTTCACCACGGGCCTTTCCACTCTCTGTCCAGCCGCGGACGCCTTTATGGTGACCCTGGAGAGCGCGGGCCCGAGCTTCAGTCTCTCCGCCAAGACCTTGTCGATGGTCGTACGGTCCGCTCCAGTGTCGATCTTGGCCCTCACCGTCTCTTCCCCGCCCGGCCCCTTCACCATGATCCGCGCGACTAGCCGGACGACCTTCCTTCCGTCCCACGCGTGCAAGGCCTACTTCTTCGCCTTCCCGACGGCGTACTCGACGATCAGTCCCGGGACGTCCACGTCTGTGGCCTTCATGAGGCCCTTGAACCCTGGTGACGCGTTCACCTCAATCATGTACGGCCCCTCCTTCGACATGATCATGTCCACCCCTGCGATCTCTACCCCCGCCGCTCTGGCGGCCTTGACGGCCATCTCGCCTTCCGCCTCCGTCGGCGCATAGAGCACGCCCTTGCCGCCGAGGTGGATGTTGCTCCTCCACTCCAAGGGACTCGCCTTCCTCACCATCGCCCCCACGACCTCGTCGCCTATCACGAACATCCTGACGTCCTCCCCGGGGTTCGGTATGTAGCTCTGGATGAGTATCAGCTGCTTGAGCTCGACCAGGGTGTCGATTATCGGCCCGACGTCGCTGACCTTCTCCACTTTCATCACGCCCACGCCCTGCGTCCCTGAGAGCAGCTTGAGGATGAGCGGAGGAGGGGTCCTCTCTATGACATCGCCTGCCTTGATTTTGGACGCCACGAGGAAGCTCTCAGGTATCCTCAGTCCCGCCCCCCTCAGCCTCTGCATGGTGGCGAACTTGTTCCTGGCCGTGGCAAGCCCCCTCGCCGAGAGCGTTGTCGGGATGCCCATCAGCTCCAAGTGGTTGAGGAGGAGGACTCCGAAGTCGGTCAGGCTTCTGCCTATCCTCGGTATGACGACGCCCACCTCTCTGAACGACTTGGAGCCCTGGAAGGCGTCGAAGTAGACGTCATCGACCATCAGCTGGACGTCCCCGGTCCTGATGAAGTCGGTCTCATGGCCCCTGAAGCGCCCCGCCTTGATGATCTTCTTGGTAGTCCAGTAGTCCATGTTCCTGGACAGCACGCCTATGCGCAATGGATGCGTCTCGAGGGGTCGCCGGAGGTATTTGTCTGTTGGGACGGGAAGGCTGGCCCGTCTGTCAGACGAGGGTGAGGCCTGAGTCCGTCTGGTGGCTGCGCTTGGACGCCATCAGGTCGCGCATCCAGCGGAGCATCGTCTCGTGGTGCGAGATCGCCAACTCCACGTCGACTCCCGAGCCGGCGTGCCCCGTCTCGAACCACACGACCTTCACGTCCTTCCGCAGGGCCTTCGCCTTGGCCTCGTAAAGCTCGACCTGGCGCGGCGGGTCTCTGACGTCGTTCCGTCCCTGGATGATCAGGAGGGGGGCGGCGAGCCTCTCGACGTAGTTTATGGGCGAGGCCCTCTTGTACTCCTCGAGCTTCTCCGCCGGAGTCCCTCCGTGCAGGGCGACGTCGTAGCCCCTCATCGCCTCAGGCTCGTCCTCGTACTCGGTGACCCAGTCGGCTACGACCACCCCTCCCATCCCGCCCGCCCAGAGCTCTGGGTAGAGGCTCATCGCGTGGAGCGTCAGGTACCCCCCGTAGGACCATCCGGTGAGGAAGACTTCGTCGCTCTTCGCTATTCCGCTCTTCACGAGCCACTTCCTCGCCGACACCACGTCCTCCACTTCCCAGTGCCCCACGTCTCCGTTGATCTTCTTCTCGAACTCCCTGCCGAATGTGATGGAGCCCCTGTAGTTCACGCTCGCGACGGCGAATCCGTGGTCCAGCCACACCTGGATCCTGGGCGCGAATACGTTGAACTGGGCCAGCGTCGGCCCGCCGTGGGTGTCGATCACCGTGGGGAAGGGGCCCTTCCCTTCAGGCGTCGCGTACCAGCACTGGATTTCTTGGCCGTCGGTCGAAGGGAAGAAGGCGCCCTTCCACGGCTTCGACTTTGGGACGTCGCTCTGCGCCAGATACCTCGCCGGCTCAGCCCGGGGCGACCTTAGGTCCAGGGCCAGGATCTGGCTCGGGTTCGTCGAGTCCTGCCATGACATCAGGAGCGAGGAAGCTGTGCGGAAGCACGCGGTCGTCACGGTCCCCTCCGGGTGCTCCACCCCCTCGAGCCGGGACGACTCGAGGTCGTAGACCCACAGCTTCGTCGAGGCCCTGTCGGTCTGGCACAGCAGGACCTTCTTGGCGTCAGGGGACCAGCCCATCCCGACGACGTCGCCCTTCAGTCCCGACGTCTCGAGTTCCGTCCTCTTCCCGCTGCGCGCGTCCCAGACCAGCGGGCGCGTCTGGCCGCTGGCGTTGCTCATGGCTAGGAGCCTGGAGTCTCCTGCCGACGGGGCGAACTCGGCGGGCTCGACCCTGCTCGAGTCTTCCGCGAGGTCCTGAAGCTTCTCACCGGTGGCCGTGTCAAACGAGGCGAGGGCGAAGTCGAGGCCTCCGAAACGCTCCGCCGAGGCGACCACCGACACTCTCCCGTCAACGGAAAAGACAGGGCTCAGCGCCATCTTGGAACTCCTCATGACCAAGCGCGGCCGCTTGGGCTCGCCGTCAAGGATGTCCACCACGTATGTATCGAAGCCGTCGGCGCCTGGGACTGTCATCCCCATGTGGGAGCCCGCGCCGTCCATGGTGGGGTCCACCAGCGTGTAGTCCGGCATCTCCGGCGTCATGTCCTGGGCGCCGCCCTTCCCGTCGAATTGGACACGGACCACGTGGCCGGTCTCGTTGCCTTCCTTGTCGTCCATGTAGTAGATGTGCCTGCCGTCTGGGGAAATCGATCCGTAGACCGTGCCTGCGGGCCTGTGCGTGGCCTGCCTGAAGGCGCCCGACTCGAGGTCGTAGGCGTACAGCTCGAAGATTCCGGTGGCGTTGCTCACCACCATGACGTGGTTCGGACGGTGGGTCGCGAATTGGACGCTGACCCGCGAGAGCCGGAACCTCCTCTTCCATGGCGCGTCGTCCTTGAGCTGCGGCTCTAGCAACCCGTAGGCGTCTCAGGTGGCCTTGCTATCTTCCTTTCCGTCTGCCTTGTGCATGGGGAGCCTCCGGCTCCGCTTCACCCTGAGGTGGCCATCCCGGCCTTGGCGGCGTCCAGCTTCGGATAGTGCATGTGCAGGCCCTCCAGGGTGTCCAGGACGACTTGGGACACGAGGAGGTCCCTGAACCACCCGTGGTTGGATGGGACGACGTACCAGGGCGCGGCATCCGTGGTAGTCTTCTCCACGGCCTCCTCGTAGGCCGCCATGTACTGCTTCCAGAAGGCCCTCTCGTTGTAGTCGAGGTAGCTGAACTTCCAGTGCTTGGTGGGGTCCTTGAGCCTGTCCTGGAACCGCTTCGCCTGCTCGTCCTTGTCGATGAAGAGGAAGAACTTGAGGACCTCGGTCCCCTCCTCGCTAAGCATCCTCTCGAAGTCGTTGATCTGGCCGTAGCGCTTCCTCCAGACCTTCTCCGGGACGAGGTTGTGCACGCGCTCGACCAGGACGCTCTCGTAGTGGCTGCGGTTGAAGATCACGATCTCGCCGCTCTCGGGGGTCTGCCTGTGGGCCCGCCAAAGATAGTCGTGCGAGGCCTCCTCGGCCGAAGGCTTGCCGAAGTGCGCGACCCTTATGCACTCTGGATTGACGCCCTCGAATACCCGGCGTATGGTCGCGTCCTTGCCCGCGCTGTCCATGCCCTGGAGGACGACTAGCACCTTGTGCTTGTGCTCGGCGTACATGAGCTCCTGGAGGGCGTCGATTCTCTTCGCAGCCGACGACAGCGCCCGTAGCCCCTCCGCCTTCTTGCCGTCGAACCCCGAGGCGTCGCCGGGCTCCCAGTCGCTCAGTCTGACCTTCGACCCCGGCCGCACGCGGTACCTCTTCAGATGAAAGCTGGTTCCCAAGCGGGCCCTGATGCCCTACGTCCTTCCTATAGTCGTTTCGAGCGCCGTGCGGCGCACTGCCTTGGCCGGGGCGCGGTGCGGAAGCGTTTTAACTGGAACGGGACGGGCTGGCAAGCCGACCGAGCTTTGGCGCGCGACTCGAAGAAATCCAAGGGAGGGGACAAGAAGGCTGAGCGTGCGCCTTCGAAGCCGCAGAAGCCAGCGGCCCCGCTCCCCAGTCCTTCCGTGCTGTCCAGGCACGAGGGCAGCATGGTGGAGCGCAGCTCGAGAGGGTTCTCCTACGGCGAGGTCCAAGGGTCTGGGATGGCCGTAGTGACGGCGAGGAACTGGGGGGTCCCCCTGGACACCAGGAGGAGGAGCGTGCTGGAAGGCAACGTCCATGCTCTGAAGGGGTGGTACTCGAAGTCCAAGGGCGCCTCCGAGGCGAAGAAGGTCGAAGCGGAGCTCGTCAAGATAGGGAGGGAAGCCGAGGGGGAGGTCAGGAAGGGCGTCGCCAAGGCCAGGAAGGAGGCAGTCAGGGCCGAGAAAGAAGTGGAGAAGCTAGAGAAGGAGGCCGTGGAGAAGGTCGAGGCGCCGATCAAGAAGCGCAGAGCCAAGAAGGCCGCGAAGGACTCCGAGGAAGCCAGTTCGCAAGAGCAAGCGAAAGACGAGTGAAGGTGACGCCGCTTCAGATGACGGTGCTATCTCAAGGACGAGTCAGAAGCCGGTTGTCCGAGCCTTAATGCAGAAGATAAGCGGCGGTTAGAGCGTCCGACGAGATGGTTGGTGTAGGTGGCGAGCGCGGGAGCTCTTTGCGAGCCCGCCGCGCTTGCCGATTTTTGCGTTCTAGCCCGTCACCGTCACGACTTTCGACTTGGACACCGAACCGACATTGTTCGTGTCCCCGCCGTAGGTCGCTGTGATGGAGACTTTGCCTGCAGTGGTGGCAGTCACTGTCACGTCGCAACGTGAACTGCCGGTGGTGATGTCCGATAGTGTGCAACTGGTGGTCGAGAACGTGACCGCCCCGCTGTCGCTGCTGGTCTGGGAGAAGGTGATTGTCCCAGTCGGCGCATATCCGAGGACTACGGCCGTGCACTTCGAGGTCCTACCTCCGACACCGATCGACGCTGGCGCGCAGACCAAGGTCGCGGAAGAGGTCCTCTGGGTCACGGTGAGGCTCGCAGATGCGAGGGCTGGTGCGTTGTTGAGGTCGCCCGAGTACGTGGCTGTCAGAGACTCCGAGGATGTCGCCTGTGCACCGTGGAAGGTGCTCTTGCACGTGTGTGCCTTCGCACTGACCTTGCATGAGGTCTTCGTGAAGGTACCCGCGGCCGAGCTGGACCACGAGATGGTGCCCGTAGGGGTCGTCGCTCCAGTGAGAGTCGCTGTGCAGACCACTGCGGTCGTGCCGACTACCGCTGTGGCGTGGTTGCATGTCGCCGTGATCGATGGGCTGGTGAGGATCGGGGTGCCGCTGTAGTTGATCTGAGCGAGCAGGCTCAGGTCGTTCGAGACGACGGCTGCCGGGAGCGGCGAGTAGTTCAGTTCAGTCGCGAGCGACTGTCCCTGAGTCACTATGTAGTTCAGGAACTGGACGAGGTCGTATGCGTCGCCCTGAGTCCAGGCGCTCCCTGCCGATGTACCGAGGTCCTGGTTGGCCCATATGAAGACGTAGGTGTAGGTGGAGATTGGATAGGAGCCCGCGCCGGAGGCGTCCACGATGGTGAACGTCGGGTCCTTCGCTGTCCTCGCTGCGTCTGCGGCAGCTGCCGCGGAGCCGCTCGCGGGGCTTGGGACCACGTAGTATCCGGCTGCGTTCTGGACCTGCGCGTACGACAGGCCAGCGCCGATCGGGTAGGACACTTCTGCGTACCCTATTGCGCCGTCCGTCGACAGCACGTCACCTGTGACTCCCGCACTCCCGTCTCCGCCAACTCCCACAGGGAAGTTGCTGGCCGCGGTCGAGTTCGTGTGGCCGTCAGTCGTCCAGTTCGCGTCTTCGACGCTGAAGTAGCTCGTCAGCGCGAAGCTGGTGCCGCTGCCGTCCGACCTGTGGACCACGGTGATTGGGTAGGCTGCGAGGTCTGTCTTTTGCGCGCTAGTGAGGTCTGGATTGAGGGCCAGAATCCTTGGGTCGTTCCACTTGAGTATGTGGCCAAGGTAGATCTCTGCAATTACGTCGCCGGTGAGGTTGAGGTGGGTGCTGGTTGTGATGCCTGGGATGTTGTAGAAGATGGACACCGTTGCGAGGCCGTCGACTACCTGGACGAGTGGGTCATTGCCTTCGAGTCCGGTGACTGGAGGGCAGGCTGCGCCGCATGTTGCGGAGGACGAGGTCACGACATCACCCGTACCCAGCGTGGCTAGGCCGTTGGCCGGAATCGGGGCGTCGCTCCATCCAGCGCTGAAGACGTCCTCGAGCATGTCCTTCGTTCCTGTAGTGCTTCCGACCGGGTCGTAGCTGACCGTCACAGCGCCGCCGGTGTAAGTGTGGAAGTTAGTAGTCCAGTCGTTCATGATCGGGGCTATCAGAGTAGAACCTCCGATGTAGAGGGTTGTGTTTGTGTAAGAGTTTGATGCGTAGGCTAGTGGGACCACCGCCACTGCTGACAGTCCAAAAAGCAGCAGTAAGGGGATGGTCATCAGTTTGAGACTTTTTCCTAACATTTTCTTCGGTTTGCTCGGCCCTCCGAGTCGTCATAAGAGTTCGAAACCTGAATCACTTGGTCAATAGAGCGGTAAGTGAAGTATTGCTTTTGCTGTCTCACTTGGTTAGACCCTATGAGGGCTTTTGGTGGCGCAACGCGCCCTCACTCCGGCCGCAGCGCGCGCTTGGCCGCGAGGTAGCCGATGAGCCCCAGCACCGCCGCGAAGACCACCAGATACGCGATGTCCGCCTCGTAAGTCCCGAGCTCGCTGGACGTGAGGGCTCCACCGTTGACTATGAGCAGCCTGGCCGCCTCGTTCGCCTTCGTCACGGGGTTGACGTCGGCCACGTCTCTGAGCCAGCCCGGAAAGATCGAGGGCGGGAAGAAGGCGTTGCTCATGAACATGATGGGGAGGGTGAGGAAGTTGACTATGGCGACCAGTGAGTCTATGCTCCTGACGGTCAGCGCGAGGGCCGTGAACACGAAGGAGAGCCCGAGCCCTAAGAGCACGAAGGCGACGAATGTGCCTAGGAAGTCCACGACGCCGAACGATGCCGGGAGCTGGAGTCCGTTGGGGATGAAGAGCGCCACTATGAACGTCAGGACCGCGAGGAGTAGCACCTTGGCCAGGTTCTGGGCGACCCCCGAGAGATAGATGGCCGCGCGAGGGACGGGGGCTGTCAGGAGCGAGTTGAGGTAGCCGAGCTGTCTGTCCAGGACGAGGTCGATGCCTCCGAAGGCCATGTTGAAGACGAGGATTATGCAGATGACTCCAGAGGTGAGGTATGTGATGTAGGTCGGCGCGCCGCCGAAGTCGGCCTTGAGGAAAGACGAGGCCGCGCTCGCGTACGCTGCAGGTATCAGGTTGGCCGGATTGAAGGAACTCCCGAACAGCGCGAGGTAGAACATGGCGGTGAACAGGCCTGGCATGACGGACGCGGGGTTTCTCACCCACTTTCTCAGGGCACGGAAGGTGAGGGCGGCTGTCTCTTCCAGCACTCTACCTTGCCCTCTCCATGCGTATGTTCTCCCAGGCAGAGTCGCTCTCCGAGGCCTCCTCGTCTCTCATGGACCTCCCGACGACATCCAAGAAGACCTGGTCGAGGGTCGGCTTCGAGAAGGAGATCTCCTGGATCTCCAGGTTCTTCTGCACGACTCCCGTGACTATCGCCGGAAGGGCCCTCTCGGCCCTTGGCAGCTTGATCCTGTAGACGTCCCCCTCCCTGGCGACCTCGCTCACGCCCTCGATGCCGGAGAAGAACTCCGTCAGGTCGGCGCCGCCCGAGAGCTTCAGCGTGACGACGTCGCCTCCGTGCGCCGCCTTGAGTTCCGCCGGAGAGCCCGAGACCTTGATCGTGCCGTGATCGACTATGGCTATCCTTTCGCAGAGCGAGTCTGCCTCGTCCAGGTAATGGGTCGTCATGAAGACGGTGAGCCCCCTGTCCTTGTTGAGGCCCTTGATGTAGTTCCACATCTTGCTCCTGGTCTGGACGTCGAGGCCGAGAGTCGGCTCGTCCAAGAAGAGCACCTTGGGTTCGTGGAGGAGGCCCATGACGAGCTGCAGCCGCCGCCTCATGCCGCCCGAGAAGGTCTTGACCTTGCGGCGCGAGGCGTCCTCAAGGTCGACGAGCCGGAGCAGCTCGCCTATCTTGGCTGTCGCGGCAGAGCCTCTGACGTGGTGCAGCCTGGCCATCAGCATCATGTTCTCGGTCCCGCTCAGCTCGTCGTCTGCCGTCAGCTCCTGGGGGACGACCCCGATGCTCTTGCGCACGGCGCCGGGCTCCTTGGCGACGTCGTGACCTGCCACGGTCGCGCGTCCCTCGGTTATTGACGCCAGAGTGTTGAGCATCTTGATGGTTGTCGTCTTGCCTGCCCCGTTGGGGCCAAGGAACCCGAAGATCTCCCCTTCCGAGACATGGAAGGATATGTGGTCCACGGCCTTGACCTTCCCATGGTAGACCTTGGTCAGGCCCTCGGCCTGGATTATGTCGGCCACTGCCCGAGTCGAAGTCGTCCGGTTGATAAATAGTCAGCGGAGGTTGAGGGACGGCGGCCGAGTTCGCATGAGGATGCTCACCCACTTGGTGTTCGGGGCCGGGTTCGCGTTCGCGCTCCTTCCCGGCCCGGTCTCGGTCCAGCGTCTGTCTCTTGCCGTGGTTTCTTCGCTGGTCGTCAACCTCCTGATCGACGAGCTTGGCCATGTGAGGAGGAGAGGGAGGATAGCCAGGTCGCCTTTGACCCACTCCTTGGTCAGCGCCCCTGCGTGGGGCGCCGCGAGCGGCTACGCACTATGGTTCGTCGAGTCGAGGTTCGCCACGACAGGCACTCTGGCGGCCTTCGTGTGGTCGGGCGTGGCGGTAGCCTGCGCTCACCTGGCGCTGGACTCGATGACGGAGAGGGGCGTCTACCTGCTGACACGGAGGGCGGCCCTGGCGCACTTCCGGTCGGGGAACGGCATCCTCAACTTGGTCTTCGTGCTGATTGGGGCGGCCCTGTTCCTGGTCTAGCCTCCTCGCACGTCCTCTCAGGCCTTTACGAGGGCATCTAGCGCCCTTTTGACGACCGCATCTGACCTCGCGGCGACTATCTTCTCGTGGAAGGCAGGCTTCCAGTCCTTCTTTCCCACCAGGTCTGAAACCACCTGGACGGACCCGATGTCGACTCCCCTGTACGTGGCTATGGCGAACATTGCGGACGTCTCCATGTCGACGCCGAGCGCCCCGAGCTTCTGGAACCTCGTCAGCTTCGCCTTGGTCTCCCTGTACGGGGCGTCCGTCGTCCATATGCCCCCGACCTTGTACTCGACGCCGGCCGCAGTCAGCGAGCGCTCGACCGCTTTCAGCGTCCTTCTCGAGGCCGAGAACTTGGAAGGGTCCTCGAAATAGTGTTCCGAAGTTCCCTCGTCGACCAGGGCATCGTCCACCACAATCACGTCCCCGACCTCCAGCGAAGGACCGAGGCCGCCGCAGATGCCGACCTCCACCACCTGTCTTGCCCCGAACTGTATCACTTCCTCCAGCATCGTCCCGGCCATCGCGGACCCCATGTGAGACTGGATGACAGCTACTTCCACGCCGTTCACCCTGCCGACGGCGAGTCTCTTGTCGTGGTACCACCTGAGGTAGCGGCCCCTCATCCGCTGGCGAGCCTTCCTGAACATGGCTGTGTGATAGGTGAGAACCAGCCGCGAGGGTATGCGCAGCTTGGAGGGTGGGGCGTTCTGCCTGGAGGCCAGGTAAGCGTGGAACGTCCTAGGTGTGACGATGGAAGGCTCTGACTTCCGCGCTGGACCGTCCATCGCTCTGGTCACTAGGGCGAAGCCGGGGCGACGTTCGACCTGGGGTCTAGCCTCACCGTGGGGTGTCCCAGGCTGTCTCTTATCATGGCCTGCACCTTCATCCCGTCCTTGACCATCCTGAGCTCGAAGTGCCTGTTGTCGTTGGTGTCCACGATGATGAGGCTCCTCCCCACGAGGCGCATCCCGATGGTCCTGATGAGCCTCGCGTCGGAGAAGGCCATGGGGGAGACGAAGGTGTTCTCCAGCCTCGCGATGCCCCTGTTGACCTGAAGCCCGTCGGAGCGGAGCTCGTATGAGTTCCGGGCGCGCAGGAGCGCGAGGCCGACCAGCTTCGCCAGATACCAGAGGAGGACAAGTGCGACTGTGGCGACCTCAAGAGCGTACGGGAAGGTGATCCCGGCCAGCGTGACGCTCCGGTCGAGGAGCGAGAGGCCGTGGTAGCCCGATAGGATGAACTCGAGGGCGAGCAGGACTACTGTGACGACGGCCGCGAGGGCTCCATAGAGCGCGACGTATGGCCCTACGCTGGGGCGTCCTTTCCAGACGACAGGACCGCTTCCCGCGCCTCCGCTGGTTGTCATGCTCTCTCCTCGCTCCCCGCTACAGCCGACGCCTCTTTCAAAGCCTTCGAAGACGCTGCTCTTCGTGTGGAAGAGCTTCGGATGGTACATTCCGGGCAGGAGAGCGCAGGTTCAGTCCTCTTGGGCGTCGGAGTGGCCGTGCTCCATCATGTGATGGTATTGGCTCGGCTCCATCAGAGAGCTGAACGCCCTGTCAACGACCTCGGTCATCGATGGATGGATGTGCATCGAGTCCATCAGGGGCCGGGCGTCCTGCTTCTCTGTGTACATCAGGTTGATTATTTCCTGAATCATGACTGACGCGTACGGGCCGACGATGTGGGCTCCGAGGATTCTGAGCGTGTTCCTTTCGACGATCACCTTGACGAAGTATCCCTTCACGTTCATCGCCTCTCCCTTCGCCGTGTTCTCGTACCTGTAGAAGCCGATCAGGATGTCGCCCTCACCGAACTTCGCAGCGGCTTCCTTCTCCCTCAGCCCCACGCTTGCAACCTCGGGGTAGGTGAACACGGCGCTCGGGACTGCGTGGTAGTCGGCCTTCACCCTCCTCTTCAGCACCGCGTTGTAGTAGACGACCTGGGACTCGTAGTTGGCAACGTGCTTGAAGAGGTACTTCCCGTCCGCGTCTCCGAGCGCCCACACGCCGGGCTGGGAGGTTTCGAGATAGTCGTTCACCTCGATCCACCCGGCGGCGGTCGTCCTGATTCCTCCTCTCTCGGGATGGAGGAGCCCCGTGGTCGGCCCGCGGCCCGAGGCGATCATGACCTCCTCCGCTTCGAAGACCCGCTCTTCTCCGGACGCCCTGTCGAAGGCGCGGAGGCGCTTCTTACCGCCGGGAAGTTTCTCGGCCTCCCTTACTTCATGGTTGACTACTATGTCCATATGCCTCCCGAGGACGGACTTCGCGAGCGCGGAGACCTCAGGCTCCTCGTCGGGGAGGAACTGGGGGTTCCTGCCGATGACGGTTACCTTGGCGCCCATGGCTGAGAAGAAGTGCCCGAACTCGGCCGCGATGTAGCCTCCGCCCACGATGGCCATGCTGGAGGGAAGACGCTTGAGCCGGAACACAGTGTCGCTGGTGAGGTACCCGGCCCCCTCGAGACCCTTGATTGCGGGTATGACCGGCTGGGACCCGAGGCACAGGAAGATCGTCTTGGCGGTGATCGTTGACCCGGAGACCTTCAGGGCATAGGGGGCCACGAACTCGGCCGGGTCGTGGTAGTAGTCTATGTTCTCGGAGTTGGAGAGGCCGCTCCTGATCGAGTCGATGTCAGCGTCTATGAGCCTCCGCATCCTCGCCATGATCTTCGCGAAGTCCGCTCCTTTGAACTCGGCCTCCACGCCGAGCTCCTTGGCCTCCTCGATTACCCTGACCAGCTCCGCCGGATACATGAGGATCTTGGAGGGGATGCAGCCCCGAGTGAGGCAGATTCCGCCGGGCTCGTCCTTGTCGATGACCGCCACTCGCATCCTCGGGTTCTGCTGCAGCATGGGGTCGACGAGGTTCATCGCAGAGCCCGATCCTATCACTATCAGGTCGTATTCTTTCATGGCGTGAATGTCGTCCACGCGTTTAGTTAAGGGTACGACACGGCCCGGTGACGGGTCGCCTAGCGGAGGGCGCCCTTCCAGCCTTCCGGGACGGGGCCCTTGTACAATACCTCCCTGGCTCCAATGAATTCCGAGAGGCGCTCGAGGGCCTCCCTAATCATGGCCGAGACCTCCTTGCTGCCGGGCGCGCGGGGTTCCGCGTGCACGGAGTTTATCACGAGCTTCTCTTCCTTCTTGTTGAACTGGGGGTCAATCCTGCCGATGAATCGCTCTCCCCATAAGATCGGGAGCACGTACGTCCCGAACCTTCTCTTCTCCTTTGGTAGGAACTGTTCGCGGACGTAGTCGAAGCCGAAC
>JASHUU010000022.1 GCA_030039795.1 Nitrososphaerales archaeon | reverse complement strand
ACCAGGGCGGCGGTGACCAGGCCGGACGTGACCGAGAGGTACGGGCTCTCACCGGTCGACCTACTGGACTACAGGGTCCTCGCCAGCTTCCTGGAGAGCATAGGCGACGCCGTCAGCGAGTTCTCAAGGAAAGTCCAGGCGACCCGCCTCCCCCGGAAGCTCCTTCTGGAGTACGCCTCTTGCCTGCTCGAGCTGCGGGAGATGAACGAGCTCGCAACCCAGGCGTTCATCTCCAGGCGGGCCGGGAGGCCGAGGTCAATCAACTCCAAGGTCAGCGCCATGGCGCAGGACATAGCCGACCGTCTGTCGGCGCCCGCGAGCGCCCAGGCAGGCGCGGCTGAGACTCTAGGCGCCCTCGAAAGGGTCAGCAGGCTGCTCGTGGACGTGTCCGACCTGGCTGTGATAGCGCGGCCTGCGTCCTAGTCTTGAGGTCCGGCGCTTGGCCAGACGCTTGCAGAGTAGACCTGGAACCGAGGGGGCCGGGCCCCTGAGCCTGGGTCGCCTGCTGCGCCGCAGAAGGAACGTCTACGGCTTTTCGTCCAGGCGCGTGTCCCAAAGGACCCTTCTCTCCATTCTCGAGGATGCGACTCACGTTCCGAGCGCAGGGTTCACTCAGGACTTCGATTTCGTCGTCGTGAGAGACAGCGGGACGAAGGCGAAGCTGGCTTCCGCGGCCCACGAGAAGGAGTATGTCAATGCCGGGCACGCGAGGGCCGGATTCCTTGTGAACGCACCGGTCGTGGTGGTCCCATGCGCCAACAGAGCGAAGTTCGAAGGGAAGTACGGGGCGCCCGCCGAGAGAAACGCGAGGCTCCCGTGGTGGCTCATAGACTCGGGCTTCTCGGCGCTCGCGCTGATCCTGTCGGCATACGAGAAGGGTCTTGTGGCCTCGTTCATCGGCGCTCTCGACGACAGGCAGGTGGCTGAGGCGCTGTCCCTTCCTCGCGACGGGTCGATAGTCCCTCTTGCGATAGTCCCGATGGGATATCGGGACCGACACGAGTCGGCCGTCTGGAGAGCGGCAAGTGGAAAGGAAGCTCGCAGGCGGCGGCTCAGGCCCGAAGATGTCCTACACTGGGACAGGTGGTAGCGCCCGCATGGCGGACTCGAGTAGCATGCCGCCTTCGGAACCTGCCCCGCGGCGCGGAAGGCTCCTCGTGTCAGGACGACGACAGACATGGCCAGACATCGGCGAGGGGAGCAGGCTCTGGGCGGGCTACTGGCGTTGGCCGGCTGTCCTCCTTCTTTGGGCGACCCACCACAGGATTGGTATGGCGGCGAGCTCCGCGACCACGCCGAAGACGATGATTGACGTCAGACTCACGTCGTAGAGGACCCCGATCACCACGCTGCCGAGGAACAGGGAGATGCCGTACCCCGCGGTGAAGACACCGTACGCCGAGGTGCGCCTCGCCCTTGGGACCATGGTCGCGACCACCGCCGGGATCAGAGACTCCTGGACGCCCGTGCCCAGCCCCCACAGCGCCACCCCGACAAGAGACATCCTGAAGCCTCCGAGCCAGACGAGAGGGAGGGCCAGCGCGGACGACAGCGTGAGCGGGATCAGGACGTACATCCCGCGCTTGTCGAGCACGCGGCCGAACAGAAGGGAGCCCACACCACTGACCCCCATGGCTACGGCGTAGAACGCCGGGATCAATGCGAAGGAGACAATCCCCACTGTCTGGAGGTGGTAGGCGATCAAGGGCCAGCCGCCCATCCCCGCCCCTACCAGGATGGCGCCTGCGAGGTACACCCAGAAGACCCTGGGAAAACCCTTGGTCTCAGGCTCTGGTATGCTGACCTCCATGCTCTCCGGATGCGGATATGTGTACCGCGCGACGGCCAGCACGCAGAGCATGACCGCGGCCGGTATCGCGAGATAGGCGAAGGCCATCCTGTAGTCGGCGAAGGTCCCAGCGCCGGACGCCAGGACCACCGCGATCGCGACCGGCCCGATCAGCGCCCCCGTCTGGTCCAGCGCCTCGTGCAGCCCGAAGGCCCAGCCGTACCCCATCTCCTTTGCCGCATGAGACAGCATGACATCGCGGGGCGGGTTGCGAATCGCCTTTCCCATCCTCTCTTGGATGACAAGCCAGGCGGCCATGGGCCAGTTCCCGGCGAAGGCCAGGAGAGGGACTGCGACCATCTGGACCACGTAGCCGAAGATGGTTATCGGCCAGAACTTCTTCGAACCGTCCGCCAGGCGGCCGAAGAGCGGACGGAGGCCGTATCCGAGCAGCTCTCCCACACCCGTGATGATGGATATCGCGGTCCCTCCGAGGCCGAAGAGGCCCAGGTACGGCCCGAGAATCGAGCGCGAACCCTCGTAGGTGCAGTCCGCGAACAAGCTCATGACCCCCACCAGGAGGACGAACCTGGTCGCTCGCCTCTTCGCCCAGAACCTGGGCCCACGCGCCTGCTCCCCGCTCTCCGACATCTGCTCGCTCTCCTGCTCCGTCGCTCCCCGGCTCATCCGCGCGTTATCCGGCGGACCCACCGTCGCTGGTTCTTCTTCTCGACGCGCGCAAGGAACCTGGTGAGCCCCTGGTCCCCCTCAGTCCTCCAGTCCGTTCCTCTCTCGAGACCCGGGTACTTCGAGTCCTGGATGGAGTCTTGGGACAGGGACATCACCCTAGAACACAGGCCGGGAGCTCCTCTGCTCGGCCACCTGATGGTCAAGGACATTCCAGCCTTCAGATAGCCGTACGCCACCCGCTGGATCTCCAAGCCTGGAATCCTGGCCGCCCCGTGCTCCGTGGTGCCTGCGACCTCGGCTTCCGCACCAGGGACGCGACTCGACTCCTGAAAAGCGAACCGCGCGAAGTGTGCCAGGACGTGGTCAGGGAGGACGCCCCCCAAGCCCCTTGCCTCCACGTGGTCGTGCTCAGCTGCTAGCTCCGGGACCTCAGTGAATCTGACGACCCGCCATGTGCTCTCCCTCTCCGACCTGTCGCCGAGCTTCGCGATCAGGTATGCGGGGTCCCCGCGCCAAGCGAGCCAGAGCCTCATGGCGTCGCCTTGGGCAAGCTGGAAGGAACGCTCCCCTCCGCCGAACACCTCCGCCGCCCTGGTTCGAAACGCGGAGGTCAGCATGGAGTCCTCCGGCTGGGGGACGGCGCCGTGCCGGCTTGGCCCCTCTCCGGCCCTAGCGGTCATCTCTTGGCCCGGCCCCGTCTGCCGCCACGTGGAGCGATGTCGGCGAGCATCCTGCGTACAACGGGCGGGACGTCGGGCAGCCCTTTCGATATGTCGACCCACGCGGAGTCTATCGCTTCGGAGGTCGACAGCAGCCTCCCCGTCCCTCTTATGGATCCGCGATATCCCACTATGACACAGTGCGTCGGCGGGGTCGTTTCATCGAGGAAGTCGTCATACACCCCGACCAGGTCGCCAAGTTCGACTTCGACGCCGAGTTCCTCCCGAACCTCTCTCCTGGCTGCGCCTTCCACCGTCTCTCCGGCCTTGACGTAGCCTTGCGGGAGCACCCACTGCCCGTTGTAAGGCTCCTCCTGTTCCCTGATCAGCAGCACCGCGCTCCCCCGTAGGACCGCCACCGAAGCCAGGACTCTGACGCCAGGGTCGAAACTATCTCTTCTGATCATGGGCCCACGCGCCTGCTGAAGCCCGGGCGGAGCCCTGCGTCTCCATTGCTCCCTGGCAGTTCCGCGAGTTCGGCACCAGGGCGGGCCTCGCCTCCAGCGCCGCGGGCTGGCGCCCAGGCCATGGCCCTGGCGGACGGCATTCGTAGGACCTCTTGTGACCGCAACGCGCAGCTCACTTCGGGAAGACGTACTTCGTGTAGAAGCTGTCGACCTTTCCTTGGTCCCACCGACTCCACTCCTCGTCGTCCGGAACTGGGAGGCCCTTCCTCCGCACAAGCTCCCGAAGCCTCTTGTTCTCGGGCAGCATCGTGGAGAGGGCCATGGACAGGGCCCGGTTATCCGCGAAGAGCTGGTAGGCCTCGAACTTCATCGCCGCGTAACTCCCGCTGACGGCAAAGATTTCGCGGCGGCGCTTCTCGATGTCTACGCCCTTCTTCTCGGAGACGCCGTACGAGAAGA
>JASHUU010000021.1 GCA_030039795.1 Nitrososphaerales archaeon | reverse complement strand
AGTGCGGGGGGTGGGATTCGAACCCACGAACCCCTAAGGGACGAGGTCCTAAGCCTCGCGCCGTTGACCAGGCTGGGCGACCCCCGCAACAAGCGTCGCCTGCCGTCGATTTGCTATAACGCTTTGCGGGCTTAACCCGTCCCAGATCAGTGGCTGGCCTTACCCTTGTCCTTCTCTTCCTTCCGCATCTTCTTCTTTCGTTCCTCTTCTTTCTGTCTGTCGTACTCGCCGAGAGGACCCTCGTGCTCGGCGAAGCCGTGATGGATTTCGAACGCCCTCTTCACTACTTCCTCCGTATCTTCGTCCCTCTTCGCGAGCCTCACAGAGAGGTTCCGGCGGTCTAGAACCACCCAGTCGAGTCCCTTCAGCTTTCTCAGCTCTTCGATTGTCGCCTCCATCGCGAACTCGTTTCCGAAGAGCCCACGAATCTCCCAGACCTTTCCCATCGCGACCTCTAGACTCGGCGGCGTCGGGCGCTAATTCTACTTTTCCTTCAACTGGTTGAGGAGGACCTCGACCGAGTCGGAGGGGAGCTTGCACGCGAAGTCGCGACAGACATACGCCCTGGGCTCGGCGCCTGGCTTGCGCCCGGCCAGGAGCTCGCTGACGCTCAGGAGCTCGTCGTAGCTCTCCTTGGTGGCTGCCAGCACGACCGAGTCTGGCCGATACACCGTTGCCATCGCCCTTCTCATCTTCGCGGTCGCCGCACGAGTCGACCCGACGATCACCACCTCCCTGTACCCCCTCGTCAGCATGTCGACGCCGGCCAGCATGTTCGCGTGGCTCGACGGACTGCGCCCGATCTCCGGAGTGAAGCGCAGGACGACGCGCTCCGCCACGCTTCTCTGGGCTTCGCGCCCCGTCAGCGCGCCGACGCGGAGCAGGTCCATGACTGCCGCGGAGTTTCCTGAAGGAGTCGGCCCGTCGTACGCCTCCATCATCCTCCACGGGCCCGCGTCTTCTGTCAGATACAGCCCGCCTCGCTCCTTGTCCTCGAACCGCTCGACCATCTCCTCCGCGAGCCTCATGGCCTCCCGGAGCCATGCGGGCTCGAAGGTCGCCTCGAAGAGGTCCAGGAGTCCCTGCACGAAGAAGGCGTAGTCCTCGAGCGTGCCGTCGAGCGCGGCCTCTCCCCCGGCGAACCTGCGGAGCAGCCCGCCCTCCTTCGAGCACTTCCTGAGGACGAACCTCGACGCCCTCCTTGCCGCCTCGAGGTAGTCCTGCCTGTCGAGCGCGGCGCCGGCAGTCGCGAGCCCTGAGATGCATAGCCCGTTCCACGATGTAAGCACCTTGGTGTCTGTCGCGGGCCTCGGCCGTGACAGCCTTGCCGCGTAGAGCCGCCCCCTCCACCCGCCGTCCATCCCTCCCGCCCAGCCCGTTCCCCGCTCACGATGGAGTATGCTCCTTCCGTCGAAGTTGCCGTTCTGAGTCACCCCGTACGCCTTGCAGAACTCCTCGGCGTCGCCCCCCAGGGCGTCCTCCGCCTCTGCAGGCGTCCACGTATAGTAGACGCCTTCGCCTTCCGTCGTGTCGGCGTCTTGGGCGGAATAGAAGCCCCCGTTCGCGTCGGTCATCTCTTGCAGGATCCAGTCGAGGGTCTCCGTCGCCGCCACGGCGTAGGCAGGGTTCCCCGTCGCCTGGTGCGCCTCTGTGTACAGCTTCGCGAGCTGGGCGTTGTCGTAGAGCATCTTCTCAAAGTGAGGGACGAGCCAGACCCTGTCAGTCGAGTACCTGTGGAAGCCCCCTCCCACGTGGTCGCGGATTCCGCCTGACATCATCTCGTCGAGGGTCTTTGTGACGCATCGAAGGGCGAGCTCGCTGCCTGTCCTGTGGCTGTATCTGAGAAGGAAGGACGACGTCAGAGGGACGGGGAACTTCGGGGCGCCACCGAAGCCTCCGTGCGCCGCGTCGAGGGACGAGGCCATCTCCCTGAACCCCTCGTCCAGCAGAGACCTGTCGACCACGGCTGCGGGTCCTTCGGCCCCTACATTCAGCGCCTGCATGACCCGCTCCGTCGATTCGGATAACTCGTCCCTGCGCTCTTTCCAGACCTTGCTTGCGAACTCGAGGACCTGCATGAAGCTCGGCATCCCGTCCCTCGGCTTCGGCGGGAAGTATGTCCCTCCATAGTACGGCCTCAGGTCCGGGGTGAGGAAGACGCTCAGCGGCCATCCCCCTCCCCCTGTCATCGCCTGGACCGCCTTCATGTAGAAGGCGTCCACCTCCGGCCGCTCCTCCCTGTCTACCTTGATGGCGATGAAGTTCCTGTTCATGAACGCGGCCGTGCCCTCGTCTTCGAACGACTCCCTCTGCATGACGTGACACCAGTGGCACGTCGAATATCCTATGCTCAGGAAGACGGGCTTGCCGTCGTTCTTCGCCTTCCTGAAAGCCTCGTCCCCCCACGGGTACCAGTCGACCGGATTGTTCGCGTGCTGGAGTAGGTACGGGCTCTTCTCTCTCGCAAGACGGTTCTCCAACCTTGGTTCGGCGGCGTGGTCCCATGCCCGTATTTGGTCATGCCCCTCGGAGGGCAGGGGAGCCGGGGCCGCGCCGCAGAATAGTTGAAGATGTTAAAGATTAATATGTTGAACTTTCTCCCCCCGTTCCCAGCGTGCCCAGCGAGGATCCGACGGGCGAGATCTGGCCGCTCATCAGGAACGCGTACAGGACGGCCCTGAAACGGCTCAACGCCCGCCTAGCGAAGGAGGGGATAACGTTCCCCCAGTACAGCGTGCTCCTGGCCCTCGCCCGCCACGGCTCGATGCAGATGAACAGGCTGAGCGAGCACATGCTGGTCGCCCCGGCCAACGTGACCGGCTTGGTCGACAGGCTCCAGAAGAGGGGATACGTCAGGCGGGCGAAGAAGAGCGCGGACCGCAGGCTCTACGTCATCGAGATGACGGCGGCGGGGGACGAGATGTACAGGCGCGTGTCAGGGAGGTTCGCGTCATACGTTAGGTCCATCGAGAACGACCTGACGCCGGAAGAGGCAGCCGCCACCATCAGGTACCTCCGAAGGATACTGGCCAGGATCGAAGCGACCACGGAGATCTGACGCGCTTGCAGTACAAGTGGACAGTGCTCACGGTCACAACGGTGGGGGTCCTGATGAGCGGGATCGACAGCCGCATAGTCGTTATCGGCCTCCCCATCGTCGCCGCGGCGCTGCACGCGGACGCCGAGCAGGCCATCTGGTTCACGCAGTCCTACGTCATAGGGAGCACGATAGCGCTCCTCTTCATCGGGAGGGTCAGCGACATGGCCGGCCGCGTGAAGATCTACAACATCGGCTTCGCCATCTTCACGGTCGGCTCGTTCTTCACTTCGATCTCCCCGACGCCTGACCTGTTCATCGCATCGAGGATCTTCCAAGGGTTCGGCTCGGCCGCCCTGTTCGCGAACAGCGCGGCCATAATCACGGACGCCTTCCCGTCGGGAGAGCTGGGGAAGGCGCTGGGGATCAACCAGGTGGCCTTCCGCGCAGGCTCGATGCTCGGCCTGACCTTGAGCGGCCTCATCCTCGCGTTCCTCGAGTGGAGGTTCCTCTTCTACGTCAACATCCCGGTCGGGATCTTCGGCACCCTGTGGGCCCACTGGCGGCTCAAGGAGCAGAGCAGGCCTGAAAGAAAGACCGCCATGGACTGGGTCGGGTTCGCGACCTTCACCGCCTTCATAGTGTCCCTCCTTCTGGCCCTGACGTTCGCGGCCTATGGCGGGACCGAGACGCTAGTCGTCGCCGCGCTCGGGGCCGTCTCCGCCGCCTCGCTCGTCCTGTTCGTCAGGTCGGAGAGGAGGCACCCCTACCCGCTCCTGGACCTCAGCCTTCTCAGGATAAGGGAGTTCACAGGAGGCGTCCTTACCCAGATGATTAGCGCCATCGCCTGGGGCGCCTTCATTCTCATCATCAGCCTCTACCTCCAGCTCGTGGTCGGGCTCTCGCCACTGCAGGCGGGCATCGAGATACTGCCCTTCGACGTGGCGATGCTTTCTCTGGGGCCGCTGAGCGGCTACCTGTCCGACCGGTTCGGCACGCGGCCATTCACTACCGCGGGGCTCGCGGTCATCAGCGTCTCTCTCTTCGCGATGTCCGAGATAACCCCACAGACATCCTATCTCGTCATCCTGGGCCTCCTCGTCCTCGGCGGCGCCGGGATGGGCCTCTTCGCCTCCCCGAACATGAGCTCGATCATGGGCTCTGTGCCCGTGTCGAGGAGGGGGGTCGCCTCAGGGCTGAGGGGGACCTTCTTCAACGTGGGATTCCTTCTGAGCTTCAACCTGGTGATAATCGTCCTTACGTTCTATCTTCCCTACAACCTGATCACCGCCATAATCGCATCGGCGGCGGGAGCGACGGTCACCGTGGCCGACAAGGCGCTGTTCTGCAGCGCCCTCGACAAGGTCTTCCTCGTCATGGCGGTCGTGAACACCACGTCGATCATCCCGTCCCTGCTGAGGGGAGGGCGCGTGGTCTCAGATTCAAATACGGGCACGGCGCCCGAAGCGGTGGACCTCTGACATGCCTCTCGAAGACGTGGACATCGCCCGCGAGTCCGTCGAGTCTCCGCTCGGGAAGGCGACTGCACACAACCCACTGAAGCTCAAGGGCCTGGGCTACGACGTCGAGCGTCTCCCATACTCCATCCGCGTGCTCTTGGAGAACATGCTGAGGCACTCTGGGAGGGTCGATGGCGCATTGGAGGCCGTGCACAGCCTCGCTCGCTGGCCATCCACAACGGGCGAGGAGATCCCGTTCATGCCGCACAGGGTACTCCTCCAGGACTACACCGGCGTCCCTCTGGTCGTCGACCTCGCCGCAATGAGAGACGCCGCGAAGCGCTCCGGGGTCGACCCCAAGAAGGTGAACTCAGGCGTCCCCGTCGACCTCGTGATAGACCACTCCATCCAGGTGGACGCGTGGGGCAACGAGATGGCCTTCGCCATCAACCTCGAGAAGGAGTATGAAAGAAACTCCGAGAGGTACTCGCTCCTGAAGTGGGCCCAGTCGAGCTTCAGAGGCATGCGCGTCTTCCCTCCGGGCAAGGGCATCTGCCATCAGTTCAACCTGGAATACCTCTCCAAGGTGGTGGCCCTATCTGACGCAGGAGGGTCTCTCAGCGCGTTCCCCGACACGCTCGTCGGGACGGACTCGCACACGACGATGGTGAACGGCCTCGCCTGCCTAGGATGGGGAGTAGGAGGCATAGAGGCGGAGGCGGTCATGCTCGGCGAGCCATACCACATGCCGATACCGAAGGTGGTCGGCGTCAAGTTCACCGGCTCGCTCGCCGAAGGGGTCACCCCCACCGACCTCGTCCTGACCGTGACCGAGAAGCTGCGCGAAAAGAACGTCGTCGGCGCCTTCGTCGAATACTTCGGCGAGGGGTACCGAAGGCTCTCGGTGCCCGACAGGGCGACTATAGGCAACATGTCGCCCGAGTATGGCGCGACCTGCGGGTTCTTCCCTGTGGATGACAACACCTTGGCCTATCTCAGGGGCACGGCGAGAGAGCCGCGCCACGTCAAGTTCGTCGAGGACTACACCAGGCGCCTCGGGTTCTTCGTCACCGGGACCGAGCCCAAGTACTCGGAGGTGCTCGAGGTAGACCTCAGCGGAATAGAGCCGTCGGCCGCCGGTCCGCGCAACCCGGAGGAACGGCACGTCCTGAGCGCCATGCCCAGATTCGCAAAGAGCCTCTACGGGGCAAGGAAGACGGCGGCTGCCGTTCAGGGAGGCTCTGGGACCGGCGGAGAGACGATGCTGTCCGAGGACGGGCCGATTCGCGCCGGGGTAAAGGACGGCGCCGTGGTCATAGCGGCCATCACGAGCTGCACCAACACCTCCAACCCGACGGTGATGGTCGGAGCCGGTCTGATCGCGAGGAAGGCCATCGAGTCGGGCCTCCAGCTGAGCCCATGGGTCAAGGCAAGCCTCGCTCCAGGCTCGACCGTGGTTACCGACTACCTTGCGAAGGCAGGGCTCCTCCCTTACCTCTACGACCTCGGTTTCAACCTGGTGGGTCTGGGTTGTACCACTTGCATCGCTGAAGGGACGCCCGTCCTCTTGGCAGACGGCACATCGCGCCCGATAGAGGACCTCTCGGTCAAGGGCGGCGACCGGGTCATAGGCCCCCGTCCGGACGGCAGGATGGGATTCGCCGTTCAGTCAGAGCTCATGAACAAGGGGACACGCGACTGCGTAGGGCTGGTGCTTGAGGACGGCCGACGTCTGGTCTGCACTCCCGACCACAGGATTCTACGGGCAGACGGTGAGTGGGTCAGGGCAGATGAGTTGAGGCTAGGCGAAGACCGCGTCGTCGTCGGGCTGGACGCCCCCACCGACATACCTGCCGAGGACGAGCTTGGATACGTCCTCCACGTAGGACAATACACATTCCGTACGGACACGCCCACTGAGCGGGCCCGGCTTCTCGCGTTCGCACGGCTCCTCGGCCACCTGCTGAGCGACGGCTCGATCAGCACTTGGGGCCAGGGCAGGGTGAACGTAGGTCAAGCCATGGACCGGGACATGGTGCTCGCAGACATAGAGCTCCTGACGGGGACCCGACCAGCCGGGTCTCGATATGACCAGCGGAAGTGGTCTATCGCACTGCCGATGCCCCTGACCCGTGCCATCGTCACCCTGGCCGGAGTGCAGGTGGGCAGGCGCGTCTTGCAGCCTCCGTCGATACCTAATTTCGTCCTTGAGGGCTCCTGTCCCGCGTCTGTCGTGAGGGAGTTCCTGGGCGGAACATTCGGTGCGGACGGACACTCGCCCTCTCTGCACAAGTGGGGGCGGGACGAGGACGACGCAAGCCTGGAGCCACCCGCGTTCTCGGTCAGCACAATCCCCGAGCACCTGAGCAGGGCTGAAGAGATGCTGCGCGAGCTGACTCGCCTGCTGTCCCGGTGCGGAGTCGACACGCAGGGCGCGACGATACGAAGTTATCGTACGCGAAGAAGCGACTCTACATATCCGCCAGCGCGTGACGGCATCCCTCGGCTTGAGGTCCGGCTGGAGCTGCCGGACGGTCTCTCCTTCGTAGAGCGTGTGGGATTCCGATACTGCGTGGACAAGATGATGAGGGTTTCTGCCGCCGCAGCCTATTGGCGACTCGTCGACGGCATACACAGGCAGCGGCTGTGGATGTCGACCGGCATCAAGGAGGCGAAGGCGAGCTTTCCTGCAATGTCGTTTTCCCAAGCACGGAAGGCGGTCGCCGTATCCATGGTGGGACATGAGGAAGAGGCCTCCCTGCCGCCCGTCGTCTCGCCTCACTATGCGCTCCTCGAAGGACATGACCGATTCTCTCGCCTGCCGCTGGAGACCGATAGGAGGTTTCGACCGCTCCACCGGGGCGGCTGCGGCTTTCCCTCGCCATCAAGGCTGTTTAGGCAGATGGGCGTGCTGGAGTGGTTCCGCGGCCCAGCGGAGTCCGGGTCGGCACAGGCGAAGCGTTATCCTGTCGAGAAGGACTCGATGTCGTTCCCCGCTCTAACGCTCAAGGTCGTGGGCAGAAGGAGTGTCGGCACGAGGCGGGTCTACGACTTGGCCGTCGGCGACATCCACGCTTTCGTGGCCGGGACGATAGCAGTCCACAACTGCATCGGCAACAGCGGCCCGCTCGCCCCTCAGGTGGAGCAGGCCATCACCAGCGGAGACGTCTACTCGACCGCCGTCCTGTCAGGGAACCGCAACTTCGACGGCAGGATCCATCCTCTCGTCAAGGGCTCGTTCCTCATGTCTCCGATGCTTGTAGTAGCATATGCGATAGCCGGCAGGATCGACATCGACTTCGCGACCGACCCGCTCGGGGTGGGACGCGGCGGACGCCCCGTATACCTGAAGGACCTCTGGCCGTCCATGGACGAGGTCAGGTCGACGGTGGACGGGTCTCTGTCCCCGGACCTGTACTCCAGGAAGTACGCCGACGCCATGAAGGGCGACGACAGGTGGAACAGGCTCACCTCCTTCGTCGACGACAACTATCACTGGGAGTCCGCCTCGACCTACATACGCCAGCCCCAGTGGTTCGACAAGGAGCTGTCCGTCTCCGCGAAGCGGGACATCGTCGGCGCGAGGGCGCTCGCCGTCCTCGAGGACAAGGTGACGACCGACCACATCTCCCCCGCCGGCACGATAGCCCTTGACAGCCCGGCCGGGAGGTACCTGCAGGACAACGGCGTCGACCTTCTCCACTTCTCCACCTACGGCAGCCGCAGGGGGAACCACGAGGTCATGGCGAGGGGAGGCTTCGCCAACATCAGGCTGAGGAACCTCATCGCCAAGGGGAAAGAGGGGGGCTACACCACGCACTTCCCCGACGGCCGGCTGATGACGATCTACGACGCCGCCGTGGAGTATGCCTCGGAGCAGGTCCCGCTGGTAGTCTTGGCGGGTAAGCAGTACGGTGCGGGGAGCTCTCGCGACTGGGCCGCCAAGGCCCCCAAGCTCCTCGGGGTCCGAGCGGTCATTGCCGAGAGCTTCGAGAGGATCCACAGGAGCAACCTCGTGGCCATGGGCGTGCTGCCGCTACAGTTCGCCGAGGGCGAAGGCGTCAAGTCGCTGGGCATAACGGGAGAGGAGACCTTCGACGTCGCGGGGCTCGCCTCGCTGAGCTCTCCGCGGCAACAGGCGAGGGTGACCGCGACAGGGACCGGCGGGACGAAGTCCTTCAACGCGCTCGTGAGGGTGGACAACCCCACGGAGATGGAATACGTCGAACACGGCGGCGTGCTCCCGTTCGTCTACTCGAAGATGATGTCCGGGACGAAGTAGAGAAACCGTTTTAACCGCTGGGCCGGGAGTGAGCCAAGATGGACAAGGAGCCTCTGATATACCTCGACGGCAGGTTCGTCGAGAAGTCGAAGGCCTCGGTCTCTGTCTTCGATCACGGGCTGCTGTATGGGGACGGGATATTCGAGGGCGTCAGAGCCTACAACGGGAGCGTCTTCAGGCTCGTCGACCACATCGACAGGCTCTACGACTCGGCGAAGAGCATCCACCTGACGCTTCCGATGACGAAGGAGGAGATGACGGGAGCGGTCCTCGAGACGCTCCGGAAGAACCGCCTAAAGGACGCCTACATACGCCTGGTAGTCACGAGGGGCAGGGGCGACCTCGGCGTCGACCCGTCTCTGTGCAAGGAGCCGACGGTCTTCATAATAGCCGAACCGATGGCTTCGAACCTAGGCCCGAAGGAGCCGAGGGTGGTCAGGGTGATGGTCTCGTCGGTGAGGAGGGACGCGGTGGACGCCACCTCCCATGAAATCAAGTCGCTCAACTACATGAACAGCATACTCGCCAAGATAGAGGCCAACAACGCCGGGGCCGACGACGCGATACTCCTCGACCACAGGGGCTTCGTCTCTGAAGCGAGCGTGAGCAACATCTTCTTGGTGAAGAAGGGCAGGATCTCCACGCCCTCCTCGGGCGCCGGGATCCTCCACGGCATAACCAGGGCGAGGGTGATCAGGCTGTGCCTCGACCTAGGGGTCGAGGTCCAGGAGCGGGACGTCACTCCGTTCGACCTGGTCACGGCGGACGAGGTCTTCCTCGTCGGGACGAAGGCAGAGGTGGTAGCCGTCGCTTCGGTGAACGGGTCGAAGATAGGCCAGGGAGGGGCGGGCCTCCTCACGAGGAGGATATACCAGGAGTTCAGCAAGATGGTGCAACGGCCCGAGGAGGGCACCCCGATCTACGAGTCCGAGTCCGGGCAGAGACTCAGCGCCCGTCAGAAAGCCTAAATACGCGTCGAAAATCGCCTTTCATCGGACCCTGGGCCGTGTATTGTTCGTTCCACTTAGTCTGTATTGTCAATGGGGGTAGTGGAAGATAGCCCCAGCGAAGAAGCCGGCCAGGAGAAAGAAGGCGGAGGACGAAGTCCCTCCCTTCAAGATCAGCACGCACTTCCTCATCCCCAAGCACGAGCTTCTGACAAGAGAGGAGGGGGCGCAGGTCCTCGCGCGCCACAACGCCTCGGCGGCGCAGTTCCCGTTCATCCTCGACACCGACCCGATATCAAAGGAGGTCGGGGCGAAACCGGGAGACTTCGTCAGGATAACCCGAAAGAGCGAGACGGCCGGGTCGAGCACCTACTATCGCTACGTGGTGGAGAGCTGACATGAGCAGGCAAGCGGTTACGTCCAACTCCTGGGTGATCCTCAGGGACCTCCTCGAGAGGGAGGGAGTCGCGAGACAGCACCTCAACAGCTACAACGAGTTCGTCACCAAGGGGCTGCAGAACATAGTGGACGAGATAGGCGAGGTCGAGATAGAGACCGCGTCGACGCCGTACAAAATCAAGTTCGGCAGAGTCAACTTGGGCACGCCGAGGGTCGTGGAGATCGACGGCTCCGTGAGCAGCATCCTCCCGATGGAGGCGAGGCTCAGGAACCTGACCTACTCCTCGCCGATCTACCTCGAGATGACGATAGAGGAGGAGGGCCTCCCGAGGGACACCACGCGGCAGCACATCGGCGACCTGCCGGTGATGGTGAAGTCGGAGCTCTGCCAGCTCTCGAACCGCAACAAGGAGCTCCTAATCGAAGCCGGAGAGGACCCGAACGACCCCGGGGGCTATTTCATCATACACGGCGCGGAGAGGGTGATCGTAGGCCTCGAGGACCTCTCTCCCAACAAGATACTGGTGGACGCGGAGAAGCTGTCCGGCGCCACGACGTACAAGGCGAGGGTCTACTCTTCGGTGGTCGGCTACAGGTCGAAGCTAGAGGCCACCCTGAAACAGGACGGGGCGATCAACGTGAAGGTCCCGAGCTGCCCCGTGGACCTGCCCTTCGTCATAGTGATGAGGGCCTTGGGGGTGAAGTCGGACAAGGACATCGCCGACGCCGTCTCCCCGAAGCCCGAAATCCAGGACCTCCTCGAGGTCTCCTTCGACAAGGCGAGCGAGGCCCCCACGGAGAAGGACTCCCTGGTGTACATCGGCAACAGGGTCGCGCATGGCATGCTCGAGGAGTTCAGGGTGAAGAGGGCGCAGTCGATGCTGGACTGGGGCCTCCTCCCGCACCTGGGCAAGACCGAGGACCGGCGCTTCGACAAGTCGATGTTCCTTGGCGAGTCCGTCTGCAAGCTCCTGGAGCTCAGGCTGGGCTGGATCGGGCCGGACGACAAGGACCACTATGGGAACAAGGTGATCAAGTTCGCCGGGCAGATGCTCGCGGACCTGTTCAGGACCGCCTTCCGCAACCTCGTCAGGGACATGAAGTACCAGCTCGAAAGGACGGGCCAGAAGCGCGGCGGCAACGTCGTCGGGGCCGCGATAAGGACCGGCATAATCACTGACAAGCTGAACAACGCGATAGCGACAGGAAACTGGGGGCGCGGCAAGGTGGGCGTGACGCAGCTCCTGGACAGGACCAACTACCTGTCCACCCTGAGCCACCTGCGCCGCGTGCAGTCTCCCCTGAGCAGGAGCCAGCCCAACTTCGAGGCAAGGGACCTCCACGCCACCCACTTCGGAAGGATCTGCCCCTCAGAGACTCCCGAGGGGGTGAACTGCGGCCTCGTCAAGAACCTCGCGCTGTCTGCGATAATATCCGTGAGCGTGCCGTCCCAGGAGGTGGAGGAGAAGCTCTGGGAGCTCGGCGCCAAGCAGATTCGCGACGCCGACTCGAAGCTGCAGGTCGACGGGTGCAGGGTGTTCATGGACGGCCGCTTCCTCGGCTACGTGGACGACGGAGAGAGGCTAGCGAAGGCCTTCAGAAGGCTGCGGAGGGAGGGCCAGATCAACCCCAGCGCCAGCGTGCTGTACGTCGGGCAGCTGAGCGAGAAGGCGTACCCGCGCCTCTACATCAGCCTGAGCTCGGGCCGCGTCCTGAAGCCCCTCATCCTGGTGGAGAGCGGGAGGCCAGCCCTGACCGCGGAGCACATCGACAAGGTCGCCTCGGGGCAGCTCTCGTGGCGCGACCTGGTCGACCAGGGGGTGATGGAGCTGATAGACGCCAACGAGGAGGAGAACTCGCTGGTAGCCATGGACGCCGACCAGGTCTCGACGAAGCACACCCACGCGGAGCTCTTCCCGGCCGCCATGTTCGGCATAGCCGCCTCGATAATCCCGTACCCGGAGCACAACCAGTCGCCGAGGAACACCTACGAGTCCGCGATGGCCAAGCAGAGCCTAGGGTTCAGCTCCCCGACGTACCCTATATCGCCGCACGTGAGGCAGCACCTCCTGGTCAGCCCCCAGGCGCCCGTCGTAAGGACGCGCACCCTGGACCTTCTGAGGATAGACGAGCGCCCGATAGGGCAGAACTGCGTCGTCGCCGTCCTCTCGTTCGAAGGCTACAACATAGAGGACGCCATAATCATGAACAGGTCAAGCGTGGAGCGCGGGCTGGCCCGTTCCTTCTTCTACAGGCTCTACGAGGGCGAGGCGAAGCAGTACCTGGGGGGCATGCGCGACGCATTCGAGGTGCCTTCCGCTGAGTCGAACATCAGAGGCTACAGGGGCGAGAAGTTCTACAGGCTCCTTGAGGGAGACGGCGTGGTCGCCCACGAGTCGATGGTCGCGGGCGGCGACGTGGTGATCGGGAGGACCAGCCCTCCGAGGTTCATGGAGGAGTACAAGGAGTTCGAGATCAAGGGCCCGTACAGGAGGGACACGTCCACCGCCGTCCGCCCGTCCGAGTCGGGAGTGGTCGACTCCGTCTTCATGACTGAGAACGTCGAAGGCGGGAAGATGTACAAGGTGCGCGTGAGGGACATGAGGACCCCCGAGATAGGGGACAAGTTCGCCTCGAGGCACGGCCAGAAAGGCGTCATAGGCCTGGTAGTCCCCCAGGAAGACATGCCATACACGGCGGACGGCGTGGTCCCGGACGTCATCATCAACCCGCACGCCTTCCCATCCAGGATGACCGTCGGTCAGTTCATCGAGTCGATCGCAGGCAAGGCGGGGGCGATACGCGGGTCGCCGGTCGACGGGTCGGCCTTCGCGGGCGAGGGTACCGAGGGGCTGGAGCGGATACTGAAGGAGAAGGGCTTCGAGCCCACCGGCAGGGAGGTCATGTACGACGGCAAGACGGGCAAGAAGTTCGCGGTGGACGTCTTCATCGGCGTGGTCTACTATCAGAAGCTCCACCACATGGTCGCGGACAAGATACACGCGAGGGCGAGGGGCCAGGTCCAGATGCTTACGAAGCAGCCCACCGAAGGGAGGGCGAGGGGAGGGGGGCTCCGCTTCGGCGAGATGGAGAGGGACTGCCTGATAGCCTACGGCGCCTCCATGGTCCTGAAGGACAGGCTGCTCGACGAGGCCGACAAGACCGAGATCTACGTATGCGAAAAGTGCGGGCTGATAGCCTACTACGACGCGAAGCAGAGGAAGTACACCTGCAAGGTGGACGGGGACCAGGCGAAGATATCCACGGTGGTCGTGGCCTACGCGTTCAAGCTCCTCCTCCAGGAAATGATGAGCCTCAACATAGCCCCGAGGCTGCAGCTCAAGGATAGGGTGTAGGACAGTTGTCGATGGAACAGGCGCTCAAGACCATCGGGGGGATCAGGTTCGCCGTCTTCTCCCCGAGCGAGGTCAGGAAGTACTCGGTCGCCGAGATAACCCAGCCGGAGACCTACGACGAGGACGGCATGCCCGTCCAGGGCGGGCTCATGGACAGCAGGCTGGGGACGCTCGAGCCCGGCCAGAAGTGCGGGACGTGCGGAGGGACGGCAGGGAGGTGCCCGGGCCACTTCGGCCACATCGAGCTCGCGGAGCCGGTCCTGCACATAGCCTTCGTAGACGAGATCAACAGGCTGCTGCAGACGACCTGCCGGACGTGCGGCCGCATACTCCTCCCGCAGCAGGAGCTCGAGGCCTACAGGGTCAAGCTCACGAGCCAGACGGACTTCACGCCCACGATATCGGAGACCGTGGCCAAGGAGATAGTGGCGAAGGCGAAGAAGGTCAAGCTCTGCCCCCACTGCGGCAAGCAGCAGTACCAAATCGAGTTCACGAAGCCCACCATCTTCCACGAGATCACAGAGGAGGGAGGAGCCACGAGGCTGCTCCCGGTGGCTATACGCGAAAGGCTCGAGAGGGTCAACGACGACGACCTCTCGATACTCGGGTTCAACTTCAGGGCGGCGAGGCCGGAGTGGTTCGTCCTCCAGGCGCTCCCCGTCCCTCCGCTCACCGTGCGGCCGTCGATAACGCTCGAGTCAGGCATAAGGTCGGAGGACGACCTCACCCACAAGATAGTGGACATCCTGAGGGTCAACCAGAGGGTGAGGGAGAGCAAGGAGTCGGGTACGCCGCACCTCATCGTCCAGGACCTGGTCGACCTGCTGCACTACCACGTGACGACGTACTTCGACAACGAGGTCTCCGGAATACCCCAGGCCCACCACCGCTCCGGCCGCCCCCTCAAGACGCTCAGCCAGAGGCTGAAGGGGAAGGAAGGGAGGTTCAGGGGCTCGCTGTCAGGCAAGAGGGTGGACTTCTCAAGCAGGACAGTGATATCCCCGGACCCCAACCTGGACATAGGGGAGGTGGGCGTCCCGTTCGAGGTTGCGAAGAAGCTCACGATACCAGAGAAGGTGAGCTCCTGGAACACCGAGAGCCTGAAGGCGCTGGTGATCAAGGGTCCGTTCGAGCACCCCGGGGCGAACTACGTCATCCGCCCTGACGGCGTAAAGATCAGGCTCGACTTCGCCAGCGACAGGAAGACTCTCGCAGACTCCCTCGCCCCCGGGTACATCGTCGAGAGGCACCTGATGGACGGGGACATCGTGCTGTTCAACAGGCAGCCATCCCTCCACAGGATGTCGGTCATGGCCCACTTCGTCAGGGTCCTGCCATTCCGGACCTTCAGGCTGCACCCCTCCGTCTGCCCGCCCTACAACGCGGACTTCGACGGGGACGAGATGAACCTCCACGTGCCTCAGAGCGAGGAGTCCCGCGCCGAGGCGCTGATGCTGATGGAGGTGCAGGACCAGATACTCTCGCCGAGATACGGCGGCCCGATCATAGGAGGGATAAGGGACTTCATCACCGGCGCGTTCATGCTGACCAGGGACGAGACGCTCCTCTCGCCGGCCGAGTTCTCGAACCTGGCGCTGGTCGGAGAGTACTCGGGCGACCTGCCCGAGCCCGAGGTCAAGGGCGCGCACCCGATGTACACCGGCAAGCAGCTGTTCTCCCTCTTCCTCCCGAAGGGGATGAACTACGTCCTGACGTCCAAGTGGGCGAAGTCCCAGCGGACCGGGAGCCCGAACGACGTGGTCATCAAGGACGGGCAGCTCGTCTCGGGAGTGGTCGACAAGGCAGTCATCGGGGCCGAGGAGCCGGACTCCCTGCTCCACCGCATCGCGAAGGACGAAGGGAACGAGGAGGCGCGCAACTTCCTCAACTCGGTGCTCAAGGTGGTCAAGAACTTCCTGACCCGCAGAGGCTTCACCTACGGGTTCAACGAGCTGGATCTCCCTGAGGAGGCGAAGTCGAGCATCACCGGGGCGCTCGACGAGGCGTACGCGAACGTCTTCGAGCTAATCAAGAAGTACAAGGCGGGCACCCTCCAGCTCACGAGGGGTCTGTCGCCCGAGGACTCGCTCGAGGCCTACATCGTCAACGAGCTCGCGCACGCGAGAGACAAGGCCGGCAGGATAGCGGACCGATCGCTCCCGGCGGAGAACGCAGGCATGATCATGGCGAGGACCGGGGCGAGGGGCTCCAGCCTCAACGTAGGCCAGATGACCGCCGCCCTCGGGCAGCAGTCGGTCAGGGGCAAGAGGATAGACCACGGCCTGCGGGGCCGCGCGCTGAGCCACTTCACATGGAACGACCCGTCGCCGGAGGCGAAGGGTTTCGTCAGGAGCAACTACCGCGACGGGCTCTCCCCCACGGAGTTCTTCTTCCACGCCATGGGCGGCCGCGAAGGCCTCGTGGACACTGCCGTCAGGACGCAGCAGAGCGGCTACATGCAGAGGAGGCTGGTCAACGCCTTGGAGCACCTGAAGGTAGAGTACGACCTCACGGTCAGGGACCCCCACGGCCGCATAATCCAGTTCAAGTACGGGGAGGACGGCGTCGACCCGGCGAAGAGCGACCACGGCCGGCCGATCAACCTCGACAGGCTCATCGAGACCGAGGAGCTCCAGCACAAGGGGAAGGCGAAGCTCGACGGGGAAGTGGTGGAGAGGCTGGTCAAGAAGTACGAGCCGCAGCTCAACGAGAGGCTCGTCCGCGAGCTCAAGGAGAAGCTCGGCGGCTCCCACCTCACGGAGGACGGCGCCAAGGAGTCGCTGGAGAGGGTAGAGGAGGCCCTGGACTACTCGCGCGTCGAGCCGGGCGAGGCTTCTGGCATAGTCGCGGCCCAGTCGATAGGCGAGCCGGGCACCCAGATGACGCTCCGCACCTTCCACTTCGCAGGGGTCAGGGAGAGGGACGTGACGCTCGGTCTCCCGAGGCTCATGGAGCTGGTAGACGCCAGGAAGATACCTGCCACGCCGTCGATGGACATCTACCTCACGAAGGAGTACGCCACCAACAACGAGAAGGCCGTCAAGGTGGCGAAGGAGATACTGTTCACGAAGGTCGGGAACGTCGTGGAGTACAGCGAGGTCGACCCGACCGAGGGCATCAAGCTGCACCTCAGCTCGGAGATGCTGGGCGAGAGGGACACCAACGCCGACGAGATCGCGGCCGCCATAGAGACGGGCAAGAGGAACGTGCAGAAGGACAGGACGGGCAAGGTGATCCACGTCAACATGGAGAACGCCGACCTGTCGGCGCTCTTCACGCTGAGGAACAAGATACTCAACATGAAGCTGAAGGGGATACCGGGCATAACCAGGGTGACGGTCGTGAAGGAGGAGGAAGAGTGGTTCATCCAGACCGCGGGCTCGAACCTGGGCAAGGTGATAGCGGTCCAGGGCGTCGACCCCACGAAGGTCTACACGAACAACGTCCACGAGGTGGCGCAGGTGCTCGGGATCGAGGCTGCCCGCTCCACGCTGGTGAGAGAGGTGATGAGCACGCTGGACGAGCAGGGCCTGGAGGTCGACATCAGGCACGTGTTCCTCGTGGCGGACCTCATGACCTCGCGCGGTTACATCCAGCAGATAGGCAGGCACGGCATCGCGGGGACGAAGAGCAGCGTCCTAGCAAGGGCGGCCTTCGAGATTACAGTCCCGACGCTGGCTGAGGCGGCGGTCACGGGCGAGACGGAGGACCTCAAGGGGGTCACGGAGAACGTGATAGTGGGCCTCCCGATCCCGCTGGGGACCGGGATGATCGACCTGTACATGAGCTGATGGCAATGGTGGACGGCCCTACGCTCTCGAAGGTGCTAAAGGAGGCCATGAAGGGGGGCAAGTCGGCGGTCGGCGCGAAGGAGTGCGTGGCTTCCATGAAGGGGGCCAAGGCGGTCCTCTGCGCCCGGTCCATCCCGGAGGGGCTGGCGCAGAAGGTGAAGCAGGAGGCCGAGAAGCAGGGGGTGCCGGTGCTAGAGCTGACGCAGACGTCTGCGGAGCTCGCCGCGCTGATTGGGAAGCCATACAGGGTCGCCGCCGTGGCCCTGAAGGGCATCAGCGACTCCGAAGTCAAGCAGCTCCTCAGGTGAACCTCCGTTGACAGAGATCAAGCTCTCTTCTGACCAGCTGTCCCTGATGTCCATGCTGACCGGGATCACAGGCGCCTCCGCCAGGGACTGCCTCATAGACGACAAGCTGAACAGGGTGATCTTCGTGGTGGCGAAGGGCCAGATGGGGCTGGCCATCGGGAAGGAGGGGGCCTCGGTCAAGAAGATGGAGAACGCGGTCAAGCGCCCGGTGGAGGTCGTCGAGTGGGCGGACGACGTCGAAGGGCTCGTGAAGAACGCGCTGGGAAGCAGGTACATACAGGACGTGAAGGTCACCGAGAAGGCCGACGGCACGAAGGCCGTCGTGGTCACGGTCGACCCGAGGAAGAAGGGGGCGGTCCTGGGCCTCGGCGGCAAGAACGCCGAGAGGCTGAGGCTCCTCGCCCGCAGGCACTTCGACGTCAGCAGCCTCCAGATCACCAGCGAAGCTTGAACCGTTAAATACCGTGAAACGGGGCAGCGAATTAGATGTCAGGGTCGCCGAGAGGGGAGTTCGCAGCGAGGCAGGTCTCCAGGAAGCGCCAGAGGCTCCGCTGGTCGAACAAGTGGTACAAGCGCAGGATGCTGGCCCTCGACTACAAGGCCGACCCCCTGGAAGGCGCGCCCCAGGCCAGAGGCATAGTCCTCGAGAAGGTGGGGGTGGAGTCCAAGCAGCCGAACTCCGCCATCAGGAAGTGCTGCAGGGTCCAGATAACGAAGAACGGGAAGCAGATAACCGCGTTCCTGCCGGGCGACGGCGCGCTCAACTACGTCGACGAGCACGACGAGGTCGTCCTCCAGGGCATAGGCGGCTCGAT
The DNA here is from genome assembly GCA_030039795.1 of Nitrososphaerales archaeon. Lineage (GTDB taxonomy): Archaea > Thermoproteota > Nitrososphaeria > Nitrososphaerales > Gagatemarchaeaceae > UBA183. The sequence continues at coordinate 6,579 of JASHUU010000021.1, read as the reverse complement.
GAAGAGGGCGATGGGCGACATCCCGGGCGTCCGCTGGACAGTGTTCAAGGTGAACGGGGTCTCGCTCAACGAGCTGGTGTACGGCAGGAAGGAGAAGCCGAGGCGCTAGCCATGAGCAGGCAGGCACTCGAGTACCCCAACCTCCTCCTCTGGGGGAGATGGGACATCTCCGGCGTGAAGGTGGAGGACCCTGGGCTCCAGACGGTGCTGAGCCTGAAGCCGATGCTTGTCCCTCACTCGGGCGGGAGGCACGAGCACAGGAGGTTCGGGAAGACGAAGGTCAATGTGGTCGAGCGCCTGGTCAACCAGATGACCCACTTCGGGAAGAAGTACGCGAAAAACACGGGCCGGATGGGAGGGAAGAAGCAGAAGGCGATGAACGTGGTGAAGACGGCGTTCGCGATAGTGGAGCTGAAGACCGGACAGAACCCTGTCCAGCAACTCGTGAGGGCGATTGAAAACTCCTCCCCCAACGAGGACACGACGCGTCTGACGTACGGAGGCGTGGTCTACCACCAGTCCGTGGACATCTCGCCGGTGAGGCGGGTCGACCTGGCCCTCCGCTTCATATCCGAGGGCGTGAGGACGGCCTCCTTCGGCTCTCAGAGGACGATAGAAGAAGTGCTGGCGGACGAGATCATCCAGGCCGCGGCGGGCGACGCGAACAGCTACGCGGTCAAGAAGAAGAACGAGCAGGAGCGCGTCGCTATGGCGTCTCGGTAGCGCCCTTCGGCTCGCTGCCCTCGTCCTTTCGGAGCGCCATCCCCTTCAGCTCATTCTCCATCTCCGGGGGCTCGGCTATCATCTCTTCCGGCCTCGACAGGAACGACCTCACCAGCTGCAGCACCTGAGGCGCCCTGAACCTCTGGAGCCTGTGCGACATCCTGAAGTCGTACCTCGGGTCCCTCGCAACCGGGCTGAGTATCTCCAGCCTTGAGGTCCCTATCGCGTCCCTGAGGACGTACGCCGCCTTCAGCTGCGTCACCATGTCGTCCTCGGCGTAGACTATCAGGGTCGGCCTCCGCATCTTCTGCAGCCTCGCCAGCTGGCCCACGTCGTAGGAGCTCGCTATCAGGACCAGGGCCCTGACCGAGCCTGGCCACGTCAGCGCCAGCTCGAGCGCCACCTGGCCGCCCCAGCCGCCCCCTATGATGGAAAACCTCCCCAGGGAGAGCTTCTCCGCTAGGTCTTTCATCGCGTTGGCCTGGGCCACGAAGTCGGGCGTCTCCGCCGACCTCGCCGAAAGCCCCCTTCCGAGCAGGTCGGGGGCCACCACCGTGTAGGAGTCGGCGAGAGGGAGGATGGGCTCCCAGACCCTCCAGTTCTCCGAGGGCTCGCTCCCGTGGAGGAGCAGCACCGGGTCGCCGCGCCCAGCCAGGGCGTAGTTGATCTTGTGCTCTCCCACGTCCACCTGCTTCTCCGAGACCTGCAACGGACGCCCGGGCGCGCGGTTTGCCTATCAAACCTTTTGCCTCCTCCTGTCCGCGGCTGCGCAGGCCCGAGGCTGCGCTTCACTCGATGAAGGACGCCCGGAAGGCGGCTGCGTTCGCGCGCGCGAGCTCCTCCGTCTTCAGGACCCCCTCGGAGGCGAGGAGCGCCATCTCCTTCCTGAGGTTGGTCATCAGCATCTCCGGCCCGTCCGTGTTTATCGTGAACCCGACCCTGAACCTCCTGAGCGACTGGAAGACGGCCCTCATCTCCTCCATCCCCCTGACGACGCCTGTGTTCAGGTTAGAGGTGGGGCAGACCTCGAGGACCGCTCCGCTCTTCTCGAGCATCTCCATGGTCTTTCCGTCCTCCGTGGCCCTCACGCCGTGACCGATCCTGTCGGGCTGCAGGTGGTCTATCACGTCCCTCACGGAAGAGTGGCCCTCGTCTTCCCCCGCGTGGACCGTGAGCCCTAGCCCCTCGCGCCTCGCGCGCCTGTAGATCGCCCGATAGTCGGAGTACTTGAAGCCGTCCACCGGGGGGCCCGCGATGTCGATCCCGACCACGCCCCGGGACGAGAACTTCGCCGCCTTCTCCAGGAGGACCTCGTTCATCTTCAGCGTGAACGTCCTGTCGAGGCAGACGATGATGCCCGTCTTGACGGGGTACTCGAGAGAGGCCCTGTCGATGCCGCGCACCGCGGCCATCATGATGTGGTCTAGGTCCTGCTCCCCGCCCCTGTTCCTCTTCATGGGGTTGAACCTCAGCTCCATGAGCGTGATGTTGTTCCTGCGGTACGCCCCCGCTATTGTCTGGTACACCGACCTCTCGATGGCGATGGGGCTCGACTGGATGAGCTCGGTCCAGCGGAACAGGGACAGGTACTCCTCGAACGTCTTCTTCCTCTTCGGGGTGACCGTGACGAGGTCCACGAACCTCCAGTAGTCCTTCGTGGGGAGGCGTATCCCCTGGGCGTGGGCTATCTCCCACATCACGGCCGGGTCGACCGAACCGCCGAGGTGCACGTGCAGCTCGGCCAGCTCCGCGCCGTCCGGGAACGGCATCGCTCTCACTGGGGCTCTATCGTCGCCGGCGGCTTGGACGAGACCAGGTAGGCGACGGCGACCACGCCCTCCACCTCGTTGGTCAGGCGGGTAGAGACCCGCTCGAGCACCTCGGGCTGCAGCCTGCTCCAGTCGGCGGTCATGGCGTCCACGGACTCGACGACCTTGACTGTCACCTGGCGGCCCAGCCTCCTCTCGTCCCCGAGCACCCCCGTCACCTCGTCGTCGCCCACGTACGCGAAGGCCTGCCAGACCCTGTCGTAGAGCCCCTCCTCTTCGAGGACCTCCTCCACCACCCGGCTGGACTCGCGCGCGATTCTGAGCTTCTCCTCGGTGACCTCCCCTATCACCCTCACGGCCAGGCCCGGGCCGGGGAAGGGGTGCCGCGCCAGGACCTTCTTCGGCAGGCCGAGGATCGCTCCGAGCTCCCTGACCTCGTCCTTGTACAGCTCTCGCAGAGGCTCGACGACCTTCATCGACAGGCCGGGCGGCAGCCCGCCGACGTTGTGGTGCGTCTTTATGACGGAGGCGGGCGCGGAGGACCTCCCGCTCTCTATCACGTCGGGGTACAGCGTCCCCTGCGCGAGGTACCTGAAGGGCCCCCTCTGAGAAGCGAACCTCTCGAACGCGTCCGCGAAGGCCTTCCCTACCACCTTCCTCTTCTGCTCGGGGTCGGCGACCCCCCTGAGGGCGCGGAGGAACGCCGCCGACGCGTCCACGAGCTCGACGTCGACCCCGAGGTCTCGCGCCAGGAACTTCATCACGTACGCGGCCTCCCCGTCCCTCAGCAGGCCGGTGTCGATGAAGACGCACTTGAGCTTGGAGCCGACGGCCTCGTTCAGGAGGGCTGCCGTGACGGACGAGTCCACGCCCCCAGACACTGCGCAGAGGACCCTCCCGTCCAGCTTCGAGAGCTCGGCGACCGACCTCTTCCTGAACCCTTCCATGCTCCACGACCGCCTCGCCCCGCAGACGCCGAGGACGAAGTTGGACAGGACCGTCTGGCCCTCTTCCGTGTGGGAGACCTCGGGATGGAACTGTACGCCGTAGAGCGGGCCGGAGGAGGACTCCACGGCCGCGTAGGGAGAGTTCTCCGTCGCCGCCGTGACCCTCAGGCCGGCCGGTACGGCCCGGGGCGAGTCCGTGTGGCTCATCCAGCACGAGAGGCTGGTCCTGTCTATGCCTTCGAAGAGGCCGCCCTTCTCAAGTATCTTCACCATGGAGCGGCCGTACTCGCGCCTGGTCGACCTCCCGACCTGGCCGCCGAGCGCCCTGACCAGGAGCTGGTGGCCGTAGCATATGCCCAGTACGGGGACGCGCCCGTCGAAGATCCGGGGGTCCGGCTGGGGGGCCCCTTTGGCGTACACGCTCGCCGGCCCGCCGGAGAGGATGGCGCCGGCGACGCCCATCTCGCGCAGCTCCTTCGCCGTGGTCGAGTGGGGCACCAGCTCCGAGTACACGCCCAGCGCCCTCACCCTCCTGCAGATGAGGTGCGCGTACTGGCCGCCAAAGTCCAGGACGGCTATGCCCCCTGAAAGGTCGGACTTCATCTGGTCACCGCTTCTTGACTTCTATGGAGTGGGCGCCGAGCTCTCCCGCCCCGATGGCGCTCACCGTCCCGAAGGTCGCAGTCCCCCACATCCCTTTGATGTCCTTCGCGCCCGCGTAGCCGAACGCGGCCCTCAGGCCGTTCTCCATCGAGGAGATGACGCCGCTGACCGGGCCGACGTAGGGGACGTACGCCTCGACTCCTTCGTCGAGCCCCTTCGCGGGAACGCTGTACCGGTCGAGTGCGAACCTGACCTTCCTCGCCGCAGCGCTCGCCATCCCTCTGTGCACCTTGAAGCGCCTCCCCCTGCGCGTCACGACCTTGCTGGGAGACTCGTCCGTGCCGGCCAGCATGGACCCGAGCATGCAGCTCGACGCCCCGGCCGCGAACGCGAGCGCGGCGTCCCCAGGACCCCTGATGCCTCCGTCCGCTATCACCGGGACGTCGAGCCCCATCTCCTCGACGCCGCTGGCGACCTCGGCGACCGCGAAGAGGGTCGGGGCGCCGACCCTCGTGACCTCGGCCGTGATGCAGATCGACCCTGAGCCTATGCCCGCCCTGAACCCGTCCACCCTGGGCAGCTCCCCCGCTATGTCGACGACCGCCTGCCTGGTGCCCACGTTCCCCGCTATGAACGGCGCCGAGAGGCCCGGCAGCAGCCTGCGGGACGCCTCGATTATCTTGGAGTTGTGGAAGTGGGCCACGTCGGAGACCAGGAAGTCGGCTACCCTGTCGAGCGCCCTGCACCGCTCTGGGTCGAGCGGCGAGACGGAGGCGCCCACGGCCGGCCTCCCCTTGTCGTCCTTGGTCCTGCAGTCCGCTCTTGACCTCTTCACCTTCCTGACCTGCTCGACCTGGTCCTCGGCGGACATGTTCCTGTGGACGACGCCCACCCCGCCGAGGCGCGCCATCTCAAGCGCGAGCCTCCACTCCGTGACTGTGTCCATGGGCGAGGATATCAGGGGGACCTTGAGGTGGATGTCCCTGGTGAGCCTCGAGGACAGGTCGATCTCCTGGGGCTCGGCCTCGCTCCTCCCGGGCAGGAGGATGTAGTCGCGGAACGTGTGCGCGCTCCGGGCGGACTTCAGTTTCGACAGGAACTTGTCTGGCAAGGCCCTACACCTTGCCGAACCCGGAGTTCCACAGCGGTATAATAACGCTTGCATGGAGAGATTTTGTTGACACCCGTTCTAGGCGCGTGGACGTCCGCTCCGTAACCGTTATGTATCAAGCGGCGGCCTGTCAGGCTCGCATGTCCGCGGACCCTGGCTCGCTGTTCGGAAGCCTCCTTCGAGGGTGCGTCAGCGACAGGTACCTGAAGATCGACAGGGGGCTCCCCTTGGAGGACGTCGCATTCCTTCTGCTGGGCATATGCAGCAGCGTGGTGACCACCTACCTCCTCTCCCTGGCCGGGATTCTCGTCTAAAGAATTCAACCAACCCGTGAAATAATACTATCATCTCCACATTTACCGACTTTGGCGGCGTATCATGGTAAGAAACACCATGGGAAGGAAAACCGTCCTAATCGGGTTCTGGCTCCTTGGGTACATGCTCGGCTTCTTCGCGTGGCTTGTGAGGACTCCGGTGATTCAGTTCATCGAGAGCTTCAACGTCAACGCGGACGTGGCGGGTGCACTGGTGACGGGCTTCGCAGGGTCTCTTGTGATGCTCGTCGGGGTCATCCTCTGGAGCTACATGTCTTCGAGCTAATCCTAGCAGTGGGTTAGAGCAGTGGGAGATGCGGGGGGCGGGCTCTCGACACGCCCTCCGCAGCTAATTTTTCAGCACCGTTGCCCCTGTGCGCGACTCTGTCCAGTCCACGGGTGACTCTCTTCGCGCGTCCAGTCGTGGGATGACGAATCTTTATTGGCACAGTATTGTCGGAACACGCGACCAGTCCCAACCGAAGTGCACGTTCGGACTTGTGCTCACCTCAAGAGGCGAGTAGCCAGAAGAGTGGACTACTCCAGAGCCAAAGAAGTGATACGAAAGAGAGGCGTGGCCGGAACCTGGGTCACAACTGACCCGACTGCCCCCGACCACAGGTGCGAAGAGGAACAAGAGCACAAGCACGCCGAGTGTGAGGACTCCGACTATGGCCGCTCTTCTCACGGCCCTTTGTGCCCGCCGAGTTACTTACGGCCTCCTTGAGAAGCCAACCACTTGATCCTCCTCCACCGGCACGAAACGCACTAATACGGGTCGGAGGTTGACACGTGACGCGTTGAGTGGTCGTAAAATTAGTCCGCAGCTCTAGCCGGACCAAGGCGCTCAGCGCGAACTACGACTGGAAGCAGATTGAAGACAAAGTCCGGGCATTCTACGCCGATCCCCGGACGAGGCGCTCGGCCTCGAAGAGGGTCGCAGGCAGCAAGCCAGTAGGCTACGTCGAGGGCCCGCCCACCCTGAACAACCAGCCGCACGCCGGGCACGTCAGAGGGCGCATCGTGAAGGACCTTTGGTATAGGCGAAGCACCCTGGAGGGCAGGAACATCGTCTTCCGCGGCGGGTGGGACACGCAGGGCCTGCCGGTGGA
>JASHUU010000020.1 GCA_030039795.1 Nitrososphaerales archaeon | reverse complement strand
GCAGTTTGTGTCAGTGCATGTTATGAAACCAGGGCTGGATTGGGTAGTAATTGCGACAGTGCCGGCTGGCGAGGAGCCCGTCACCGTCACTTCACAGGTCACGGTCTGGTCGACATCAATGTAGGCTGGGCAGTCGAACGAGACTGTTGTTGGAGTCCGCGTGTGCTGGCTGGAAGCGACGACGATGGCAGTAGTGATGACCTGCACTCCGTCGGTGGTCTGTCCGCCCGAGCTAGCGTGTAGCGGCAGTGTTCCAGCTATCAAAGCAGCGATGAGCAAGGGCAGGAGGTACACGGCACGGAACCCAGACAACGTCACTTCGAGGTCCCCACTTTCCTGAGCGGGCTCGCCTAACTTAGGCCTTTGCGCGGCATAAGGTCTTGTCAAACCAGCGGCGTCCGCTGTTGATTAGACAGAACCCGGCGAAACACAGTGCAAACCTTTGCTGGATTTACTTGGGGGTCGCCGCTGGATTGATGGGTGATGGGCGTTGCCTTTCCAAGCGGGAGTGGATTTCAAGACAGGAACCTTCGGGAATTCGCTGGTTCCCCCCTATGTACAAACTAAAATATTGCCGACATGTTTGGTTCATGTGACCTGCCAATGCTCCGGAAGGCCCTCGTCGCGACATGCGCAGTCTTGGCGCTCGGCTTTGTTTTCTGCGTGCCGGTGGTCCACTCGCGAATCGCATTCTGTAATCTCTCTCTTTGCGTCGTCGGTTATTCTGATGTCTGGGAGTCAGTCGGCTGTAGCGCCTTCGGAGTCGGGGCGAGCTACGTCCCGAAATACCAGTGGTACGGTAGTCTCACGTATGAGTGGGGCTGCGACCCCTATTTTGGGCATACGATCATCAACAATGTGACCCTTCCTGAAGGGGAGATGTACTACACCCACATATGAAGGGATGCGTTCCTCCACGAAGGGCAAGCCATCCGAGATCGTTGGCAGGGACGATGAAGAACAGCCGGCCGCCTCATGGCAGACTCCTCCATTCTCTCAGCCTCAAAAAACAGGGGTCATACATGGTGGCGAGAGGGGAAGGTCAAATGAATTCGTACCATCCGTCGGCACACTTGGCTCCCAAAGCAAAAGGAGACCCAACGACAGAGCCAAAGTTGTCTGTGAGAGAAGGGAGCGGCGAGCTAATGTCAGGGGAAACTTCCATTGGCGGGGGCCGGATGACTGGTGTAGGGAGCGCAGCCCCACTCAAGTGTAAGACTGCCGTAGGATTGATACCTCGGGACATAGCTCGCCCCGACTCCGAGGATGTAACAGCCGACTGACTCCCAGCCGTAGGGACCTCTGACACATATGCTGCCTTGGTAGCAGGACCCCTCGGTTGACGAGTATTTTGCTGGAGCGAGGAAGAGGATGCACAATACGAGGGCCGTTGCGCACGCCACGGCAAGAACTCTCTTGCGCCCTAACATGTTCCGACACCAGCGTCGGCGCTATTTACGCGTCTGCAGAAGGAGGTTGCCGGTCCGCACTGAAGCGCGTGGAGGAGTTTGGTTGAGTGAGTGGTCGCCGGATACACTGGCAAGGAGTTCGCTCCCCAAGTCAGACCGCGCGAACTCTTCCCTGGCGTGTGCCCGGACACCCTCAAGTACACAGGAAGATCGTCCGGCCCGAAGCGGGTACGACAAGCATTTACGGTGCACTAACGTGGTCGCGGCATGGACGGACTGACAGTAGGGGTCTTCGGCACCGACAAGGAGGTCAAGAGCAGGTTCCAGTCGGCCATCGCAAAGAAGAGCGAGGCGGGCGGGGTCGACGTGCACGTCAGGACCGAGGCCGGACGCCGATACTCGTTCCTGGACTCCCCTGACTTCCCGGAGAGGGTCCAGGGATACGCCGAGGTCGCCTCCATCGTGGACCACGCGTTCTTCTGCTTCCCCAGCTCGGGGAAGCTGGCCGCCCCCGACGGCGAACTCGCGGTCTTGCTGAGCTCCCTGGGGCTGCCCGGGACCATCCTGGTCTTCGACCGCTCGTCGCCGCCGGAAGCCGCGCTCGCCGCCCTGAAGGGCACGGCGCTCGCAGACTACGCCGTGGAGGAGAGACAGCCGGAGTCCGCGGCGATCGACCTTTCCAGGATACGGCCGAGGGGCGGCGCGCAGAGCGGGACGCTCGTTTACGTGGACAGGGCGTTCACGGTAAAGGGCGTCGGGACCGTCGCACTGGGCTTCGTGCTCTTCGGGAAGGTGTCGGTCCACGACCAGCTCCGCCCGATTCCAGGTCCGAAGGACGTCAGGGTGGACGTGAAGGGGATCCAGGTGAGCGACGTGGACTACGACGAGGCGGGCAGGGGCGTCAGGGTGGGGCTGTCGCTCCGCGGCATCGAAGCGGGGGAGCTGCAGAGGAGCCACTGGCTGGACGACGGCTCTCTCAGCGCGGTCGAGAGGCTAGAGCTCCGGGTCGAGAGGTCGCAGTTCTACAGGCAGGAGCTGAACGGGAGAGAGATGCACCTGCAGATCCAGGGCGAGACGGTCCCGGCGAAGCTTTCATCCCGGGGAGGGGGGCTCGCCGAGGCTACGCTGCCTTGGCAGGTGCCGTCCTGGGAGGGCATGGGCGCGGCGATACTGGACCTGAACGGCAAGGGGCTGAGAGTGGCGGGCGGGGCCACGTGCACCTAGGACATGCAGCAGGCGCCGGTAAGACTCAAATTCAGCCCCTCTGGGAATCCCTTCGATGGACAGGACTGAAGTCGCTACGTTCGGCAGCGGGTGCTTCTGGTGCTCCGAAGCCGTGTTCTCCGAGCTCCAAGGGGTTGTGAAGGTCGAGCCGGGGTACTCCGGCGGCTCGGTGGCGAACCCGAGCTACCAGGAGGTGTGCACGGACAGCACCGGTCACGCGGAAGTCGCCCAGGTGACCTTCGACCCGAGCGTCATCTCGTACAGGGAGCTGCTGGAGGTCTTCTTCGCCACCCACGACCCGACGACGCTGAACAGGCAGGGGGCCGACGAAGGCACGCAGTACAGGTCGGCGGTGTTCTACCACAGCGCCTCCCAGAAGGAGGAGGCCGAGAGGATGATCAAGGAGCTGACCGACGAGAAGGCGTTCAAGAGCAAGATCGTCACAGAGGTGGCGCCCTTCGCCGCGTTCTACCCCGCCGAGGAGTACCATCACGACTACTACAGGAGGAACCCTCGCCAGGGGTACTGTCAGGCGGTCATCTCGCCGAAGCTCGCGAAGTTCAGGGCCCACTTCCAGGCCAAGCTCAAGAGCGACCCAACACGGAGCGCATGAGGTCTCGACCGCCCGTAGGGCGCGTCCTCGGCGTCAGCGGCACCCCCGGAACTGGGAAGAAGTCGGTCGCGCCGGTCCTGGCGGCGCGGATGGGCTTGAAGTGTTACAGCATAGACGAGCTGGCGGAGAGTCTGGGGTCCTCGTCGGTCGAGGACGGGGAGCGGGTGGTCGACACCGGCAAGCTATACACGCTGATTCCTGATGCGCTGGGGAGCCGCTGCGTGGTCTACGGCCACCTCCTCCCCCACGTCGTCCCTCGCCTGAAGGTCGAAGGAGCCATGGTGCTGAGATGCGAGCCTTCCGTCCTGAGGGAAAGGCTCGAGAGGCGCGGTTATCCCCACAAGAAGGTCAGGGACAACGTAGAGGCAGAGTTGATAGGAGTCGTGGCTTCCGAGACCAGACGCGCCTTCGGCAAAGTGGGCGAACTCGACACGACGAGCGCCGTGCCGGACGAGGTGGCGGTCGCGATCTGGCACGCTGCCAAGGAGCGCTCCTGGGGCGGCCTCCGCATCGACTGGACGAGGAACTACGACTCGGCCGCCAAGCTCCGGTCGCTCTTGGACGAGGGTGACGCGCAGTCTGCCTCGACTTGAACTAGGACCGGCCGTTGCAACCGTCCGACGCTCACTATGGCCTCTCCGACCCTCAACTTGGTCAGGTGCTCCCTCTGCTTCTGGTCGAGCCCGATGGAGTCTCCCAGAAGCGACACGTCGTCCGGCCAGGCGATTCTGTGGACTATCTTGGTGCCCGAGTTCTTGATGACCTCAGAGGCCACCTGGGTAGGGAACTGGGCGACGAACATCATCGCCTCTCCGAACTTCCTGAGCTCGGCCGTCATCCTCTCCCCGACGCTGGGCGGGTCCTCTGCCCGTCTGGCGGGCACGACGTTGCGCGCCTCCTCTATCAGAGTCATGTGATCGAGACCCGACTTTCGCCGCACCTTCTCTTCGTACATCATCTTCATCAGCACTTCGGTGAAGATCGCTCTGGTCTGCGCGTCTCGAAGGTGCCCCAACTCGAAACACACAGACGTCTGGAGCAGATCCTGTAGCCTTGAGGTGCCCGGGCCCCCCAGCGCCCGCCCCGCCTGTCCCTGAGTCAGAGGCACGAGCCTCCTCAGTAGCGCCACCTTCGTCTCGTTGTCGTAGGCCGACCGGAGCGGGTAGGCTTCGATTGTCTTGACGAGCGAGGAGAGCGTCGGCACCTCGTCTTGCCCCGTCTCGTTCATCCTCTTCTGCAGGGCGTTCCGGAACATGTACGCCTGAGGATGGGTGAAATGATAGACATCCGAGAATATGTCGGAGACCATCGCGACGTGCTCGGCCGGGTCGGTGTCTGGAGGCGCCTCCACCGGGTTCACCGAGAAGCTGTCCACGCCAGGAGCCAGCACCGTCCCGCCCGAGTCCCTCATCGCTGCGCCGTATTCGTTGTGCCAGTCGAAGACCATCACCGGAAGCCGTTGCTCCGTCACCTGTCGGACGACGCGCATTGCTGTGGTCGACTTGCCGCTGCCCGTCATTCCCAGCACCGCCACGTGACGCTTAAGGTCGTCGGGTTGAAGCCTGAACTCATGAAGGAGTCCGCCGGCCGACTTCACCGGACCTAGGAGGATCCCGCGAGTCCCTGACTCCCCCACGTTGGGAACGTAGAACTCAGGGACGGTCTCGAGCTGCCCGACGACTGGAGCCCTCTGCTCGAATGTGCAGAGTGAGACCCCTGCCTCCGCAGAGCCTGACTGCGGGAGCCTCGGGCTCCCCGGCAACAGGACGGCTTCGAAGAACGCGGAGAGGTCGCCTCTCGCCAGCCTCTCCACGCTCGCGTTCGGAAGCGCGACGCTGAGCGTCGCTGAGAGGACGCTCGCCCTTTGCTCGACAGAGTCCGGGAGCTGGGCTGCCTCTTTCTGCTTGCCGTCCGCCCACGTGCCGACGACCAGGTCGTACTCGAAGAGAGGAGGCTCGGTGCCGTCTCCTCTTTGGCTCATCATTACGGTGTAGAAGAACGGGACGGAAGCCCTGCGCAGCCCCTCGAAGAGTCCCCTCATCCTCTGCTGTTGCAGCGTGGCCTTCATCCCGGCCGAATAGTCCGTCTTCGGGTCATCCGCGAGGTCAGGAACAAGCACCCGCAGAACCGCCATGAAGCGGACCCTAGACCCCCGGCGTGTGCATACGTACTTTCCGTCGATGATGCTCATCTCGCCTACCTCGAGCTTCTCCTGTGGGCTTATCATCCAGCCGATTTGTGATGCAACCCTGGACACTCCCTGCATCGTGGTCACCAGTGGAACGCCGTGCTGAATATGTTGTTCAGAGAGGAAGAGATGGAGTTCCAGATGCTGGCCGTGTATGTGGCCGCCTCCTTCAGTACGGACTCGATCCCTCCTACCAAGAGCGAGAGCGCCACAAGGGCGACCGACAGCAACAGAGCCTCCTCGATCAGCTGAACAGCCCTCCTGTCAGACGGGAACATTCGTCTTCGGTGCATCGTATATTCATCCTGTTTTGCCTATTTAGCGGCCAAGGCGGAGAGTGTGAAACTGGTCAACGGCATCGCCAGCAGGCAGACCACGCCAAACGAAGCCAGCGCGAGAATCACATTGATGTAGATCCTCCTCTCTGACGCGAAGGAGGCCAGCATGGCCGAGCTGATGGCGGTCATCGCCGCGCCGGCCGCCAGTGCGAGGTTTGCACCGTGGGGAGGGGCGGGTGCGGCGAGAGTTATGTCATAGAGCGAGCCAAGAAGAGGTCCAAGCGAGCCGATCATGGCGCACACCGCGCCCATCACACACGACGCCACGAGGCTCCTGAAGCGCTGGACGCGCTCCTCCATCGTCCTGTTCTCCCTGTCCTTCACCCATGCTTCTAGGATGTGTGACAGCCGCTCCCCGTTCTTTCCTATTGAGAGCGAACTGCTCCTAGCGGAGGCGCAGACAAGCGACGCAAGCATCGCGACTTCGGCGGAGTCGCCCAAAAGGAGAGGCCTGACCGACATGGAAGCCGGGAACCCCAGAAGTACGCTCCGCGCAACCTTCTTGCCCTCGGGCCCGGCAGCCGCGAGGCTGCGCACCAGCGACTCTGCGACACCCATACCGTTGCCTGCGAACTCCATCGACCTGCGCAGGGAGGCCATCAGCGAGAGCTCCCCGCTCAGGGGACGCGTCCCCCCTTCGCGCAGAGATAGTAGGCAAGGTCGACAATCAGCAGTTGCAGCCCTACGACTTCCGCGAGCCCTTCGGCGCTGCCGATGTGAGCCAGGACGGAGTAGAGCAGCAGGATGATTGGAGAGAAGAAACAGGCGGTCATGAAGATGGGGAATTTAGTCTCCTCCGCAAGCTGTGCGGAGCTGGCAAGTCCTTTGGCCTCCTCACCGCCCTCCCACGGGACCGTGGGCCTCGTCAAGGCCGCGGCGGTCAGGACGTCGGCCGCCGAGTATGACGGAAGCGCCCTTACGGAGGCGACCACCGCGTCTTCTGCCCTGTGGCCTAGGAGAACGAGCTTCTTCGCCTCTGCCAGGGCGTGTGCGAGCCCCGCTTCCTTCGCGCGCAGCATGAGAATCGTCCGGGCGCGCGACCCTGTCATGGCCGAAGAAACGGTGGCGACGACCGAGAGCATCACCGCCTCTCTCGCCTGGGCGATCCTCCGGGCCTCGAGCGACCTCCTCGGCGCCGACACGACCGCGTAGAACACGAGGGCGGAGAGGACCGCCTCGAATTCGACAGATGCCTGCCCGAGGACCCCGCCGAAGAGCATGCCCGCCGCAGCCGCCGTGGCGATGGCCACGACCGCGGCAAGTGCGAAGAGTCGCTTCGCGTCTATCCCAAGGAGCTCAAGAAACTCTGGCTTCACGTGGCGCCCTGCTCCCGGAGCCGCTTCATCGACTCCTCCACTCTGGTTCGAAACAGACCGGGGTCGGCACCTCCGGGCGGCACGATCCAGTCCGGGTCGGAGACCTTTAGCAGCTTGAACTCCCTGTCCCTCAGGAACACCTCCCTCAGCCTCGGCCTGCCGCCCTCGGACACTACGTGGCAGATCCGTTGGACGTACCTCGCGGGCTTGAGCCTGTCCGGTCTTACCATCAGGACGAGGATGCCCAGGTCGAGGAGGCTCTCCTCGGCTATTCCATGCATCTTCACCCACCTCCTGATTGCCTGCTCCATCGAGGAGGCGTGGAAGGTCTGGATGCCTCTGGCGCCGGCGGCAAGAGACTGGAAGAAGGCGTTGCTGTGTTCCTTCGACTGGACCTCGCTCAGGATTACGATGTCCGGAGAGCGATGCAGGGCCTTGACTATCTCCGACTCCTTCGTCCTGCCCGTGTTGCCCCGTTCATAGGGGTCGACCTTGACCTTCATCTGGTGGTATCCTCGAGCGAGCATGTCTCCGGTCTCGACGGCATCCTCGATGTACAGCCTCCGCAGCCTGCGTTCGACCTGCTCGTCCAGGGCGTTGAGGAGAGTGGTCTTCCCGGTGCCAGTCTCGCCTATGATGGTGCAGTTTCCTCCGACTGCGAGCCAGCCCACCAGAACCGAGGCCGCCTCGATGGACAGCACGCCGAGCGCGATCAGCTGCTTCATCGACAGGGATGAAATGTTCAGACGCCTCACGTCAAGGGCGAACCTGTTGACCGAGACGGGTTCGAGATCGAGTGAGACTCTCAGGCGCGCGCCCGAGATCTCGATGTCGTTCTTCAGTGACGGAGTGACATAGTCAGGTGTGTATCCTCTGAAGGTGTCCAGGTGCGTCTCCAAGGCGTGTCGCTCTCTGTCGGTCAGGAATATTGCCGTCTCGCATCTGCCAAACCTCGCGTGGTCGAGGTATATGGCTGACGACTCGGAGTCGGCGTAGAACTCGCTGACGTTTTCGTCCTTTGCGAGCGCGAGGATTCGGGAGAGCCCGACGGCCTCGTAGGCCGCCAGCTCCGCGAACTCCTTTACGCGTTTCTCTCCTTCCCCTGGGCCGATCCGAGACGCGGCGAGTTGCGCCAACGAGTCGATTAGGTTTCCGAACGTCAATGGGTCGACCTCCTCGGGGTCAAGTGCAGCAGACGCGTAGGCCACCGCACCTCTCAGCATCAGCACCTCCGGGCGGCTCACGTTGCATGTCACAGCGTAGAAATAGCAACCCTCGAGCTTCGTCATGATGTATGAGAACGGAGAGGATTCGTAGGAGGCTGCGGCCCCCTCGCTGTTACCTTCGAAGAGCTCCACCAGCAAGGGAGAGGGCCTCGCCTCTGGCTCCTTGCGCTTCGTCAGCCTGAGCAAGAGGCGCTCCAGACTGGCGGATACGCTCACGCTCACATAGGGCCGGTCCCGATAAAAGGGACAAGACTAGCCTTGTCGCTTAAATCCAGAGTCCGTCTTTAGTAACGTTGGTCGAGCTTACAGAGTACACCCTTGTGGTTCTGGTGTCTGCCCTGTTCGCCGTGGCGTCGATAGCAACCTATGGCGCGTTCTCCGGGCTCGAGTCAAGGGCAGAGATGGAGAGCTCATTCTCCACTCTGGAGACTCTGGCAACAGCGGCACTGCAGAACGGCAGCTCGAAGGAGACTATACTGTTCCCTCAGTCGGTGCTTTCCTGCGGGGGCGGGAAGCTGGGCCTGGCCTCGGCAAGCGCCAACCTGACCGTGAAGCTCCCCCTAGACTGTGACTTCAGGTTCGCTGTCTCAAGCGGGGCCCACATGGTGCAGTTCTCGTACAGGCCGCCATCCCTGTCGGCCGAGGTGTCCTAGAGTTGCCGGCCTCGTCGATCTCCTCGCTGAGCTCGTGGGCCGTCTATCTGGCCGCGACGCTGGCTTTGGCGTCTGTCCTGGCTCCGGCCGACCTGGCAGTCGCAACGGGCTCCAGAGAGAGCTCGGCCTATGCAACGCTCCGCGGGGTTGTGGGTCTTCTCGACGAGATGCGGCCCGGGATGTCGACAGTCTTGTCGTATGGATCGGCAGGAAGTGAGTTCGTGATATGGACCCGCGGCCACCAAGTAGGCTATGACCTCGGGAACCTGTCGGTGAGCCTGCCGTGCAAGTGGGACGTTGAAGCTGAGACGCTTTATCCTGGGGTGGACTATCTAGTGGCAGCCGCCGCCGGTTCCTTGGAGGTGTCCCAGGTCGGCTGAAGTCGAGACACTCTTCGACGTCGCCATTGCCTATGCTCTCCTGATCTCCCTCTTCGTCATCGCCGTGGTGATACTCATCCCCCGGGTGGCCGCCCGATGAGGTTCGTAGACATCGCGGTGGCCGGCGCCATTGGTCTCTCGAGCATAGCCGCGATGTTGGCGTTCAGCCCCCAGCCTGCAGTCTCGGCTTCGCAGCAGTTGGTGGAACAGGCTAGTCTTCGTGGCCTAATCTTCGACTTCGTGAGCGTGCACGGGCTTTCTTGGGTGAAAGACGCCCCGGCAAAGGAGGTGTGCTCGAGCCTCGCGGCCGCGTCCAATGCTACGGTTTCGCTATCGGCGACCATCGACTCGGTCCCGTGCGGGCCCCCTCCGCCGTCAGGCGCGTGCGCCCTCGCAATCGAGGCTGGGACGAGGCATGTGACGTTCGAGGCATGGTACGACGCCGAGCGGTAGGCGCGTCCGTCGCCGCGGCCTTCCTCTTCTCCGTCCTCCTTCTCTCTAACGCCGCCCTGCTCGTGTCCTCACAGGGCCAAGAGCAGCTGGCGGCAGAAGCCGACGAAGTGAGCGCCACCTACATTCGGGCCCAAGTCGCCGCCGCGACGTACGGGCTTCAGGTCCTGGACCGAGTCCAAGCCGCGCTGGCCTCCGGGCCAATGCAGTGCTCGTCGGCCGTCTCCTCGCTGGGGAGGGACGTGGCCATGGCTGCGGGCCGAGAGGTGATCGACTCGACCGTGGTGCAGGGCGAAGCTTCCTTGGCTCCGACTGGTGCGATGACATATGACGCGCCTCTGCTCCAGCCGTTCAACGGTTCTAAGGCAGGCGACCTAGGCATCCTGATGAATCTGACGTATTCGGGGTCCGACGGGATGGGCGAAGTCCGCTACTCTCGCTCCATCTCGGAGGTGCTGAGCCTCCCCGTGAGTCTCCCGGCCATCCTCTCAGTCTGTGGGTCTCTGGCGTCGGCGGTGCAGCCGCTCCTCTCGAACTCCTCGTCGGTCTGCTCAGAGCGCGCGGCCCTATCGGAGCTCGCCCCTGCCGAGAGCGCGCTGTCCCAGGAGGCGTCGGCTGAGGGGCTCGGAGTCTCCCTTTCATATGAGGGCGGGGCATCCACGTGTCATCCCCACTTCCTGGGAGTCGTTAGACAGCCTGGAGTCTCGGGTCCCGACGGGCCGTTCACGGTAACGGTAGAGCAACAGTTGGGCTCGCCGGAGCAATGACCAGACTCGAGAGAACGGGAGCGAAGATTTCCCTGAACTGCTCTCGTACAGTGTACTCTGCGGTGTCCCCGCACTCCGCCACGTCCCTCTGGGTGACCCGCTTCTCCCTCCCCTCGCGCTTCGCCATCACGAAGTCCGCGGCGTAGACAGCCGTGGCCGCTAGGGCGGAGGGCCGATGTCCTGCCTTCTGACTCTCCTCCACACGCGACAGGATCTGGGCAGCCAGACTCCTCAGCGACATCAGGTACTGTGTCGCGTTCTTGCCGTGCCGCCCGGACTCAGAGGCGAGCTCAGGCATCTGGGAGAGTTTCGCCAGCACTCTGCCCAGGAAGTCTTCCGGACTCCTCGACCTGACCTTGACCTGTGAGTCTAGGGCCAGCCGCATGAGCGAGCTCATCTTTACGCGCTTTCCCAGGGCCCTATGGGCCTCGACCACGTCTCTGGTGGTGACAGACGCTACTCCTGAGAGCCTGCATGAGCAGTCCAGAGCATATGCAGAGACGGCAGCGAGAGTCACGCCGTGGCCCTTCTCTTTGGCGAGGAGCAGCTTCCTGACGAAGGCTGCGGCTTGGGAGACGACGAAGGTGGGAAGCGAAAGCTTCTCTCCGACTCGCTCCACCAGCCTGGTGCACTCGCTTACGGGACCATCCTCCCTCCCTGCACGGTCGGATATCACCTTGAGGTAGCCATAGGTCGAGTTCGACTTCGAGAAGCCCTTCGATGCCCTCTCGCGCGCGGTAGGGTTGAACGAGCCTAGGTAGCTGCCCAAAGCCTGCCCTTGGCAGCCCAGAGTCGCCGCCTGGACGGCCGAACCCGGCGTTTCGATTACCTCCTTGTCGCTGACGACTCCGCAGCTGGGACAGACGAACTCGTCTTCGACGTCCACCAGGCCGGTCCGGCAGGCGGGACAGCACATGCTCGGGACTATCGACTGCATGCGGCCCCAAGGGTCTAGGCCCGTGTATCACCAAGCCGGGCTCGGGCAGTACGAAGCGCCGACTCCCCCGGCGGGCCGACATATCCTCTTGGCGCGGGGGGAGAGAGGGTTGTGGAGCCGAGGAAAGAAGTCATGCGCGCGACGCAGAGCGCCCGCTTGCGGCACCGCCGGTCCGTTCCTTTCAGAAAGCTTCAAGTCCGCTGCCAGTCACGCTCAAGACCTACCCCTTGAAAGTCAAGGACCTCGACATCGGGACGGACTCAACGAAAGAGCTGGTGAGGCAACTCAGGTCGTCTGGGGGCTTCACGGCGAGAAAGGTGGGGGACGCCGCAGAGGTACTCCAACGGATGCTGCGCGACAGGAACTCCCTGAACTTCCTATCATTCCCGGCAGACATCGTAGCCACGGGCACGAGGGGAGTCATCAGGGACATGGTCAAAGACAGGTGGTTCGGGGCCGTCATGACCACGTGCGGGACGATCGACCATGACATCGCCAGGAGCTTTGGCGACTACTACCACGGGTCGTTCGACGCGGACGATGCGAAGCTCAGGGAGAAGGGGATACACAGACTCGGCAACGTGTTCGTCCCCCAGAAGAACTACGGCCCGCTGATAGAGAGCAAGATGACCGCATGGCTTGAGGACCTCTCGTCTCATGGCAAGAACGACCTCTCCACTTCTGAGCTGTGCGCCGAGATCGGGAAGAGGCTGGGGAAGGGCTCAATCCTCTACTGGGCGTCGAGGAACGGGATACCCGTGTTCGTTCCCGGGATCACGGACGGGGCCGTCGGGTACCAGATATGGCAGTACTCGCAGAGCCACAGGTTCAGGGTCGACGTCCTGAAGGACGAGCAGAGGCTCGCGGACATGGTCTTCGAGGCCAAGCGCGCCGGTGCTCTCATACTCGGCGGAGGGATCTCCAAGCATCACGTCATCTGGTGGAACGCATTCCGCGGCGGTCTGGACTACGCGGTGTACATCACGACGGCGCAGGAGTTCGACGGGAGCCTCTCGGGCGCCCGGATGAAGGAGGCGATCTCCTGGGGGAAGCTGAAGCCGAGGGCGCCGCAGGTCACGGTCGAAGGGGACGCCACCGTACTTCTACCCCTGCTGTACGCCGCCGTGCGGGCCTGAAGCGGACAGCCCCGGTTCGAGTCGGTGGTCTTCGGCCTCTTCCGCCCGACCGGCCCGCTACTTCAGCCGAAACAGTCCAGAGGGCGGCAGCGGTATCAAGAGTCCTTGGGTTCCGGCGAGTACGATTTCGTCCCGGCGGCGTCTGGGCATCGATGTCGCAACGTTCAAGAGATGTGCGGCTTCACCATTGGTCTACGTATGAGAAAAGAGCGCGCTCTTTTCATCGTGTCAGTCTGCGTCGTTGCATTCATCCTGTCTTTCTTCCTTGCGCCTGTGATTCCTTTCCATGCTCCAATCTGCCCCTATACTGCGAGCCCCAGCTACGAGTCGCTTTCATTCCGTTGGTTCAGCGTAGGCATGACCTACTACGCATGGAGGTTTTTCTGGATGGCGCATGCCTTTCCTTTATGTTACTGACGGTATCCGCAGAGTTCGTCCTCGACGCCCTGAGGTCGGCCGAAAAGGTCGCCTGGCCCCCCTGTCGGACGTATGCCCGCTACTACTTGTCTGACCCAGTGTTGTCGTTCAGCCACTCGGAGATGACGTACAGCGAACTGCCGTAGCTGTAGCCGACAGCATACTCTGTCTGGTGCAGGTTCGACGACTCTCCTGTCTGTGTCCCCAACTTTTGGCTCGTGGTAGTGTTCTCCGGCGTCGCCATCCAAAGCGTGCCGGTAAACAAGGCGGTGTTGAGCGGCCTGAACGAAACCCTGTTGTCGGTCGCTGGCCCGACGATTACTCCCTCGTTCCGCGTCAGTGATGTGATCGGACCTATGCCGAGTGGATAGGAGCAAGGCCTTGTGAGTGTGAATTCCACATTGCCGCTCGGGCCCAGAGCGGTGAACGTGTACTTGTCGCTGGTGGAGTTGACCAATGTGATGGTCTGGGATGTAGACGCGCCGGAAATGTCAAGGTTTGACGCTGTTTTATTTGACCCCGTGAGCGTGGAGCAGAATAGTGGGCCGTTCACCCCGTCCCACACCTCCTCCAGACCTTCTTGGAGGTACGCGCCTTGAACGCCACCGGACTTGTTGTCATACACCTCGACAGCTTGAAGCCACCAGGTGTAGTCGCAGGCATCTCCGAGCAGACATCTTCCATTGACGTATGAGTTCATTTGAACGCTGAAGTTCGGGATGAGGCGCGGGAGCACCGTCGTAAATGTGTTGACTGTGTGTACAATCCATTCCTCCCAGGAACCAATCTGACTAGAGGTGTTGGAGTTCACAATCTGCCAGTTTGGGCTCTGGTCGTCGGTGGTTGCCGCAGCGACTTGAACAGTCAGCAGAATCACGAGCGCGGCAACGATGAAACCTACGGCCGCCTCTCCAAGTTTGGGCACTCGGCAGTCCTACTCAGTAGTGGGGGGGCGACAGTTGGTATGTGGCCCCTGACATGTTCAAGCTTCCGCCCTGAACCGGAATCGTGACGAGGATCAGCGAGGTCGCGTTCATAGTACCGACGTTGCAGGAGGTCCCGGCGCCCGGACTGTAGAACCCTAGCTCGACGGCAGGCGGAAGACTCACAGTAGTCCCTCCCACCATGACTCCGTTCACCTCTGTTCCACCCCAACCCTCAGACCCTGCACTTTCGTTGCTGTAGTAAGAGTAAGCATACGGCATGCCGTTGGCGAGTGCCAGAAACTTGTGACTCTGAACTACTTCGGGAACAACGCTTTCGATGAACTTCGGCGTTCCGGCGCTCATCGAGCATGTCATGCCGTTGTCCGAGTAGCTAGACGCTCCTGGAGCTGCTGCACTGGTAGAGTCTGCCCCTGCTCGGGGGACGAGGTATACCAACAGGGCCGTCAGAACGATGAACCCCGTAATCACAGCCACGAAGACCTGGCCTCTTCCTACTCGGCTCGTTCCGGCCCTTGACGCCCGCACGAATCCATATGCGGGACGGATCTATATACGACTTATTCCGAACGGCCCCGATACTGCATCGTCAGTTCTGCGCTGGATGAGGCCCGTCGTCAGTCGCTGACAGAAGAGCCACCCGTCCGTTAGCCTGCCGAGCTTCCCGCTCGATTCGCTTATAAAGCGAACTTGGACGCGCTTTCGAGTTTGCCGCTCGACTACCCGCTGGTAGCCTTCGGGGTCTCCATACTGGCGCTCCTCTACGCCGCGGTACTCTGGACCTACCTCAGGAGGCAGAACCGGGGCAGCGAGAAGATGGTCGAGATTTCAGACGCCGTGAAGCAGGGCGCGGGCGCGTTCCTGTCGAGGGAGTACAAGGTCATCGCCCCTGTGGCCGTCCTCATCACCGCGCTCATCTATGTGGGGATCGACGTCCCCCTGGGGACCGGGGGGACGACGGCGGCCGGGTTCGCGCTTGGAGCCACTCTCTCCGCCATAGCGGGGTACGTGGGGATGGCGGTGACGGTGAGGACGAGCTCGAGGACCGCCGAGGCAGCGAAGGGCGGGCTCGGGAGCGCGCTGTCCCTGGCCTTCCGCGGCGGGGGAGTGATGGGGATGTCCGTCGTGGGGCTGGACCTCCTCGGGCTCTCCGCGTACTACATGGCGTTCTCCAGCACGATCATGGCGCACCCGGTCACCCTTGCAGGCCTCGGGTTCGGCGCCTCGCTGATAGCGATGTTCATGAGGGTCTCCGGGGGCATCTACACCAAGGCAGCCGACGTGGGGGCTGACCTCGTCGGCAAGGTCGAGGCCGGGATACCGGAGGACGACCCGAGGAACCCCGCCGTGATAGCCGACAACGTGGGAGACAACGTCGGGGACTGCGCGGGGATGGGGGCCGACGTCTACGAGTCGTACGTCGTGACCGCCATAGCCGTGATGATCCTCGGCGCGCTGCTCGCCGCGACCGTCGGCACGCAGGCCCTCGTGTACCCGCTCCTGATCGGCTCGGCCGGAATACTCGGGGCCATAGCCGGGAGCCTCTACGTGAGGAAGTCGGTCAAGGGGAGCCCCCTGAAGGTCCTCAACGTGGCGCTCATCATAGCGGCGGCGGTCACCGTGGTCTTGGACTTCGTCCTCGGCGACTCGCTCTTCGGCGGCTCCACGCTGAGCTACTACCTCTTCGCGAGCGCGATCGTCGGGATAGTGGTGGTCGTGGTAATCGAGAACGTGGCCAACTACTTCACGTCGTACTCGTACCCCCCGGTGCGGGAGATCGCGGAGTCCAGCCAGACGGGGGCGGCCACCAACTTCCTCGCCGGGTTCTCCACCGGCCTCACGAGCACGGCGCCGTCCGCGCTTGTTCTGGTGGTGGCCATAGCGGTCTCGTTCGGCCTCGGCTACGAAGGGTCGGGAGGGGTCGTCCTTGTGGGCGTCTACAGCACGGCGATAGCCACGATGTCGATGCTCTCCTTGACTGGGGTGATAATGTCGATAGACTCGTTCGGGCCCATCACGGACAACGCCAACGGGATCGTGGAGATGGCCGGGCTGGAGTCCAGCATAAGGGACGTGACGGACGAGCTGGACGCGGTGGGGAACACCACGAAGGCGACGACGAAGGCGTTCGCGGTGACCTCCGCGGCCTTGGCGGCCGTGGCCATCTTCGAGGCGTTCCAGAACGAAGCCAGCTCGATAATAGACGGCAGCAAGAGCCTGATGTCCAAGTACGCGGCCCACCTCTCGGGCGGGCAGCTCGTGTTCTCCCTCTCAGACCCCTTCGTCGTGATGGGGCTGCTGATAGGGGGGCTCCTTCCCTTCTACTTCTCCAGCTTCCTGATCAAGGCCGTAGGGAGGGCGGCTTTCACGATAGTCAACGAGGTCAGGCGGCAGTTCAAGGAGATACCTGGGATAATGGAGGGGACGGCGAAGCCCGACTATGCGAAGTGCGTGGGGATAGTGACCTCAGCGGCGATCAGGCAGCTCGCGCTCCCGGCCCTCCTCGCCATCGGCACTCCCCTCGTCGTGGGGTTCGTCCTCGGCCCCCTTGCGCTGGGCGGGCTACTGATAGGGTGCGTCGTGTCGGGGGTGTTCCTCGCGTTCGTCATGACGAACGGGGGGGCGGCGTGGGACAACGCCAAGAAGTTCATCGAGACCGGCCAGCTGGGGGGCAAAGGGTCGGACGCGCACAAGGCGGCGGTGATGGGGGACACGGTGGGCGACCCGTTCAAGGACACTGCGGGGCCGGCGATCAACTCGCTGATCAAGGTAGTAAACACGATTTCCATAGTTTTCATCTCCGCGATAGTGATCTACGCGCTGTTCGTATAGAGCAGGCAGAGGAGGCTCGTCGCCTCGAAGCCGAGAGATTCACGAAGCTCTAGAAGGTGGGTGTGGGATTCGGACCCACGTGAATGCGCTCACTGACGGCAGCCGCTGCAGGCGCACGCGTAACCGCTCCGCCAACCCACCGCGAACGGGGCTCGCTTCAGGGGCGTAATTATGCCTTAGCGGCCGTGGTTCGTGCGGGGCCGCCCTGGCTCCATGCGCCCTCGGCCAGGATCAACCAGACCCCCACCTTCCCGACCCCCAGGCTCGACAGCCGGTCCCGGATCAGGTCGGCGCGCCGCTGCCTGTCCGCGAGTCGGCTCTCGAACCGCTTCGTCCGGACCTCTACGACGACGTTGAGACTGCCAACGTCAAATGCTCCCTTCCTCCGAAACCGGATCTCGATGTCTCCCGCCCTTGGGGGGCCAGTCCAGGGTTCCTCCGGACAGTCGACCGCTTCCGAGACCAAGTCTGGAAGCACTTGGCCCAGCCGACGCAGGAGCGAGTCGCCGACCGTGTCGTCGTAGGTCACGTCGATGAGAGGCACGGCAAGCCTCACTTGCAGCACAGACTTTCAAGGCTTTCCTAGTACGTTCGCGCTTCCTCTAGGAGGAATCGGTGTCGTTCGCTCGCCGAGCCCCACCTAGTCTGTGGCTGTCACTTCCAGCGAGCCCAAGGACGCGCTGCCGTTGCCATTCGCGCCCTCCACCTGCACCAGGTACGAAGATCCGGGCTGGATGACGACGGTCTCTGGAAGGGCGAGGTTCAATCTTACCGTCTGTCCTGCAAGGAACGGCCCGGTCTCAGACACCACCCCGACCGCGCCGATGCAGACCGTGACCTTGCTGAGCTGGTCCGACACAGGCTTGAACGATATGCTGAGGTTCGAGTATCCGACAAGTCCGAGCTCGTCGGTGTAGCTCACGACAGTGAGAGACGCCGAAGTGATCGAGATGTTGCCACGCGGCCCTCCCAAGACGTAACAAGGCGACGCCGACGACGTCCCTGTCGTCGAATCGGGGTTCTGGAGAGCGACGCCTGACGTGGCATAGAACGTGACGAGGGCGAAACCAAGGACGAACGCGGAGCAGAGGCCCACGATTGCTACGTTCTTGACGCCGACCACAGAAGGCGCTACCTTCCCCGGTTGATATCCTTAGCGAGACTGCGACCCCCTCAAGTGGGACACTCCCGCGGAACCGGACCGGAGTCAAGGTCGGAGTGGAGGACAAGCGGAAGACTTCGACTCAGAACGTCTCTGTCAGGTGTTCTATTGGATAGGCGTATACGCACCTGCCTGCGCTTTGTCCGCCATGAAGAGAAGTGCGATACTGCTAGCAGTCGTGGTCATCGCTGTCCTTGCCGTCTTCCTAGTCCCTCTCGTTCCTTACCAGTCTCCTTACTACCATACGGCAGGAGGCACGGCGTCCCCCACTTGGTGGACCTCACGCGTATCCGCGTCTTACTACTTCCTCGGTTGCGGAACGCTACTTGGTGCGAACCTAACCGTAGTAGTCAACGGCTTCGGCCAAGTAATCTACTCCAGATTCATACCCCCTCCCATATTCGCATGCTTCTATCGACCGAGTTGTGGTAACGACTCATGCCGACTGATATCGGAGTACAATTAACGATCAGCCGCGTCTTGCAAGTCGGAGAAGGTCCTAACCAACCATCAACTTGACAGAATCCTACATGACTTGCCAAAGCTTATAATGGGTTTTGAGTCGGAACGATGCGCTAACCCTAATGTATTCGGGTGTGCTCGCGACTGCGCCGCTGCCGCCAACAACGGCCACCTTCGACCGGCTGCTGGACTGGTACCTGTTCTTCGGCGTCGGAGCGGCGGTCGTCGTGATAGGGATGCTCGTGGCGTTCGCGATAAAGTACAGGGACAGGGGAGAGACGACACCGCTCCCGGAGCACAAGCCGGAGGGATGGAAGGTGGTGGCCATCACGGTGATCATCAGCATCTCGATACTCAGCGCCGCGGAGTACCAGACCTTCGCCAGCTTCTCCAACATAGAGACCCCCAACCAGTGCTCCTTGGTCCCCGACCCTTGCATCACCATAGGGGTCCTGGGGTTCCAGTGGGGGTGGCAGTTCACGTATCCGAACGGGAAGATAGAGCTGACCACGCAGGACCAGCCGCTCACCGTCCCCGTGGACAAGGTCATAATCCTGAACATCACGAGCAGGGACGTCTTCCACTCGTTCGGCATCGAGATGCTGGCCGTGAAGGAGGACGCGATCCCAGGGAGGTACAACACCCTCTGGTTCAACGAGACGCAGCCGGGGTTCTACGACCTTGCCATCAGGTGCTTCGAGCTGTGCGGGGCAGGCCATGCCACGATGGTGGGCAACCTGTCCGCAATCCCCTATTCGGCCTGGCAGGCGGAGTTCGGAGTGAACACAACTGGCTAGTTCGACCGTAGCCTGGCTGAAGCGGTGGTTGTACACCACCAACCACAAGGACGTAGGGATGCTCTACTTCTTCACTTCGCTGTACTTCGCGATAATCGGGGCCACCCTGGCCCTGCTGATGAGGATCCAGCTCTCCGTCCCCAACAACAACTTCCTCTCGGCCTACTACTACGACCAGGCAGTCACGATGCACGGCCTGATCATGATCTTCTGGTTCCTCTCGCCCATAGCCATAGGGCTGGCGAACTACTTCGTCCCGCTCCAGATCGGAGCGAAGGACCT
>JASHUU010000001.1 GCA_030039795.1 Nitrososphaerales archaeon | reverse complement strand
TAGTTGCAGGCGACAAGCTCGAGCCACCCTCCCGAAAGCTTGACCTCGAAGTCGTAACCCGCCTTGGAATAGAACGCCCTGTCCTCGTCGGACAGGATCCTGAACCTGGTGCTCTCCTTGGGGATGCCGGCGGTCACATAGAACCTCTGGAGGCCCGAGAGGTAGTGTCCCACTAGGCCGTTGGGGACCACGCCCTTGGCCACCGCCTCTGACGCGGACATCTCGGCCGCCGCCCCGTCGGGGGAGGCGAACGTCATCCGCTCATCTCCGGCGCCGTCGCGCGCCGGTCCGCCCGCCTTCTCAGGGTTGAAGAACACCTCCACCTCCGCCTGGTTGAGCTCACGCATCCTGATCAGGCCCTGCCTGGGGGCGATCTCGTTCCTGAAGCTCTTGCCCACCTGGGCGAAGCCCACGGGCAGCTTCGCCCTCTGGGTCTTGAAGAGGAGCGGGAAGTCAAGGAAGATGCTCTGGCACGTCTCCGGCCTCAGGTACGCCTGCTCTCCACCGGGGCCTATCCCCACGCCGTACATCATGTTGAACCTCGAAGTCCCGCTCAGCGTCGACCCGCACTTCACGCACCGCACCCCCGCCTTCTGCATCATCGCGTCGTAGTCTGCGTCGGTCAGCTTCTCCGGGACGGGGGCCTTCGTCTTCTCCTCGAGGAGCTTGTCCGGCCTGAACACGGAGCCGCACTTTGCGCACTTCACGAACGGGTCGGTGAAGCTCGCCAGGTGCCCCGAGGCTTCGAAGACCGCCCTCGGTAGTATCTGCGCCCCGTCCAGCTCGACCATCCCGTTCCGCTTCACGATCTCCCTCCTCCAGAGTTCCACCAGCGCGCCCTTCGCAGCCACCCCGAGCGGGCCGTAGTCCATGAACCCGGCCGGCGAGTTGGGATAGCTGTCGGCGGTCTTGAAGAAGAAGCCCTTCTGGAGGGCCATCCTCGAGACTTCTTCGAACGACATCCGCGACTGGACGCCTCCTCTGGACGAGATATATGCTATCTCGGCCGCTAGGCGATCACCGGCGGAGGGACGTACACGGCCGCGAGTATGGAGCCCAGGACGAAGAAGGCGATGAGCGACGCGAAGATCGTGACCGTGAGGACCAGGGGCCTGAACCTCGAGGCGCCCAGCGCCCGGTCGAGCTTCCAGTTCAGGCCCGCCTCCATGATGAGGAACGAGAAGAGGAGGACGCTGGAGTTGCTCAGCACCAGCGTCCCGTCGACCGTCCAAGCCATGAAGTTGGTCACCTGGTACTGCAGGAACCAGGGCGTGTAGCGCCATATCCCGAACTCGAAGACCAGGGCCATGGGCGAGGCGAAGAGCGACAGCGTTTCGCCCAGCGCCCGCCGCGCCCCCTTGCCCCACCTGAGGGCCGCGAAGCCGGCAGTGGCGACGAAGAAGCCGGCGAAGCCGGAGGGCCCCATGCCGCTGTCGGGCCGGCCGGCGATGTACTGCCTGGCGAACAGGTGGAAGATCGCCGAAGTGACGGGGTTGGCCAGCGTGGCCCCGCGCGACAGGTCGACCAGGGCCATGAACCAGAAGAGGAAGAGGCCGAAGACGAACACGGCGTACGCGGCCGCCCTGCCCCTTGAGAGCTTCCTCCTCGAAGGGAGCCCGGCTTCTTGGCGCTGGCTCGTCTCAGCAGGCATCTGGGCCACGGGGGCCCGGGAGCCCTCTTTTGTCTATCGCCTTGCCAGCGTGCTTCTACCAGAGCGGCGACTCGCGGGGGAGGAGCTCCTCGACGGAGATTATCAGCCCGAGGAGTACGAATATGCATCCAGACACCCAGCCGACGAGGTCCAGGGTCAGCTCCGCCTGGCACCCGGGCGAGCACACCAGCCCGGCGGTCGAGAGCGTGAGCCAGAGGAACGGGTTGAAGTAGTTGAGCAGGACGACTATGATGGCTATCCCCCCGCAGAGGCACCCGAGACCCACGGCGGCTGTGAACCTCCTCCCGGACGGCAGGGGAGGGACCCACCCGAAGAGCCGGCTCCTGTACCTGAGCACCATCAAGGACGCCACCGCGATGGCCGAGGCGTACATCACGAACGTGTTGGTGATGCCGCTCCCGTACAGGTACTCGGTGACCTGTTCCGTCATCGCGCCAGGCTGGAACACCGAGAGGAGGAGAGTCCATGCGAGGCACCAGCCGCAGAAGAGGGTGGCCGCGTCGAACATCGAGTTCAGCGCGGGCCTGACGTAGTCCTCGTAGAAGTCGACGTCGGAAGGAGGGGTCCTCAGCCGGAGGAGGCAGAACCCGAAGAGCGCCATCGCCACGCCATACGAAGCCGCCACGCCCGACCCGGGCCACCCCCAGTACGACCCGAGTATCAAGGAAGACTTGATGACCGCGTTCCCCTTGAAGACGAGGCCCTGGTCTATGAGCTCGCTGGTCGCTTCGTCTGCGAAGACGACGAACCCGTAGGCGAAGATGATGAGGCCCAGCAGCTTAGACTTTGTAAACCCCCAAGGCAGCTTCAACGCTGCTCTCCTCCGACCTGGAGCGTCCTCCTCCAGGGGAAGCGACCGGCGGGTTGGCGCCGCTTCATCGCCGCTACCATGGCCCGCGCTCAAGATAAACCTGCGTCTGCAGGCGTGCCTAGGCTACGATGAACTTGTACCCGTAGATTATCTGCCCCGACTCCCCCTCGACCTTTGCCCTCCTCACGGTCGCCTTGACCTTCGCACCTGTCTTGACGGCCTCGTCAGGAGAGTCGACGACCTGGGTCAGGACCCTCGCCCCGTTCTCGAGCTCCACCAGCGCCAGATAGAAGGGCACCTGCGCCTCGAACCCGGGGAGCGGTTCGTGCAGCTGCGTGTACGTCACTATCCTGCCCGTCTTTGGCATCTCCTTGTCCTTCATCTTGTCCGACCCGCACTCCCTGCACCTGTAGACAGGGGGAAAGTACTCCGCGCCGCAGGACGCGCACCTGCTGCCGACGAGCCTGTAGTACCTGTCCCTGATCCTCCACGACTGTATGGCCATCAGGAGGCCCTCCCGAAGACATGGACCGCGGCCGTCGTGTCCACCCCGCCTATGTTGTGCGTGGCGACGTAGTCCGGGCGGTCCACCTGGTTCTTGCCGGCCGCGTCCGTGAGCTGAAGGAACGCCTCCGCTATCTGGTAGACCCCCGTCGCGCCCACGGGGTGCCCCCTCGCCTTGAGCCCGCCGAACGTGTTGATCGGCATGTCAGAGCGGAGGTCGAACTTCCCGGCCTTGGCGTCCCTGCACCCTTCCCCGCGCTTCGAGAGTCCCATGGCCTCGAGGGAAAGCGCCCCGACCACGGAGAACGCGTCGTGCACCTCCAGCGCGCCAAGCTTCGGGAGGGAGAGCCCCGCCTGCGACATGGCCGACCCGAAGGCGTCGCGCGTAGCCCTGAAGTCGAGCATGTCCTTCCTCTCGTAGACGCTGAACTCGTTGGTCGACACTGCCCCCCCTAGCACTCCGACCAGCTTCTTCCCTGCGCCTGCCTTGGGGTCGCCGAGAATCAGAGCCGCGGCCGCGCCGTCCCCCACGGGCGCGCAGTCGAAGAGCCTCAGAGGGTCGGCGACCATGCTCGACCTGCTGACGACGTCCGCCGTGATGGCCTTCCTGAACTGGGCATGCTCGGCCGTGACGCCGTTCGCATGGTCGATGACCGGTATCGAGCTGAGCTCGTCCCTGGAGACGCCCTCGCTCTCCATGTAGTACCTCGCCAGGAGCCCGTTCAGCGCGGCGAAGGAGGCCCCTACGAACTGGGTGTACTCCGCAGACTCGGCCATCGCCAGAGCCTGGGACGCTTCCTCAGGCTCGAGGTCCCTCATCTTCTCGACCCCGACCACCAGGGCCGACCCCACAGACCCTGACTTCACCAGGGAACAGGCGACGTTGAAGGCGGACGCGCCCGAAGCGCAGGCGGCTTCGACCTTGAACGCGGGTATCCCGGTCAGGCCGAGCGCCCCCGCGACCATCGCGCCCAGGTGCTCCTGCGACGCCCCTACCGCGCTGAACATGTTGCCCACTATCAGCACGTCGGGCTTCGCCTTCGGCGCGCCCTTCAGCGCGGACGACCCAGCCTCGACCGCGAGGTCGAGGAGAGACTTCTCCCAGTGGTCGCCCACCTTCGTGAATCCCACAGACGCCACGTACGCCTTTGACCGGGCCATGACGATCGCTACTTGTGGAGCTTGTCGCGGAACTTCGAGTACGTGGAGTAGTCTATCCTCGTCCCGCGCTGGAGCATGGACTTCACGGTCGGGCTCTTCCCCCTCTTCTTCGTTATCCCGTCCTTCACGTCGAGGCAGAAGGCGTCCGAGCCAGCGCCGGAGCCGAAGCTGGCCAAGAGTATCTTGTCGCCGGGCTTCGCCTCGTCCAGGACGGCCGCGAGCCCTATGGGGGAGCTCCCGGAGTAGGTGTTGCCTATCATCGGGTTCAGGAGGCCCGTCTTGATCTGGTCCATCGTGAAGCCCAGCCGGGTGGCCACTTCGACCGGGAACCTCGGGTTCGGCTGGTGGAAGACCGCGTAGGTGAAGTCGCCCGGCTTGTGCCCTGTCTCCTCGAAGAGCGTCCTCACGGCGTTCTCTATGTGATAGAAGTAGGCCGGCTCGCCGGTGAACCTCGACAGGTGCCTTGGATACTTCTCGTGCGCCCTCCTCCAAAAGTCTCCCGTGTCGGAGACGAACGACGTGCTGCAGTCGATGACTGCTATGGCGCCTTCGCCCTTGTTGCCTATCACGTAGGCCGCGCCGCCGCTGGCCGCCGTGTACTCAAGGTCGTCCCCCGGCCTCCCCTGCGCCGTGTCCATCCCTATCGCGAGCCCGGCCTGGATCATGCCTGACCCCACGAGGCCAGTGATGACCTGGATCGCCTCCGTGCCCGCCTTGCACGCGAACTCAAGGTCCGCGGCCAGCGTATGGTGCTGGCCTAGCGCCTGGGCGACGATCGTGCTCGTCGGCTTGACCGCGTAGGGCTTGGACTCGGTCCCGACGAAGACCGCGCCCAGAGAGTCCAGCCCGGACATGGCCACGGCCTGCCGCGCCGCCTCTATCGCCATCGTGACCGTGTCCTCGTCCATCGAAGCTACGGCTTTCTCGACGTTGGGACCCGACCCTCCGCCCCTCCACACCCTGGCTATCTCAGTGGTCGGCAGGCGATAGTACGGGATGTAGGCGCCATACCCAAGGATGGCTGCCCTGTTCTTGCTCTGCATTAGGTACAAAGTAGAGTTGGACCGTCCCGTCCGAGAGAGATAATTAAGGTAATAGGCAAAAAGAGGGGGGTATGATAGACAGATGCCGAAGTTTCGTCGGCCGGCCTATACGGCCTTGATCTGCTTGACCACCGCGGGCCGAGCCTTGCGGAAGACCCTATAGCCGCAGATGCACTTCACCTCAGGGAGCTTTCCAAGCTCCTCCTGGGTCGTCCTGGTCCCGCACCTGACGCACTCGTAGACCGCCTCGGCGAAGACCTTGACGGGCTGCTCCTTCGGAGCCTCTGCAGGCTGCTCTGTCGACAAACTGTTCGCACGTTCAGCCTCGACGTATTTCTATTTTGCTGCGCCATGCAGGACCCGACGTTCCAGGTTGTCCCTGGCGTTTCTACCCTCCGACCGGGGTCAGTAGCTGAGAGCGTGGCGCCACCCCGGCGTGCCGCCTGAACCAGCGTCAGCCGACGAACTCGACATCCGAGAGCCCCTTGAAGTGCGGGTCGCCCGTGACCACCCTGGCTCCCAGCGCCTTCGCCGTGGCATAGATGACGGAGTCTGCAAGCGGCCAGCCCTTGATCCGCTTCTTCATCAAGAAGTCCAGTTCGCCAGCCTCATGCGCGATGTCCCTGTCGAGTGGGACGATGGCGGTCGCAGACCCGACGAATTCGATGTGGGCGGTCATCTCTTCATTGGTCCGCCTCCCCGCCTCGACCTCGCGGAGATACCATCTGGTGAGCTCCGACACCACGATCGACGGGGTCGCGGCATGCCTTCCCTCTATGTGGCCCTTCGCCCTTGCTCCCACGGCAGACCCCAAGAGGTACTCCACCCAGGCGTAGGTGTCAATGACGAGGCGGGTCATGCTCGTCCTCTGCTTCCCTTTCGAGCCGCCTCGAGCCTCGCGCCGCGCCGAAGTACGACTCTTTCCCGCCTGTCTGGCTCCTTATCATCCTCTTGATCACTTCATCGCAGCTCTTTAGGCCCCAAGCGCGCTTCAGTCCCTCTATCTGTTGGCGCACCTCCTCGCTTACCTGGATGGTCGTAGGCATGACAGCTATGTAGCTATAGCGCTATAAAAGCTGGACCGACCGGCCCAGGCGCAGCTATGCCCTCGTCCCGTCGACCTCGCTCTTCAGCTGGCGGTACGCGTCCCTGACCTCGTCGACGGAGGCCTCGTCCTCCAGCGTGCTGACGTCGCCGGGGTCCGCGCCTGCGACCACGGCCCTGACCACCCGGCGCATTATCTTGGCGCTCCGGGTCTTCGGGAGCTTCGACACGAAGTAGACCCCCCTGAGCGTGGCTATGGCCCCCACCCTCTCGCGCACGGCCAGCACCAGCTCCTGCCGGAGCGCCTCCCCGCCCTTCGCACCCGCCTTCAGGATGACGAAGGCCACGGGCACTTCGCCGCGGACCTGGTCGGGGACGCCAACGACCGCTGCCTCCGCGACCGAAGGGTGCTGCACCAATGCCGACTCGATCTCGTAGGTGCCGAGCCTGTGGCCTGCCACCTTGATCACCTCGTCCGCCCTCCCCAGCACCCACACGTATCCGTCCCGGTCTCTCACGGCGTAGTCCCCCGCATAGAAGGACCCGGGGAACCTCGTCCAATACACTTCCTTGTATCGCTCCGGGTCGTTGTGAATCGTGAGCGGCATCCCGGGCCAGGGGGTCCTTATCACCAGGAATCCCCTCTCAAGGGCCTTGGCGGGCCTCCCGGCCTCGTCGACGACGTCGACCTCGACCCCGGGGATGGCGAAGCCGTTGGCCCCCGGCTTCATCGGCACCATGGACCTCCCGGGCAGGACAGATATCATGATCCCGCCCGTCTCAGTCATCCACCACGTGCTCCCGAACGGGACCGTGCTCCGCCCCACGTGCCTGTGCATCCAGTTGAATGCCTCCGGGTTTATCGGCTCCCCGACCGAATGGATCAGCCTCACGGAGGAGGTGTCTCTCCCGTCGACCCACGAGTCCCCGTTCTTCATGAACGAGCGGATCGCCGTAGGAGAGGTGTAGAGCAAGGACACCCTGTGCCTTTCGATGATGGACGCCCACCTGTCCGGCTTCGGAAAGTCGAGCGCCCCCTCGTACATCACGGTGGTCGCGCCCTCCAGCAGAGGCCCGAAGACCACGTACGAGTGCCCCGTGATCCAGCCTATGTCCGCCGTGCACCAATACACGTCCGTGTCCTTGACGTCGAAGACCCAGTTCATGGTCGCGTGCAGGAGGGTGAGATATCCACCCGTGTCGTGCACCTGGCCCTTGGGCTTCCCGGTCGTGCCCGACGTGTGGAGTATGAACAGGGGGTCGTCGGACGCCATGTCCTCAGGCTCCACCGAGGCGCCCGCGGGGACGCGCCTCAGCGCTTCGTCCAGGTAGCGGTCCCGCCCGGCCACCATCGGGACGTCCTTCCCCGTCCTCCTCAGGACGAGGACCGACTCCACGGACGGCGCCAGGCCGATGGCGTCGTCCGCGATCTGCTTCAGCGGGATGACAGACCCCCGCCTCCACCCGCCGTCTGCCGTAAGGAGGAGCCTGGCCCCTGCGTCGGCCAACCTCTCGCCGAGGGACTCGGAGCTGAAGCCTGAAAAGACGACGGTGAACTTCGCGCCCAGCCTCGCAGCGGCCAGCATGAGGACAGGGAACTCCGGGACCATGGGCATGTAGAACCCGATGGTGTCGCCCTTTTCGACCCCATACTCGTCCCTTAGCAGGGCGGCCGCGCTCTCCACCTCGCGACGAAGCTCGGAGTAGGTCACCGTCCGCGACTCTGGGGCGCCGCCTGCCCCGCCCTCGCCCTCCCAAACTATGGCCGGCTTGCCCGCCCTGGCTCCTGAAGCGTGGCGGTCGACGCAGAGATAGGACGCGTTGAGCAGGCCACCCGCGAACCACCTGTAGAAGGGGGGACTGCCGGAGTCGAGCGCGGTGTCCCATCTGCGTTTCCAGTCCAGCTCCGAGGCCACCGACTCCCAGAACGCGGTCCCCCGAGAGAGCGACGCCTTGTGCTCGGCTACGTACTGCGACACGTCGACTGGCCGCCTGCCCACGCTGGGGACGAGCCTCTCGTCGAAAGGAAGCGACCAGTTCACTGACAACGCGGCGGGCGGGAAAACGCCCCCGCGCCCATTTGAAGCTTCTCGGCCAGGCCTCAGAAGGCCAGCCTGAGGACGGCCACGAAGAACCTGGCCATGTCGCCGAGGCCGAGCTTGGACTTGCCCGACCTGCGGGGGGTGAAAGTGTAGGGGACCTCCACGGTTTTCGTGTTCGTTTTCAGCGCTTTCAGCGCCGCCACTTGGAACTCGAACCCCCTCGCCGGCAGCCCCGCCGTGGCCACCTCCTCCGCGGCCG
Source organism: Nitrososphaerales archaeon (assembly GCA_030039795.1). Taxonomy (GTDB): domain Archaea; phylum Thermoproteota; class Nitrososphaeria; order Nitrososphaerales; family Gagatemarchaeaceae; genus UBA183. The sequence continues at coordinate 1,370 of JASHUU010000001.1, read as the reverse complement.
CCCTTGTGTAGGCCCTGAACCCGGACGTGACGTCTTTCACGGACAGCCGCAGGGCCGCCCTGGCATACGCGTTGGCTCCCCTGCTCACCGCCCGCCTCCACAGCCCCCACCCTTCGGCTCCGCCCCCGGGCACGTATCTGGACCCCACTGCCACGTCAGCCCCCGCCCTGACCGCGCCGACGAGCCTGGGCAGGACCGAGGGCGGGTGCTGGAGGTCCGCGTCCATCTCCACGACGATCGCAGGAGAGAGGGCCGCGATCGCCTCTCTGAACCCGTCCTGATAGGCGCTCCCTATCCCCATCTTCCCTGCACGGGATTTCAGCCTCACCCACGGCTCGCTCTTCGCTATCTCGGCTATGACCTCCGACGTGCCGTCTGGGCTGGAGTCGTCCACGAAGAGCAGAGCCGCGCCCGCGAGGTTCGCCTTGACGCCTTCGACGAGGGCCCTCACGTTCTCAGCCTCGTTGAAGGTCGGCACGACGACGCAGACCTCGTAGGCGTCCCCCAAAGCCGCGCAGCACCTAGAGCATCTTGCGCGCCGCCGAGGCGAACGCGTCCGCGACCCTCTCGAGCTCGCCCTCGTCGACACCCGGATGCACCGGGAGCGAGATGACGTGCTTCGAGGCAGCCTCGGTCTTGGGCAGCTTCTTCCGTCCGTACCCCAGCCTCGCGTAAAGCGGCGTCCGGTGCACGGGCGTCTTGAAGTAGACCGCGGCGCCCACGCCGGCGTCGTTCAGATACTTCTGGACCCTGTCTCTGTTCTTCCTGAGCCTGAGTGTGTACAGGTAGAAGACGTGCTCCTTCTCGCCGTCCTCCTGGGTGAAGTCGGCGCCGTCTATCCTCCCGGTCCTCTCGCGCAGCGAGCGGACGTTCCTCTTCCTGGCCTCCAAGAACCCGCCGAGCCTGTCCATCTGGACGGAGGCCAGCGCGGCGCCGAGCTCGGGCAGCCTGTAGTTGAAGCCCAGGACCCTGCTGTCGTACCCGTGCACCATGCCGTGGTTCCTTATCATGTGCAGCGCGTCCGCGAGCTCGTCGTCGTCGGTCGATATGGCCCCGCCCTCGCCCGACGTGGCCACCTTCGTCGCGTACATGCTGAAGCAGCCGGCCTCGGAGAGCGTCCCCGTCTGTCGACCCTTGTAGGTCGCTCCCAGCGACTCCGCCGCGTCCTCGACGACCTTGACGCCCTTCGCCGACGCTATCTCCCTTATCTCATCCATGTCCGCCGGGTATCCGTAGAGGTGGACGGGGACCACGACCTTCGTCCTCTTCGTCACTGCCTTCCTGAACTCCGCGGGGTCCATGTTGTAGTCTGCCTTCGTGTCGACGAAGACCGGCCTCGCCCCGCAGGCGAGGACGACGTTGGCCGTGGC
>JASHUU010000019.1 GCA_030039795.1 Nitrososphaerales archaeon | reverse complement strand
CGACCGGGAGGTAGACGGTAAAGCAGACCGCGACGGCGAGCGATATCCACGCGAAGAACCTTGTGACCCCTCTGTCGGGGCGCCTCAAGGGGCTATATCCTTCGGAGTTGTGTGCGTCTCGCTATGGCGTAGGTGCCGACTATGGCCACGGTCGCGAGTGTGGCGAAGCCCAGTTCGAACGGGAACTCTGGAATGCTGCTGCTCTTGCTCGTGGAGCTGGTCGGAGACGTGTTGGTGGTGGTCCCCGTCGGTCCCGTACTGCTAGTGGGGCCTTGCACCGCTATCACGGTGACGTTGTCCGAGTTGTAGTTGGCTACGTATGCCTCGTGCGTCTGGCTGTTGACTGCCACGGCGTCAGGGTCCATGCCGACCGTTACGTTAGCAATCAGGCTGTTGCCAGAGCTCAGCACGAGGACCGTGCCGTTGTCCTGCGAGTCCAGGTACGACGGGCCCGTGCATGCCACGAAGTAGGTGCCGGTCGACGTGTCTACCCCGATGGCGTCTGGCCCGGTGTCTACGGTCACGTTGCCCACCCACGTGTTGGTGCTGCCCTCTATGATGTTGATCTGCGGCGGGCTGCTCGCGTCGGCCGCCACGTAGATCGCGTCCAGGCTCGGGTTGATCGCTATCGCGGTGGGTTGGATCCCGACCGAGACGTTCGCAATCTGCCTGAACGTCGTCCCGTTCACGACGGTCACGTTGTCGTCTGCGCTGTCGGCCACGTAGATGGTGCCCGTGTTGGGGTTGATCGCAATCGCGTCCGGCAGGTCTCCGACGGTGAAGTTCTCCAGCAACCTGTTGGTCGTGTTGCTTACGACTCCTACGTTGTCGGATATCTCGTTGACCACGAATACGTCTCCGGTGTGCGAGTTCACCGCGACAGCCACCGGGTCGTCGAACCCAGTTATGTTGACCTCTATCTTGTCGGTCTTCGGGTTCACGACGGACAGGTTGTTGTCGGCGCTCTCAGCCACGTAGACTACGCCACTGTACGGGTTCACCGCGACGCCATCGGGCGAGTCTCCTACGGTGAAGTTGACTATCGGCTTGTTGTTGTTCGCGTTTATCGCCGTGACGTTGTCGTCAGACTCGTCGGCGACATACACCACCCCTGTCTTCTGGTCGATTGCGACCGCGCTGGGCTGGTAGCCCGACTGCACCAGTTTCGAGGTGACGGTCGTTGCCGCCCTGACTTGTGCGATCTGGATGAAAGCAAACGCAAAGATAAGCGCGAATACAGCGATGACGCCCAGTTGTCTGAACCTCTTCCTCGAAGACATCCCGGCTGCCCCTATCTGCATTGGCAGGCAAGGTGGGTCGCCGAGGCATTAAAAAGCTTGATTACCAGATTGGTCGTTGAACATTACCAAATCGTTAGTGGAATCATCCACAATCCGAGGTCAGGCCCTTAGGGGAGAGAGCGCCTCTCTAGTGCGGGTTCTTCATGAAGGTCACGTAGACCGCGAGGCCCTCGTCGGTGGCCCTGTACCTCCTCTCTCTGGCCGCCCGCGACATCGGCTCGACGAGCCCTTGGGCGCGCAGTTCTGAGAGCGCGCGGCTCACGTGGCTGAGGTGCTTGCTCTCGGCCGAGGCGAGCTCGGTGACTGTCATCGGGGACTTTGTCAGGTGGCCCAAGACCCTACTTCTGATGTCGCTGCTCATCACGAAGTCGGCCGCTCCCGCTTCACCCGGAGACATTAGGCCCCACGAAGGGGCTTCGCACAATATTTTAAGATTCCGAGGCGTCTCAAGTCCCCGCGCGAGCCCCCCGAGTCAAGCGGCGCGCAGTCTGACTGAGATGCAGCGGCACGGTAGACTAGGTTTGAGCTCGGACCGACTACTCAGGAGGGGCTCAGCACGAGATCGCGCAGCCCCTGAAGCTCGCGGAAGAGGAAGTCGGGCCCCCAGTCCTCCTTGGCTCTCTTGCCCACCAGCGCGACGGTGGCCGACAGCTTGCGCCCCGCTTCGAGGTCACTCTGCTTGTCCCCTACGAACAGCACCTCACTGTACAGGAGACCGACGGCGTCGCAGGCGTCTCGGAGCTGGTCAGCCCTGTCCAGAGAGTCTTCGCGGGTCCTCACCGCCCTGAAGCACTTGAAGACTCCGTGTCTTTCTAGGATCCTGACGCAGGCCGGCCTCCCCTGCATGGTGACGAGCGCCAGGGGGTACTGGGCGGAGGCTGAACGAAGCAGGTCTACCGCCCCGTCGATAGGTTCCGTCTTCTCCGCCGCCGCAAGCTCGTGGGCGTCTATCACAGAGAAGAGCTTCTGCCTCTCAGGCGAGCCTAGGGCTGAGGCCTTGTCGATCGCTTGGAAGACCGACGCCCCGTCCAGCCTGTCTCCGAGTGCCGGGGCGAGTTCAGTCCTCACCGCGCGCCAGTCGACCGGAAGGTCGAAGAGCGTGCCGTCGAGGTCGAATATCACCCCTGCATACTTCCCGTTCCTGCCAGTCCGACGGGAGGTCTCCGCAATCCTTCACCACTCTCGCGAGCCACGGCCTCGGCTCAAGAACGTTGCGCAAGAGGCCCCGCCGCGGTATGAAAGAGGGAGAGAGGAGGGCTGGCATCGCAGGCGGAAGGCCTGGGTGTACTCAGAGCCGCAGTGGCAAAGCGGCAGGAAGGTAGCGAACCCCCGCAGGCGACGGGTCTAACTGGGCTTTGGCGCTTCGGCCTGGCCCTTGTCCTGCGACTTCGGCGCCGGGCTAGGGGACGACTCGGGTATGGCCGTTATGGGCTCCGGAGGCGGCGTGCTGGCCATTGTCCAGCCTATCCAAGCAAGGATCGCCAGGATTACGGCGATGGCAACGAAGGCCGTGACCTCCAGGACCGGACCCGGGAAGTAGTACATCAGCAGCCCGTAGATGATTATGCCTAGGATGCTTCCTATGAAGATACCCCAGCCGATAGTCCTGTCGTTAGCCAACGAAAATGGAGCACCCTGAGTGGAAAATATAATCGTTGTGGCTGTCTGCGTTCTCAGGCCCGCGCTCGCGCAGGCCTCTCAAGGGCGCAGGTCTCCATGCCATCCCTCGCAGTAGTAATAGAGCTCCGAGCTCGCGCTCCTGCTCGCGGCCGGCTTGACCGGCCTCACAATCTTGAAGGAGCGCTTGAGGGCGGCCCTGACCTCGGGCGACCTCTCGCCCTCGAACAGCTTGAGGAACGCGCAGCCGCCCCCCTTGAGCAGAGAAGCCGAGAGCTCGAGGGCGCGCAGGGTGAGGTCCGCCTGCCTTGAGTTGTCCAGCTCCCAGACTCCCGAGACGGAAGGAGCGAGGTCGGAGAGGACGACGTCCGCCCTCCTCCCCAGGAGGCCCAGCGCCTTTTCCAGGACCTCTGGGCTGTTCACGTCCCCCACGATAGAGGACACGTTCTTGTCCTTCAGGTGGACCGCCTGGAGGTCCACTCCCACGACCCGGCCCTCGGGGCCCACGAGCTTGGAGGCCACTTGGAGCCACCCCCCAGGGGCGGAGCCAAGGTCCAGGACGCGGTCGCCCTGCCGGATGAACCCATACTTCTCGTTCGCCTCGATCAGCTTGAAGGCGGCCCTGCTCTTGTACCCCTGCTCCTTGGCCAGCCTCCTGTAGAGGTCCTTCCTAGCCTGGTCGAGCCTCATCGCGAGGACCGCCTCCCGAAGCTCGGCACGCCGCAGGAAGCCGTCGGGCTGTCGCGCATCGGCAAGGCGCGGCTACCGGCCGGGGATGGCTTCAGGCGCGGCTACCTGGATCTGGGGCGCCTTGGCCTCGCCTATGACCCACGGGCCCAGCAGGGGACAGACGTACGGGCTGATCTCTCCTTCGGTGGAGCACTTCTGCTCGAACTGGCAGACCACGCAGGGCGCCTTCTCTATCGACGCCATGTCGGTCGGGAACCTGAGGGGCGTGAGCTTGTACGTCCACCTGCCCTCTTCCAGAACCTTGACCCTTCCTATCAGCCCCCGCCTCTCCAGCCTTATGGCTAGCCTCGACCCGTCCCTGCTCGTGAGCCCCAGCTCCTTCCATATCTCGCTCTGGAGGACGCCGTCCCTCCCTCTCTCGACCACGAGCTTGTAGACCCTCGAGGTCAGGTCGACCAGCTCCTCCTCGGTCCTCTCCACGGGCTGAGGGGGCTTGGCCTGCCTCTGCGCCTTCTTCTCGGCTGGCTCCTTGGGAGCGGGCTTCTTCGGCGCTTGCTTCTTCTCGGGCTTGGGCTTGCTCTTCATTTGATGGGTGCGAACTCCTGCCTTAGGACGAAGTTGTCCAGTATCTCCCTGCAACGGTTCCTGACGGTGACTTCAGTGACCTCCGCGTACTCGGCTACCTCCCTCTGCGGGAACCGCTCCCCCGCCATCACCGAGGCTATGTAGACGTAGGCGGCGGCGAGCCCCACCGGCGCCTTGCCGCTGGAGATCTTCGAGTCGGTGGTCTTCCTTGATATCTGGAGGGCGAGCCGCTCGATCTTGGGGTCTATCTTCGCCATGTTGATCAGCTTGGAGATGTATTTCTCCACCGACGGCGGAGGCACGTACTCCTTCTCGACCTCCTTCAGCACGAGCCGGAAGTAGCGCGCCACGCTCCCTTTCTCCATCCCGGCGGCCCGGGCGACCTCCTTCAGGGTCCTGGAGACCCCGCACTTCCTGCACGCCAGGTAGACCGTAGCGGCGGTCATCCCTAGGATAGACTTCGACTTCGCCACCTTCATCTTCGCCGAGGTCCTGTAGATCTGCGCGGCTGTCTCCGCGACGTTGTCAGGGAGGTTTAGGGCGTCGCAGAGTTCGGATATCTTGGATAGGACGTTCGACAGTCCCCGTTCCTCGCTGTTGATCGTCCTGGTCCTGCTCTGCCACTTGCGCATCTTCTCGACGGAGACGCGCATGGCCGGGTCCAGGAACTTTCCGTGGGAGTCCCTCATCGACCTGCTTATCTCGGTGCTGAGACCGAAGTCGTGCAACGCCAGCGTCGTGGGCGAGCCTACGCGGACGCGCCTGTTCTTTTCCTCAAGGTCCATCGCCTTCCACTCGGGTCCTGAATCCGCGGGGGCGCTCGTCGTGTAGCCGCAGTTGGGGCATACGTTCTCTCCCTTCTCGGCGTCGCCGATCAACTTGTCTCCGCAGACCGGGCATGCGGTGCGGAACGCACCGTCGCGGCCGGATTCCCACATGGAGACCCCTTCACCCTTCTGCGAAGGCGGAGTCGCCCGCCCTCCCTAGCTTGCTCGTGGACACGGCTACGGAAGCGTACGGGGCCCTGACCGGCCCGATCAACTCGACGATCCTGCCGAGCCTCCTGCCTTTCTCATCCAGCAGGAACGCCCCGGGCCTCACTTCCCTCGAAAGCTTGACCACAAGCCGGCCGCTCCTAGCCTGATGAACTATCGAGCCGACTTGTAACAAGAAGCTTCTTTTGTCGCTGACTTGCCTTTAAACCTTCGCTGTTTCTCTGTGCCAAATCGCTAGTCCGCCTGTCGGGTCTGGCCGGCGCTACTTGCGGGTCTGCGCCTTCGCCTGCTTCTTCTGGGCTGCCCCTCGGACGACCGTCAGCTCCTTGGCTACCTTGAGGAGGAGCGCGCGCTTCGGCTTCGACTTCACGACGGAGACGTAACCCGACTCCCTCCCTGGGGACCCAGGGTATCTCGCAGCCTGCGCGGAAGGCTGGAGGTTGAGCTTCCTGCACGCCTCCCCTAGCTCTTCGAGCGTTGGCGCCTTGGTGGCAGAACTCAGCGGGAGCCGCCTCCCCTCGGTGCGCTTGAGCTCGGAGTTGAAATATTCGAGCCAGAGCACGTATCTGTCGTAATCTTTCATTTCTTGGCGGTCAGCGCCGCGTTGACCACGCCGTCCTGGGTGGGCCTGGAGGTGACGACCGCCTCGCCTGCGTCGGTCTCGATGACCGCGCCCCGCGTGATGACCCCCCTGCGCTCGTAGTCGCGGTTCGCCGGGCTGTGCTTGACCCTGATGATCTTCGTCTTCGACGTCTTCCCCGACGAGTCAGAGACGTTGGCCGTGTCTGAAGCGACTACGCCTGACACCATCTTCCCGCCCCTCCGCCTGGAGGCCCTCGACTTCGCAGGGCCCACCACTGGTTCGATCGCGTAGCCGTCGTCCTCGTAGGCTCTCCGGCCCCTCGAAGCGCGCCTTCTCCCGCCGGTCTGCTTGCGCTTCGTGAGGTTCTCAAGTGGCCTCGTCATTGCTAACCAGTTGGGGCGCCCGGTGCGTCTACGTGTTAAGCCTTTTGGGCGGATAGGAGGTTCTGGCGACCCAGCCCAGGCCGTCTCCCGCCACTCCCATCGGGTCCGACCTAACAGGTCGGCGTGGAACCTTGGGTGTAGAACACGGACTCGGCGCTCTCCGTAGTGGTGATTGTTGCGACATGGGCCGCAGATGCGGAACGGGAGTCGTACATCGTCGTCAGGCCCACTGTGCCTCCGTAGTTGACGTAAGTGGTGACGACACTTCCTGAAACCGTCTCGCACGTGAGCAGTCCATGATAGTAGTAGACATATTGGACTGTGAGTGTGCGAGTGGAGTGGCTCGCACCCGTCACTTGGGATCCGAACCGGTAGGTAAGAGCCGAACCTAACGCCAAGCCGACGAGCAACACGACCATCAGTGAGACGACGGTTGTCCTCTTCAGCGTCTGACCCCTAGGCAGCAGTCGAGGAGGAGACTCTTACAGTTTTGCTGCACGTCCTCCTAGGTACATGCCGCAGTCTGGAGGAATCTGGGCGACGCCCTGGCGGCTCCCCGCTGGGAGTCCGCCGCGCCTAGGCCTGTCCGGGGGCCGGGTTCCTCGAGCCCAGCTGCTTCTTCATGGACGCGACCTCCGTGCTCAGCCCGAAGTACTCCGCGAACCGCCCGGTCGTCTTGTACACCCTCGACCTGCCCTGCCTCTCGCCCACGACGAAGCCCACCTCCTCCAGCTCCTTCAGGTGCTGGTAGGCGGCAGAGCCCCTCCTGAGCACGAGCTCGCCGGCCGGGAGCGGCTGGAAGTACGCGATGAACGACAGGGTCCTGAGGGCTGCGCGCGAGAGGAGAGGCCTGGTCGCGAACTTCCTGGCCACCTGCACGTACTGCCCCTTCAGCTGCATCGCGAACCTCAGCCCAGGGTACTCCACGACCTCCACCGCGCCCATCCCGGCGTTGACCGCCTTGGCGACCTCCCTGGCGAGCGACGCCGCCTTCCTCTCAGAGGACGTGCCCGCGACCTTCGCCAGTTCTGCGGCCCCGAGGGGCCTGCCTGCGGAGTAGAGGGCGGCCTCGACCTTGGCCAGCGCCTCCCTGTCGCTACTCGAGCTGTCCAACGGACACCACCAGGGCGTCGTCTTCGTCTTCCTCCTGGTTGATGACCACTTCACCGTCGTTCGCCGCGAAGAGGAGGAGGATGAAGACTCGGGCGGCGTCTATTGGCTCGAGGCCCTTCACGAGCTCGGACAGTAGGGCCTTCCCGGTCGCCCTGAGTCTCTCGACGAGTATCTTCCTGAACTCCACGAGAATCGCCTGGATCGATATGATGTAGTCCTCGATGTTGGGCGGCGGGAGCTCCGCGATCGCAAGGGGGTTCTCGGTCCGCCCTTCCTTGTCGTCGAGGACGGCGTCCTGCAGGATGCGCCCCAGCTCTTCGAAGAGCTCGTCGACGTTGGTGGAGTAGACCTCGTACCTGAAGGGCATGATTATCAGCTGGGGAGGCTCCGAGGCGTCGATCAGCCTCCGCTGGGCCCTGAGCCTTTCGAAGAGGAAGAGGCTCTCGACCTTCATCCTATAGATCGCAGC
>JASHUU010000018.1 GCA_030039795.1 Nitrososphaerales archaeon | reverse complement strand
CACGAGGACCACCGGCTCGCACTCCAGAGGTACCAGAGCAGTTTCCATGGGCCACCGCGAGTAGAGGACCTTCCCGTCTCTCCGCAACTGCTCCAGGAAGACTGGATTCGAGCGCTTGACCTCCTCCAGCGTCTCCGGCATGGCGTGGACATCCAGGTTCGTTCTCCCCAAGCGTGCGAACAGCTCGTCCCAGCCCTTCAGCATCGCGCTGCGGTCCTCGAAGAGCACGAGCAAGTCGTAGTCGGAGTCTTCGTCGTCGTCCCCCCGCGCTACACTACCGAACAAGATCACTCCAACAACGCCCCTGACCGGAGCCATCCTCTCGACGAGGTCATGTAAGACTGAGGTTCGACTCTCTAGCAATTCTCCGAATCACCCTCTCCATCGCCGCCACGGCCTTCCTCGCCCTATCGCCGTCGAGCCCTTCGTAGCCCAGAGCACCGTACGCTCCCCAGAGCTCGTCTAGGTCGTTTGCAATTCCGTCATACCGGCTCTTAGCCCACCGCATCCTCGCGGAGTGGGCGCGTCTAGGCTCAGCATGGAAGTGCAACCCTTCCAACGAAGCGGCGGCCTCTATGGCCTGTTCCACCGCCTTGACTGAGAGGTCTCCTACGACCGCTTCTCTGTCCTTTCCGAGCTCCTCCCTGGCTGCATCTGCCTTTTCTCTGCAGAGCTTGACATGTAGCGCGGTATCTTCCGACAATGTCTTGCGGATAAGAAGAGTCTGATGTATAAGCATTACCAACGACGCGAGGGCCACCCGGACGGTGGTCAACGGCTCCTCCTGCTGCTCGCCACCCAACCGTGCCCCAGCTTTTCGTGCCGAAGATGACGAGGCGCGGTTCACCAACTCTTTATCGGGCCAAGTGCGCACCCTCCTGCCATGAGTGACAAGGGCTCCATGGTCAGCTACAAGGGGAGAGGAGGCGAGGTCGCGGCTTACCTCGTACGTCCGACGGGTCCGACGGCGGCCAGGCCCGCCGTGATAGTCATTCACGAGGCATTCGGGCTCAACGACCACACCAAGGACGTGGCCGACAGGTTCGCGTCCCTTGGATACGTGGCGTTCGCCCCGCACCTGTACAGCTACGGCGAGCTCGCCGAGATATTCTCCCCTGCCAACTCGGCGGCCAGCATGAGGTTCATGCGTACGCTGGCGCCCGAGAGGAGGGGCGACCCGGCCTACATGCAACAGAAGCTCGCAGAGCTCCCCGCGGACGAAAGGGAGGGGGTGTCGAAGCTGATGCAGAAGATGTTCGCCGGGATGCCGCTGGAGGACATGGCAGAGGACCTGGTCCTCGGGGCTGAGTACATCGGCTCGCAGAGTTTCGTGACGAAGGGGAAGGTGGGCAGCGTGGGGTTCTGCATGGGCGGCGGCCTCTCGATCTCCTTGGCGTGCAGGCGCCCTCTCGCCGCGTGCGTGGTGTTTTACGGCCCTAATCCATCGCCCATAGAGCTCGTGGAGAGGATCCAGGGCCCAGTCCTGGGCCTCTATGGGGGCGACGACATGAGGATCAACGCAGATCTCGACAAGCTGGTAGCCGCGATGGCCAAGTACAGGAAGGACTTCCAGATGAAGATCTACCCCGGCGCGGCGCACGCCTTCTTCAACGACACCAGCCCGCAGACGTACAGGGAGGGGGCGGCCAAGGACGCGTGGGTCAAGGTCAGGGAGTTCTTCGCGGGCACCCTGGGCGGGCAGCCATGAAGACGAGGTTCTTCTACGTAGGGATACGCGTCAGGGACATGGACCGGTCGATAGAGTTCTACACCAAGTTCCTCGGCATGAAGAAGAAGGACCACTCGAGGATCGAGGCCACGAAGGGCGACGTCGTCTTCCTGGAGCCCGAGGAGGGGCAGGTGGGCATAGAGCTGAACCACTATGACGACGACAGCAGGTTCAACACGAAGTACGTGGCAGGCGAGGGCCTCGACCATCTCGCCTTCGGCGTGAAGGACCTGGACGGAGCCCTGAGCGAGGCCGGGCGGCTCGGCTACCGGGTCGTGGAGGAGGTCAAGACCGAGAAGAGCCGGTGGGCATACGTGGAAGACCCTGACGGCCTCTGGATAGAACTCGTGCAGAGCGGCGCGTAGCCCCGGCCCGGTCAGGGCTGGGCTGCCTGGCGCTTCCCGTCGGTGAACTTCGAGAGGTACGAGTCGCAGAGCTCGATCGGGTAGACGGGCCGCTCGTACTTCGAGCATATCCCCATCGCGCCCATGTCTGCGTACCTGTCGCACGAGCCGCAGTTCTTCGTCGACGACTTTTGCGCCCTCCTGAAGCGCGGCGGGTCCATGGGCGCGCTCGGCTCCGCTCGCGTCTTAAGTGCGGATGGAGCGGCAGAGAGGCTGTAGAGAGGGGACGGTGGAACTGTTCGGCGCCTTGCCTCTCGGATAGGGAACGCGTTGATGTGAAGAACTGCTCCTGCAGGTCTCGGGCGCTAGCGTCCCTTGCGCCTAGCCACCAGGTACGCAGAGACGACGAGGACGACGCTCAGAGGGGCCAGCACCGCCGAGTACGGGAACTCCGGCACGCTATTGTCGCCCACGCCGACCGTGCTCGGGGTCGTGAAGGCGCCCGACGTGCTCGAGGTGGTCGTGGCGCTCGTCGACGCGGAGGTCGTCGAAGTTGAGTTCGTCGTCGCGCCGCTCGTCGACGTCGAGGTCGTCGTGGTGGTCAGCCCCAGAGAGGCGTCCAGGGCGCCCTCGGCTGATGCGAGAGTGGCCGAGCCTGACGCCGTCCCCATGTACTCGTAGTCTGGCGTGCCCTTGGAGATGGCCACCTCCCCGCTCCCGAGGTAGGTCATCCTCAGGTTGTCCGCGGCCTCGTCCGTGTCCTGTCCGAAGCTGAAGTATGACGGGAAGGGAGTCAGGGCGTGGGAGGTCCCGTTGGTGTAGTAGAGTCCCAGCGAGGACGACATCGACGTGAAGCTGGTGGACTCCCCGTTGCCCTCGCCCGCGAAGACGAGTTCCGTGTCGTAGTATAGGCCGTCGGGGGTCGTGTCGTTCCCGTCCGTGAGGAAGGCGGCGCCCGTGACCTTGGTGTCGTGTATCGTGACGTTGTCGAACCAGACGTCTCCGAAGGTGGTCGCGCCAGAGGGGCGCGCGCCGAACTGTACCAGTACTCCGACCCCCGGCTCCGTCGTCGCGTTGATCAGCAGCGCGAACGTAAGGGGCAGCGCGTAGGTCGAGTTGGACCCTTCGTATCCGTAGTAGTACTGCGTCTGGCCGTACTGGACGTACGTAGAGACGGACCCTTCGTCGCCCTCAGAAGTGATCGTGCTGTTAGACAGGAAGCCCGAAGCGCTGAAGTTCCAGACGTTGTCGGACATCGCGACGGTCGACGCGGAGGTGACGAAGTCCGGGGTGTCCTGGCACCAGTACACCTGGGCGCTCCCTCCCTTCTCGTACACCGCCAGGACGGAGTTGAGCTGCAGCGTGAGGCCCGAGGGGTTCACCCCTGCCGTGGAGGCCGTGGCGTTGTAGGCCTGCATCGAGGAGATGGCCGCGACCCCGACCACGTCAGTCGAGCTGACGGAGTAGGGCGTGTCTATGCCCGACTTGTTGACCAGCCCGAACGACGCTATCCCGGAGGGCTCGGGGGAGGTGAAAGGGCCATAGACGAGGGGGTTGTTCGGGAAGACAGTCAGCGAGAGTTTCACGTGTGCCCTCGACCCGTAGGCGTACACGAGGACATCGTACTGGCCGGGCCCTTCGCGGAGCGTCTCGTTCACCTCAGTCCCGTTGGTGCAGATTATGGAATTCGAGATCTGGTCGTTGCTTATGGTGCTGAAGGCCAGGTACTGGTCCAGGGTCATGAAGGCGACGGAGACGCTGGTGCTGCTCTGCACCGAGTAGACCACGGTGGTATTGGCGTAGGCGTCCACTGTGGAGTTCTGATACTCTGTGTGGCCAAGCGTGAAGGTGTACACGTCGGACCCCGAGACCGGGGCGGCGTGAGCGCCCGCCGGGCCGAGCGAGTGGAAGAGCAGCAGCAGGAGCAGAAGACTCCACGAACGCGTGACACTCAGCATAGAATATGAAGAGCCTCTCGCGCTCAGGTTTAAACGGTTTCAAGAAAGCGAGCGTGCACGAGCCTCGACCGTCCTAGCCATGCCTTGAGTAGCGCACCGTGGCTTCGCCCGGCGAGACTCCGCGTTCTAATCTTGCCCCATCCAGGACAAGCACACAGCCGCGTCGTCGGCTTCCGAACGCTCGCGCTGGGGATGTGTATCTCTACCCTGGGGCGAAAGCCACAGCTGCTATCACCCATGTCCCAGTCGAACTTCCGAAGTTTACAGTGTATGACTTGGCGGTGGTGGCCGTCTGAGACTCGTACGCTCCAGAGTTGCTGGTCTGTGAGACGCTCGCGTCGATCAGAGTGAACCCTGAGCCCGCGGTCATCGTAGCACGCCCGTTGGTCGCCGCTATCCCTACGAGAAGGTCGCCCGCCTGCGACGTCGTAAACGACACAGTCGGACTTCCGGTGGCCGAGCCCGCGGTCGCGGCGGATCCGTCGAAGATGGTTGAAGCTGACGTGGTGTTCGTGCCGCTCACGGCGAACGCGTAGACCACCCACCCGCCGGAGCTCCCCGCGTTCGACAGGCTGAAGGTGATGCTGTCGTCAGAGAGGGGACTGGCGGCCACTGCGTACCAGCACTGCAGTTCCGTCCCAGACGTGTCGCTCGCTCCAGGCGCGGTCGCCCACTTCAGGCCCGCCGTGTCCGAAGGAAGCGAGAACGTCACACCCGTGGTGTGGGTGTCGGCGCAGGCGTATACGACGTCATATGGGTCAGTAGTGTCGATTGCGTTGCCCCCGGTCAACTCCGTGGAGGATGAGCTCGCAGCGCCGGCGACTGCATGGCTGTTCGTGTTCGGGTCCAGGAACGGCTGCAATGTGAATGTAGCATACGACGCGACAGTGTCGCTGGAGTCGCTCACGACCACAGCCCCGTACGCAGTGGCGTCGAGTGTGAGCGTCTTCCCGGTAGGAATCGTCCCTGCCGACGTAGACGTGAAGCCGTAGGTCGTGGGACACGCGGCGTACGGGGCCGACCCTGTCTCGTAGCAGTAGTAGTATTGGGCGTTCGGAGCGTACCCTGAACTGGAAGGCTCCAAGGTCACTTCGGTCGTCGCGGACCCTGCAGCGGGACTGATGGAGAGCGAGGGCCTGGCGGTCACCGTCGTGGTGACCGTGAATGTCTGGGTGTTGGTCAGAGTGGTCGTGCTCGTGATGGTGCTGGAGACCGTCGAGCTGCTGAATACGGTGGTCGTCGGTACCGTGGACAGGGTGGTTGTGTATCTGGTGGTAGTCGGGATCGTGGACAGGGTGGTTGTGTACCGGGTCGTGGTAGCCACTGTCGAGACGCTGGTCGTGTACAGCGTGGTGGTGGGCACGAGGCTGGTCGTGGTTGAGTAGACTGTCGCTGTCGGTATGGTGGACGTGCTGGTAGACTCTAGGGTGGTTATGACTGTGGACGAGGTCGAGTACAACGTAGTCGACACTGACGACGTCGTGAAGGTCGTGTAGAGGGTGATGGTAGTCGAACTGAACTCATCAATCCTGCTCGTCGTTGTCTTGGTCGGGGTGGACGTCGTGTAGGTCGTGTACACCGTTGTGGTGGGGATCAGCGACGTGCTCGTGGTGTGCAGGGAGGTCAGGAGCGTGGTGGATGTGGTGAAGAGAGTCGTCGACGGCACAAGGCTCGTCGACGTCGTGTAAAGGGTCGTCGTCGCCACGTACGAGGTCGATGTCGTGTACTCTGTGGCGGTTGGGGTGGAAGTGGTCGAAGTGGTGTAAAGGGTCTGCGTCGGCGATGTGGAGGTACTCGTCGTCTTGAGCGTGGTCACAGGACTCGAAGTGATGGTCGTGGTGGAGTAGGTCGTGACGCTCGTGCTGGTGAGCGTGCTAGTGCTGACATACGTGAATGTCCGCGTGACCGACAGCGGGGCCGTCGCGCTGTTTGTCCCGTCGCTCGCCCCGACCGTCTGGACGCCGGTTTCAGTCCCCGTCGGGATGTCGAAGGAGCACGAGGTGAGGTTTCCAACGGCGTTCGTGCTGCACGTGCCGACCTTCGTGGTGGCGCTCGGGTCAAGTGGACTCCAGAGCCAGACCGTCACCTGCGTCGTGGAGAGGTTCTCGAACCCGCTTCCCTCGATGGACACGCTCTGGCCGACCTCCTGTGTAGTCGGGACCAAGGAGATCGACGGCTGCAGGGTGGATGAAGCGTTGGAGGTGTGAGACTCCGCGTCGGTGGCTGTCACGTAGTAGCTTCCTGCGGGCGAGTACGGAACGAACGAGCATGAGAAGGCGCCGTACGAGGTCGTGTAGCATTGCGAGGGAGTGGTCGTCTGCACCGCTCCGACAGCCGGCGCGCCGCCGAAGCTGATGGAGACGAGCTGCTCGTCTCCGAATCCCGCCCCCGTCACTTGGAGGGCCTTTCCAGTCGTCTGAGGGGCGGGAGGAAGCGTGACTGACGGAGTCACCGTGAATGTCGCAGAGGCCGTGTTGGATGACGTGTCCTTCGCGGTCACCGTGTAGGAGCCGGCGCTCGCCGCGGCGATGTCGAGGCTGCACGAGTCCAACGTCCCGGCTCCGTTCGTGCCGCACTGTACCTCGCCGCCTTCGCTGGCTGTGGTCTTCGGGAATGTGATTGTGACTCCCGTCGCGGGTAGGTTAGGAGCGAAGCCCCAGCCGGTGACCGCGACTACCGACCCTACGGGACCCCGAATGTGTGTGTTCCCATTGAGATACAGCACCGGGACGACAGTGAACTTGTAGGACAACGTGACCGTTGAAAACCCGGTCTGGTAGATCAGCACGTAGTCTGGGGAGGTAGGAGTCGTGGCAGGAGTCGCAGGCACGTCGAACGAGGCTCCAGAAGGCAGGCTGCCGGAGCTGTCAGTCGTCAGGGTGCCAGTTGAACCCGCGATGCACGAGGTCGTCGAGAGCGACGTCCCAAGACAGTAGCTGTACCCGAGACTTGGGGCGTATCCCGATCCCGCAAGCGAAACTGAAGTCTGATACGGACCACTGGCAGGCGACACATCGAGCGTGGGCGTGGTGACCTGGAACCTAGCCGAGGAGAGGAGCTGGCTCCCAGAGTAGACTATGACGTAGTACGAGCCGGCCGTCGTGCTGCTGGGTACCTGTATGGTGATACCTGAAGGAATCTGTTGGTCGTCCCCGCTGAAGGAGTTCGACTTCGACAGGCAGGTCCCGAAGTTGGTCGCGCTCGTGCTAAGGCACGCGGTATAGCTAGTGCCGCTTTGATATCCCGTCCCGGCTAGTGAGACGACCGTCCCCGCGGGGCCACTTCCCGGGCTCAGAGACAGGGTCGCCAAGGAGGCGGTGAAGGTCTGAGTCGCCGTGTTACCATACTCGTCAACCGCCTTCACAGTGTATTGGCCGAGGCTCACAGTCCCTACAGTGAACGTCACGGAGAACGAGCCAGTGGTCGTGGACACGTTCTCTGAGGGGGCCAGCGGGCTCGATATCTCGACCTGGTTCGGAAAGTTGGCTGCGAAACCCGTTCCGGTGACGGTGACGACGGTCCCGTTGGGTCCGCTCTGTGGCTTGAGGCTAATCGTGGGAGCAGTCACCTGGACTTCTCCGTACACGTAGCTCAGCACCTGGTCGGTGACGGCAATCTGATAGCAGTCTCCCGGGATGCTGAAGCTGCAGGCCGACGCATCCCTAGGTATAGAGAACGTGATACAGTCAGTGACTGTAGCTACGCAATCGCTGCCGGACCCTTTGACGCTGGTAGTGCCGTCCTTGTCCGTCCAAAGGACCACGGGGGCGGTGGTGAAACAGGTGGCCGTGGAGTTCGAGGTACATCCGTAGAGGTCGAACACGGTGCCAGGAGCTCCTGAGAGCAACTGGTAGCTGCAGGCCGCCTCGCGGTAGCCCCCGCATGGGCTCGCCGCTGTTGTCACCGACTCGCTCGAGAAATACGCCAGGCCCAGCGAGTCGGTCCCGGTGTATACGCTCCCGTCGCTGTACGTGCCAGACAGGACCAGGTTCATGGTAGACGGCGCAGTCGGAGTCGCGTCTGGGTATCCAGAGTAGTGAGTCGCGCTGCACGGGTCATCCGCGCTGGACACTTTGCTGCAAGGAGCCGGAGCCGCGAAGTACAGGGTCGCGGTCTGCCCGTACGAGACCGTCACGGGCGTGTAGTAGGTGTACTCCGCCCCGCACGTGTACTCGGGAGTGCAGCTGCCGTCTCCAACGACGACCGCCCCCACGATGTACCAGTCGTTCGACGAGCCTGAGAACGACAGAGTCGAATAGTCGCTGAGCGTTATGTTCCTACCTTCGCTGTCGACGTCGGTGACGTTGAGCGAGAACATGATGCTCTTCCCGCTGGGAATCCCGAAATATGCCGAGGTCCCAGACCCTGACGACACGGTGGGCGTGAAGCCCTGCAACGGGTACCCGTCGCCGATCTGGTCCGCGACCGTGTCGCAGGACGAGCTGGTGCAAGCGTCATAGAACTTGAAGCCGGACAAGGTCAAAGACCCTCCGACGGCGTTCGCCGGATGCGCGTAGAACACGTTCCCCAAGGAGGTTATGACCCCGGTCTTGAAGCAACCTCCTTCGCAGAGGTCCGGCTGGTATGGCACCTGAGCCTCTCCCAAAGGTGGGATCGAAACGGCGGTGATGGACGTCGTGTTGATGTAGCCTGCCGAGTCGATGCCAAAGACCGTGACCACGACCGACTCGACCGATCCCGTGTTCTGAACGGTCAGCTCGTCGGGGACCGAGCCTATAGACACAGACAGCACTTCTTGGTCCTTCTGGCCCTGCTGCTGCTGGACCGTCTGGCCCGTCTTCTCCGCGTTGAGGGAGTTGTTCACCACGGTCTCGAAGGTCGCGAAGACGACCAGCGCGACGATCAGGAATATCATCGTTCCCAAGACCGTCGATATCGCGACTCTCCTCTTCAGCGAACTTCGCTCTACTTTCAAGCCTAGTTGCTCCCCGTGAAGGTGTACGCCTGGTCGTCGCTCGAGTAAAGAACGAGCTGGTACGTGGAGTTCGAGTCCATTGCCTTCCCGGCCGCGGAGTCGGCCCCCGGCTTTATCTGCAGCAAAGAGACGTGCTGGGGCTGAATCTCGCAGTTAGGCGCCGTCTGGCTGCATGCCACCGGGTCGGAGTTGGGCGACTGAGTGACGTTTGTGAGAGTCGAGTTCGTGGTCAAGTCATAGGTCTGGCTCCCGGAGAAGACGAAGACGTACTCGATTGTGACAGGCGACGAGCCGTAGTCGAGCAGCCCGAAGTTCACATACGGTTTGGAGGTCGTGTTGCCGAAGTTCGAGAACTGGTAAACGAGGGTCAGCGACTGGCCCTCCTCGATCGCCCCGTCTCTCAGCTGGGTTATTATCGATGAAGCAGAAGTCTGGGTGTTGGAGACCAGCAGAGGGGCGATGAGGGCGAAGCCTACTATCGTGAGAGCCAGCATCAGGACGGCTGCGAGAATCTCGCTCACGCCGCGCCTATTCCCCGACGTCACGTCCATAACGACATTTTTCTGCGGAAATCCTCCATATAAGGTGTTTAGCCGTCGCTCAGGACGAAGCGGCGACCGTTCCACTCACGTCATAGGTGGAGCCGTCCGAGAACATCGCTGACACCTGATAGGTATAGGTGCCGTCGACCGTCAGCTGATACAGGCTGTTCGCCCCTTCAGGGCACAATGCGGACGTCGTCGACTGGATCGGGCAGTACACGTAGAAGGTGCCCGACGCGGTAAGACCTGGCTGGAGCGGCTGCGTGGAGTTCGCCTCAAAGTCAGACGGAGATGAAAGATACTCGAGGACGAAGACGCTGGTTCCGTTCAGGAGCCTGATGTTGATGTCTGTGACTTCGGACGTCCCGCTGTTCTTCACGGTTATGGAGAATATCCCTGAGCCCTGGTCGGCGCCCGCGGCGGGCGCAACAGTCAGCTCGGCTGAAGAAACAGTCACCTGGTCGTCTGCGGAGTATCGGCCGATGTAGCCGGTGAGTATCGTGTAGACGAGCACCCCGCCTACTATCGTTATCGCGATCAGGATAATCGTGGCAATAAGAGGACTGACCCCCGGCCTGCGGCTGCGCCCGATCTTCAATGAAACCTTCGAAACGCCCGCGACATATTTAACGTGTCCGTGGAAGAAGCCTCATGTCCATTTCACTGCCAGCCTAGAGCGTGAGAAGTATCCCGAAGACCCCGGAGATCAGCAGGAGCACAAGTAGGATCAGCACGAGCGCCTTCCTCTGTCTCTGCGTCATGTCCTCGGCCGGACCATCGTTCAGACGGCCATATCACCCTACCGGGCGCGCCGACGACCGCATCGGCTGAAGCGAGCCGTCATCTCCAAGAACGTTTAAGTCTCTACCAGCCGCCCGAAGGTCGTGAGTCGGGCCGCCACCGTTTCACTTGCGTTACTTCTCGTCCTGTCTACCTGCCTCGTAGTCGTTCCCCTGCACACCGCCGCGGCGGTCGAGTCTACCTCTCTCAAGGTAAGCTCTCTCGTCCAAGTGGTACCGGCCGACGGCCTCTCGCACTCCGTGATAGTCGTCTCCCTCGTCAACCAGCAGAACAAGCCCACAGTCTCCTCCGCCGCCCTGGAGGTCTACCTCTCCAGTTCCAACCCAGGCGTTGGCTCGGTCCCCGCGAGCGTCTCCCTCCCGAGCATCACAGGCTACGTCATAGTCAACTTCACGAGCACCACCACCGCGGGGACTACCACTGTCTCCGCCTCCGCCCAGGGAGTCAACTCAGGCTCGGCATCCGTGAAGACCGCGCTCCTGAGCGGGTACCCGGTGGCGCTTGCCGCGTTCGCGGCGCCCAGCCAGGCCTCCGCCCAGCCCCTGTCCAACGGCACGATTGAGGTCGAGCTGGTCGACAACTACGGCAACCCCGCGGAGGCCTCCGCGACGACCGTGGTCCAGCTCTCAAGCTCCGACACGCGCGTCCTGAACGTCACTTCCCCGACGGTGTACATCTCTTCAGGCGAGGTCCTCGCCAACGCGAGCTACGTGACCGGCCTGCTAACCGGCTCAGCCACGATCAGCGTCTCTTCACCCGGGCTCAAGGGCACCACGGCGAAGGTGACCGTCGTCGGGTCGACGCCTACGCAGCTCAAGGTCGAGTCCGTGTCGCCCGTCCCCTCCGAGTCTGGACAGCTGACGGCAGGAATCTGGCTCGAGGACCAGAACGGCAACCCCGTGGTGGCTCCGACGGACCTGACGATCACGCTCACCTCGAGCGACTTTAACCTCCTGAATGTCGAGCCTTACGTCACGATCTTCGCGGGCACGAGCTACGCCCAGTTCACCTTCTCGACAGGCGCGCTCCCCTACATGAATGAAAAACAGGTGACCTCTGCCACCGCGACCATAACGGCGGCGGTCACCGGGCTCACGTCCTCCGACTTTACTGTGACAGTCGAACAGCCCTCGGGCGCCGGGACGCAGTGCGGAGTCTCCCCGGCCCAGTGCACGGCGGTCGGCCTCGACTTCCTGCCTCCGAAGGTCCTGGCCGACGGAGGGACGTATCAAGCGGTCTACGTCTACCTCGAGAACGAGAGCAGCGGGTCGCCCGTCCTCGCGCCGTCATGCGGCAGCGGCTGCCCGGGCGTCTCCGTCGAGCTCACCTCCTCGGACCCCTCCGTCCTCTCGGTCGACCCATCCGTCACGATAGACGTGGGCCAGTCGTATGGGATAGCGAACGTCTACGCCGGCTACCTTGTGGGGACCACCCAGATCACCGCCGCCGCGTTCTGCAACTGCTTCAAGGCCACGGCCTCCGACGTCAGCACATACGGCCAAGCTCCCGCGTCAGTCTCCGCGCAGGCCACGCCGCAGGTTCTCCCCGCTGACAACCTGACGTTCGCAGACCTGGACGTCCAGCTCGTCTCCCAGTCGGGGCAGCCCGCGGTCGCCCCGAGCAACATGGTACTCAACCTCTCCTCCACGGACCCCTCGGTCGTCCTGGTGAACTCCTCCGTGGAGATCGGGGCCGGCCAGTCGTCCGCCCTCGTCCCCGTGCAGACCTCGGACATACCCGGGTCTGCGACCATAACCGTCTTCGGGTCAGGGCTCGCGAGCGGCTCCGCGAAGGTCACCACCACGGTTCCAGGGGCGTCAGGGACGAAGCTGACCTTCGCCCCTCAGCCGGCGATAAGGCTGGCCGCCGGAGGGATGGGCTCCCTCCAGCTCGTCGACGGGAGCGGGAACCCCGTCATAGCGCGCGACGACGTCGAGGTCACTGTCACGGCCTCGAACGACTCCATGCTCCCGTCCCCGATAGTGCTCACCGTGTCGGCAGGCTCGGACTACGTCACCTTCCCCCTGGCGGTCCAGGGGTCGGGGACGGCCACCTTCTCGGCCACCTC
>JASHUU010000017.1 GCA_030039795.1 Nitrososphaerales archaeon | reverse complement strand
CGTAGTTTGCGAGCGCCGTGCCCTTCAGGGCGACGAGCGCGGCTTCCGGCGGCGACGAGCGGTCGAAGACCAGGATGGTCCCGGGCAGCCCCAGGGAGCTCAGCAAGACCGCGAGCTCGCCGTCGGGGGCGGCCAGCTTCCCCGAGCCGGGGAAGCAGAAGAACGCGTGGTCCACGATGGAGGCGACCTCGGCGTATCCCTGGACCCTCTCCGGGAAGTCAGGGGAGTCCAGGAACGAGTACCGGCGTCCGGCCTCGGTCCTGACGTGCACGTCGACCCCGCCCGCCTCGCTCTTCTTTGCGATGGCCGACTGGAACCTGCTCTTGACCTCCTTGTCGGTGCCGAAGACCCCCACGGTGAGTCCGTCCACGCCGCTCTCACTCCCGCTCCATTTCGGGCGCACCCTCTCCTCTACCGGCCGCGGGTCACGGCTTCCTCTGCTTCATGTGCTGGTCGAACCACCTGATGTAGTGGTTCAGGCGGGCGACCCTGTGCTTCGGCTTGCCCACCCTCGAGAGGTCGTGGTTCTCCCCCGGGAACAGGACGAGCTCCGCCTCCTTGCCCAGCCTCTTCAGGGCGGTGTAGAACTCCAGCCCCTCGACCATCCAGCACCGGTAGTCCTCCATCGAGTGGACGACCATCACCGGCGTCTCGACGCTCGGGGCGTACCTCCCCGGCGAGTCGTTCAGCAGCTTCTCCTCGGCGTTCCACGGGTCCCCGCCGACCTGGTCCTCGGTGAAGAAGGGCCCGATGTCCGACGTCCCCCAGAAGCTCGTCCAGAACGCTATGCTCCTGTCGGTCACCGCCGCCTTGAACCTGTTCGTGTGCCCGACGGCCCAGTTCGTCATGAACCCGCCGTACGAGCCCCCGGCTATCGCCATGTTCGCCCCGTCGATGCCCGGGTAGCGCTTGAGCGCCCAGTCGAGGCCCTCCATGAGGTCCTCGAAGTCCCGCGTCCCGTACTTCCCCCTGATGTCCGCGAACTTCTCCGAGTACCCGTCGCTCCCCCTCGGGTTCATGAAGACAACCGCGTAGCCGGCCCCCGCAAAGGCCTGGAACTCGTGCATGTATGAGTCGCCGAAGGCGGTCTTCGGCCCCCCGTGGACGTAGAGCACGCCCGGACGCTTCTTCCCCCTCCCCTCAGGCATGACCACCCAGCCCTCGATCCGCTCGCCGTCGCTCGCCTTGAAGGTGAACTTCTCTGGGGGGAGCACCCTGACCTCCTTGTAGACGCTTGAGTTGAACGCCGTGAGGGGCTTCTCCCTCCCCTCCAGGAAGAGCTCGGCGAGGTGCGTGGAGTCCATGGAGACGAACGCGACCCTGCCTTCGGAGACGTCGTAGCCCTCGACGCTCCTCTCCCCTCCCACCACGACGCGGGGGTCGGCCCCGGGCTTCGCCCTGTAGAGATGGACCGAGGCGCCGTCCGCCTGGACGTAATAGATCCCGTCCTTCGTCCACGTCAGGCCCCCGGCCGCGTGCCCGCCGGGCCTCGCGTCCGAGTTGAGGCTGTTCGCCTTGTTCTTGTCTACGTGCTCTATCTGCGTCGCCTTCCTCGTCTTCACGTCGACCACCCAGATGTGGCTGTGAGACGCGAAGCCGGACGGGAGGCTGTCTGCCGAGAGCGCGATCATGCCGCCGTCCGGGCTCCACGCGAGCCCGCCGACCTCCATGTCTGACCTGGTAAGCTTCCTGGGCTTACCTCTCGGGAGGTCCACGACGAACACGTCAGAGATGTACGGCTTCAGGTCGTTCGTGACCGCGACGTACGCCAGCCTCCTTCCGTCGCCGCTCAGGGCGAAGCCCCCGACGTCGAAGGCGCCACGCGTGACCTGGGATGCCTTACCCGACTCGACGTCGACCTTGAAGATGTGCTTCCTCTGGTTGTGAATGAACCCCGCGCCGTTGAACCAGAAGGTGAGCCTCCTGATGACCCTGACGTCGTCCTTCTCCTTCTTCTCTACGCTCGACATGTAGTAGATGCTCTTCGAGTCGCGGGACCACCGGGGGTTCTCCACCCCGGCCTCGGACCTCAGCACCAGCTTAGCCTCCCCGCCCGAGTCGGGTATGACGTAGAGGGCGTTCCCCTTGTCCTCCTTCTTGAGGCCGCGTCTCGATGTGAAGAGGATCGACTTGCCGTCGGTCGAGAAGCGGGGGTTCGCGTCCTTCCCTCCGCTCGTGAAGCGCTTGGCCTCCCCGTGGTCGAGCCCGACCACGTAGACGTCCGAGTCGTAGACGTCCTCCTTCAGGTTCGCCTTCCGGACTGAGACGGCGACCTTCTTCCCGTCCGGGGACATGCTGGGATCGGACAGCATCGAATAGAGCGCCAGGTCAGGCGGACGGATCGTCCGTGGCATGGCGGGGGGCCCGAGAGGGTGAATCTTATGCGTTGTCACGCTCTGTCAGTATCGCTACGCTAAGCGTCATTCTACCCTGTCGTTTTGGACTTGCGCAGGGTTATGGTTTGCAGGTCGACGCGACCTTGGGAGCGCTCTTCAGGGCTTCAATGATTACAGCGCGACTGGGGGCTCCGTCAAGTTAAGGAATGAATTGAGCTGATGCTCTAGCTTCCTTGCTTCCTGACGGTATCATGGGGATGGCCGCCCTCACGCCTCATGATCCTTCCAAGATACGTGAAACGTGAGAAGACACCCCTCTCTCTGATGCTCTACGGGGTGTATGTCCACCTATGCTCGAACAGAGGAGAGCGTCAAGAATCCTTGAGCCCCTCGTGGACAGGTCCCACGAGGCCATCCGCCAGTGGGTCCAGAGGCTCGCTCCTGTCTGCGACAGGTTCGACGTGGACCGGAGGAAGGTCCGCAGGATCTTCGACGAGACCATGGTGAAGATCAAGGGGAGCCAGGCCTGGGTCTGGGTCGCCTACGAGCCTGAGCTGAAGGCCTTCCTCTCCTTCAGGGTCTCCTACAACCAGTCTGGTCTGGATGCCTACATCTTCCTGAAGGAACTGTTTATATTGTCCTGATGTCAATTGCTGGACGAGAGCCTTGAGGAAGAGGACGGCTTTCCTCGGAGTGGTTCCGGTAGTATTACTGATTGTAGCGTCTACTGGACGTCTGTCCATCACTCCGACTACCTCGGCTCCCGTGGCCATGGGCCGAGTCCTAGGAGACTGTCAATACACCTCCCAGCAACTTCACCCGACAAACTGCATCGAACTCTCCTTGGCGGGTTCCGAAACTCTCGAAGCGCGAGTCTGTTCGAACTCCAGCGTGCAGATCGAGATTTCTGACGTGGCGGAAGAGGATCCAGTATCTCCGATTGCGCTTTCGTTCCTGAACTCGGGCGCGAGTTCAGGTATCACACTTCCGGACGGTACCTCTGTCAATCTCACTCAATATGTGACGTACTCGCCGCCAGTTGTAACCATTTCCACAGGGGAGACGGTCGTCATCACTTTGACTATGACGCTTCCATGCGGATTGGACTCGGAAATTGCTGGGCAGACTGCTACCCTGTTGGTGGGCCCCAGCGTGGTGAACGCGAGAGTCAATGGCCTGAATGACGTTGGTGTCGATGGGCTCTCTCTGCCTGTCTCGTTCCAATGAGAACCCGTCGGCAGTGGGTTGCTATACTCATGGCTGCCCTTGTCATCCTGGTTGTGCCGCTTTCCGGCGCCGTCGCGAGTTCCGATAATCCTTACGTCGGTGCATATCCAGGCTTTGGAGACGGGAAGGTATCATACGTTAACGAGTTCTGGTTCTCCGAGAACTACACCGGTACGAATACCGCGTCAATAAGTAATGCAGTAGGGGTCACAGTGTCTATCGCAGGGGCAAAGCAGACTTGCACGCTAGGAATTTGCTCTGAGATTTCCAGTGGGTGGGTCTATCAGGCTGGCACAGCCGCAATCTCCTCCAACGGATGGAACGGCTTCTCAGGTTCCTCATTGGAGACCGCTCCGCAGGTATGGGATGGGGGCAACGAGACATGGCACGGACTCAGCGATGACCTAGGGGCGCTCAGTTCCATTGCGTACGTAGACGAGACTGTATATCTGGACTCAGGCACAGTAG
The DNA here is from genome assembly GCA_030039795.1 of Nitrososphaerales archaeon. Taxonomy (GTDB): domain Archaea; phylum Thermoproteota; class Nitrososphaeria; order Nitrososphaerales; family Gagatemarchaeaceae; genus UBA183. The sequence continues at coordinate 3,878 of JASHUU010000017.1, read as the reverse complement.
TGTTCGTATATGCGACCCATCTGACTAGTGGAACCATCACGACGCAGTCTTATTCCTTCCCTATGTCACAATATGGCGACCCCGACAACGACTTCCAGATTGGGACCGTCGCTACTCATGGTAGTCCTGGTTGTCCTGACGGTATCGAAGAACACTTCCAGGTTGGCGTCGAGACTCAAGGAAGCGGAGACACTGGATGGAAGATAAGCTACAACGTTGAAGGGTCCTACACCGTTGGCTGGACAAAGGTGTCCGGTGGTCAGGCCTACTATTGGGGCACGGCTGGTGACGGCGTGAATGTCACACAGGGGGCCGACGACTGCATCACTGACAGTGGATCAACCAGTGGGCCATGGTACGTAGTGGGAGGAAGTGACCTCACGGGGTCCAACGCGCTCTATTACGACTTGAATGACAAATATGCTCCAGGAGTGGTGGACTTCTATTACAAGTCGGGCTCCACGGTTCCTGACGAGACGCAACTCTGGCCAAGTCTGAGTGTCGACGGCGAGAATAGCAGCCGGACAGGATCGGTCACCAGCGTATCAACTCGTCTGACGACCTCAAACTCCAACGACCTGATATACGTCGCGTGTGTCGTAAAGCCCTTAACAAGCCTCGCAACTGTGTCGAATGCCAAGGTAACGAGTCCCACGCTGGGTACCTACACTCAGCGTGCGTCAGTAAGCGAAACTGGCGCAGGTCCTGCAGACTATCTTTACGCTTACACATTCTATGCCAAATCGTCAGGCAAGTTGAGCTCCGAGAAAATCACCTGTTCAGCCACGCTGAGCTCGGGAAGCGCTAACATGGACATACTTGTATGGGGCATCAGCGGGGTGAACACGGCTTCTCCATTCGACTCGCACAGCGGTGTACCTGATACCTGTTACTCTAACAGTGCGACAGGTAGTTTAGACTGCTTGAGTTTTACGACCTCCAACGCGAACGACATGGTCCTCGGCGTGTATGCCCAGTTAGGTAGTGGTACTACCTTTAGAATCGCTGCGGGTTACGACACTATAGACCTCAACAACGGCGGACCATCCAGTATTGCAATCTATCGGATTACTAACTCCACAGGCACATATCAGCCTAGCGTAACCAGTTCGAATACGGGTGGGGTGTATGTGGCCATAGGCGATGCCATTGTCGCCGCGACTTAGGCTAGGAGTCGCTCGCTTCTCTGGCTTGAGTTGGTTGTCAGGTTCGCCTTCCGGACTGAGACGGCGACCTTCTTCCCGTCCGGGGACATGCTGGGATCGGACAGCATCGAATAGAGCGCCAGGTCAGGCGGACGGATCGTCCGTGGCATGGCGGGGGGCCCGAGAGGGTGAATCTTATGCGTTGTCGCGCGCCTCCAGCACCGTCGCAGGAAGCCGCCCTCGCTCGCTCTGGGACGGTTCTGGGTCTCTGTCGCAGCGCGGGCAGACGCCGGGTCGACCATGAGTGAGCCGGCGCAACGGCGCTTCGCAGGGCTGCATGCCGCAGCCGGGCATCGGCTTGTGGTCTAGCCAGTAACACACGAAGAGGACCTCCCAAACTGGAAACGCATACGTTTCACCGCCTCTCATCCCCTAGGCTTCGGGCGATAGGAGCAGATGACGCGACGAGCAATGGTTCCTGTGTTGCGGCAGTGATGCTAGCAGGTGCCTCTGTTCTTCCTACCCCCAGTGGTGTATTCGCCGAGGCGCTATGTCTACAATCCCTACAGAGTCGCGACTGCATGCTGCGGGTCTGCAGCCGCGCGGCGTCGTCGTCAAGACTGGGAACTCACTTATTAGGGCGTTCACGATGTTGACCAGTATGAGTCGCAGATTGAGGGTGGTCACAATAGCTTTCCTCGTGTTCGCGTCTGTCATCGTCGTTGCCCCAGTGGTACCTTTTCGTTACGAGGGTGGGTCTCAAGGTAGCCTTTGGAATCCGAAGTACTCGATATCGGGCTTGGAGTCACTAACTTGCGCATTGGTCCACCTTGGAAGCAGCACTGCGATTGGCCATGGTTACTATCTGGGAAGCGACTGCCCACCGCCCTTTTTCCCATAGGAGCGGGAGCCCAACGGCGCCGTCGGCCTCTCAGCGCGACCACGCCGTCGCGGCTCCTATGACGGTACAAACGCTGCCCGCAGAAGGCGTGTTATGGAGGAATGCGACAGTGGCGGGTAATGTGTAATAGATGCCGTAAGGACACTGCAGAGCAGAGGCGAAATTGGGAAGGACTATCAAAGAAAGTACGCGCGGACGTAAGGGGGGTCGAGGAAGACACTCGTCTGTCTTCGTCCTTGCCGCCTTGGTCGTAATCTGTCTCGTCCTGCTACTATCGACGCTGACCAGCCAAGGTATGAAGACACGGTCGGTGGGTGAGAAACTTCCCGGTGAGGTCGGAGGATATCAGTTTGGTAGCTATGCTTCGAACTATGAGGGTTGGCTGATTCCCGCAAACACTTCGTTGTCCACGACCTACAACACCAACAGGACCTTAGGTGATTACATCCAAGCTACGTTCAATGTGTTCCCCTATGACATAACCCCTAGCACGACACTCCAGATTGGCATCTACGTCAACGACGAACTGGCAGGCAGTCAGTCATATAATCTTGGAGCATACAAACTCCCCAAAGTCGACCTCGAGAGTCTGAAGCCTGCGACGGAAGGGGATGAGTTGGCCACCTTCAGCCCGTCTGTCTTGAGCATAATCGCCGCTGCAACTTTGAAGTCCAACGTAGCCTCCGGAGCGAATGTGACCTTGACTGTAATCGCCAGCTCGCCCATTTGGAGTCAGATTTCGCAAGGTTCGGCTGCCAAAACGGTCGAGGGTAAGGTCGGATTGTCAATCACTCTGTCTGAAGCGCTAAATCCAGCCGACTTCAACTCCGCCCCTAACACTCTCTGTTTTGAGGTGAGCTCAAGTGGGTAGTCGCTCTACATACTCCAAGGTCTTGGGAGTGTTGTTCCTCCTTGTCATCTCGTCAACTATCGGAGCCGTAAACGCTGAGGAGTGGGTAGGAAATGACGATGGTGAGTTCGGGCTATGTAATGGCTGCGGAGTAAACTTGGTGCTAGGTTACTACTCGATGACTGCCTCGTTCTCCCAAAAACTGGCGTACTCGGGGAATGGAGTTGTGAGCCTTCAATATAATCCAGACTTCGAGTCGTCGCTAAAGTACCAGTCCCACAACTCCACAACAGGCTCAGCAGATTACTTCCAAGCAGCAATTGCAGTAGATGCAAATGACTCAAAGGCCGACTTCACAATACAAGTCTGGAATGCTGCCTCCGAAACTCCTGAGCTGAATTGGCCCTGGTTCTACAACTCGACTGGCTTTGTCGTCCCACAACTCCTCGACGCTGGCTCTCGGTGGTCAATTACGGAGGTGACTGACTCCGCGGGGCTGATAGACGAAGTCGAATTCAGCGTTACTGGTGCCAGCGGTCAGCAGTTCCAAGATAGCGTCATCGGATTTCCAATCAGATGGTACTGGCTGAACTCGAACGCGTGTCTATGCGGAGACAATGGTCAGTCAGCCGACTTCACCACTGGTGAGGGGGCCTTCGCCTTTCAGGCGAGTCCAACGCCGATAACGCCTATTGCTCCTCCCGATACAGCGGACGGAGGGACGCAGGAGAACAGCAACATGAACTATGGTTGTATGCTCGAAAGCAGCGATGACGCAGCGTATGTAATATCACAGGCCTTCAACACGGAAGGGACCCCAGGGTTGTGTTACCCGCAAGTCTCAACGTCGCTAAGCTCACCTTCCATCAGTACCGGTTCATCTGTGTACGACACTGCAGACCTGTTCAACCTCACCAGCTCAGCTGGGGGAACAGTGACCTACTTCTTCTCGAAGGCAGACTCGTGTCCATCGTCTGGCGCC
>JASHUU010000016.1 GCA_030039795.1 Nitrososphaerales archaeon | reverse complement strand
AGCGCCTGCTCTTGGTATGCCTTCGCGAGCCTGGTGTAGGTGTAGTCCTTGACGCACCTGTGGGCCTCGTCGAACACCGTCAAGGCGACGTTCCTCAGAGAGACTCTTCCATGGCGGACGTCGTTGTACACTGTCTGCGGCGTCGCGAAGACGACGCGGGCCTTGAGCCAGAGGAGCTCCCTCTCCCCCGGATCCACGGTCCCGGTCAGCGCCGCCAGCGCTGACTCGGGCATGCCGAGGCCCTCCTTGAAGCTGGTGTAGTGCTGGAGGACGAGAGGTCTGGTCGGCGCGAGTATGACTGCCTTCGCTTGGGAGTCGCCTTCGAGGAGCCTGGCCGTCACCATCATGGCTATCATGGTCTTGCCGAGGCCCGTGGGCAGGACCACGAGGGTGTTCTTCGACGCGGCCGTCTCGGCTATCTTCTTCTGGTATTCTCTCGGCTCGAAGCGCGCGGAGAGCATACGGAGAGACGAGGCGGCGGCTTCGACTAAAAGCCTTGCCGGGCGCGACGCTCGATACCATGTGCCTGTGCCGCACGGCGACGCGCCTCCGCCATGACTGTCTACCTGACGACGGTCGGCTGTCGCGCGGTCCTCAGAGGCCGGCTTCTTCGAAGACAGAGAACGACGCCGATTACCAGTTCTTCCCGTCCTAGGCCGGCTGCCGCCAAAAGCAATGATGTGCGGAGAGCTTGGAATGAAGCCAGAGTGTCGGTTTTATAAGCCGCTCCGCGACATGGGTCACACATGGCCGTGGCCGAGCCTCTGCTGGCCTCGAGGAGCGCCTAGTCCATGGTGTCGCCAGGCTTCTCACTGGGGGTGGGAATTGGCTTCGCCGCCGTGCTCACTTTGGCCTCCCTCGTAAACGAACTGGGCGATGTCATGTTCAAGAGGGGTTTCGCGAAACCGTTCTTCATCCGCGGCAGGCGGATACACCACAGAGACTTCCTCTTCGTCGCCTTTCCTGCGGCATACGCCGCCATAGTGTCCCTGATAATGCTAGGCTTCATACACATCATATGGGGTACGTTCTGGATTGGCATCGAGACCACTCTCCTGATCGCGGCAGGCTGCTTGGTGCTAGACCTGACCTTGGACGGCCTTTCGCGGGCGATGAGGGAGAGGGCTCTGCTCCACCACGAGTTCGTCTACGTGCTGATACCAGCGTACGTCTTCACGCACGTCCTAGCGGTACTGGCCTGACGCCTGGACGCCGGCCTAACCTGCGTTAGGTTGAATTCTCTTATCCCCAATGGCGGCGTCCAGCAGGGCATTGGGGTCTGCCACGTGTCTCCGATTCGACCTTCTCGCCATGGTTTTGCTGGGCCTCTGACACCTAGGCCAAGTCGGCACGTAACTCGGCGTGGGGGTGGCAAAGTCTACGTGGTGAGGCGGCGAGAGTTGAGGAGACCGTGGGGCTTGGCTCGGAAGCCGGCAGTCGGGGCTGCCATGGGGCGCCTCCCGCGATCCTGCCACACGGGTGGCTTCCTCTTCGCGACTCTTCAGCCTGCCCGATGTCAGCTTACCAGGCGAGGGCCGATACGCACCCGGTCTGTTCGCAGGGGAAAGTGGTAGGGATATGCTGCTGCAGAACTGGTGGTTCACCACTCTCGTGGGGATCAAACGGCCTATCCAACCGCCTCTGAAGGGCGACGTCAAGTGCGACGTGCTGGTCATAGGAGGAGGCGCGTCCGGGCTCGCAGCTGCGGCGAGGTTCTTGGGGACTGGGAAGAAGGTCGTGCTGCTGGAGAGAAACATATGCGGCGGGAGTTCCACAGGGAAGAGCGCGGGGTTCCTGACCCCTGACAGCGAGCTGGAGCTGTCACAGCTCAGGCGGCGATTCGGGCCTCAGGGAGCGAAGGACCTCTGGGAAGTGCCCGTGCGTGGTGTCGACCTCATGCTCTCGCTCATCAGGTCGAACGGCCTCGAGTGCGACCTGCAGAAGCAGGACAGTCTCTATCTTGGAAAGGGGAGCGGAGGGGCGAAGGCAGTCCGCGAGGAGTACGCTTCGCGGAAGAGTCTGGGATACGAGTCGGAGGTCTACTTCGGCGACGACGTCAGGTCTGTCGTCGGGGGCAAGGGATACACCGCCGCCGTGAGGTACCAGGACACGTATGGCATTGACGGGCTCAGATACGCCCAGGAAACGAAGCGGGTGCTCGTCGACGGAGGCGTCGATGTCTACGAGGCGTCCGCCGTCGTCTCCTTCGAGGGGCACACGGCCAAGACCCACATGGGCTCGGTCACCGCGGACGAAGTGATCTTCTGCGCGGACAAGCTGGGGCCGGAGGTCAGCCCCTACTCTTGGAACGTCTACCATGAGCAGACGTTCCTGTCCATCACCGAGCCGCTCAGCCCGGTCGAGCAGCAGTCGATGTTCCCCGCAGGCCCGTTCCAGTGCTGGGACTCCGACCTGGTCTACTCGTACTACAGGCTTACCGGGAGCAAGAGGCTGCTGCTGGGAGGCGGGAGTCTGCTTACGACATACACTCGGAACGACAGCACCACGTCAAGGGTCATCGACCATGTGATATCCGGGTTCAGGGGGATGTTCCCCGAGTTGAGGAACCTGCGGTTCGTCCAGTACTGGATGGGGAGGATAGATATGACCAGGGACCTGCTGCCGACGGTGCTGAAGGAACCCGCCTCCCCATGGGTCCACAGGGTCCTGGGCTGCGTAGGGCTCCCTTGGGCAACATTCTGCGGCGACTTTGTAGCGAGAGAAGTACTGGCCGAGAAGGAGACGGGAGACGAGAAGTACTACGGGTATTTCGACGTCAACCGGAAGTTCCTGGTCCCGCTGTGGTTGGAGAGGGCCATCGGGAAGAGGCTCGCCTTCCCCATCAACAACGCGTGGGCGAAGTACTACCAGAAAGACACCCGGGACTAGGGCGAGTGAAAGTCTGGGAGGCAGTTAGCGCGCTTTTGAAGGGCTCGGGCAGTCACTCGAGCGAGATCGGAGGTTCGTCCCCCGTCGGGGGACGCGGCGAGCGCGAACCCGCCCCGAAGGTAGGGCCGGAGGAACAGTTCAAGTATTGCAAGCGACCCGAGTGACAGGGAACGGCGACTCGGCCCGGACGTGAGTAAAGTGATCAAAACCGAGGACCTGACAAGGAAGTTCGGGTGTCGTCGCGGGTCACCGGCGTCCGCGGCGCGAACCAGATCGCCGGGCTGATGTCCGTCCCTTTTCATGGCGATCTTTGTCGCGGCCGTGGAGGGATCCTTCCCATTCACGGTCCTAAACCTGCTAGCCGTCTCAGGAGTCGTATTGGTGGTCGACGTGGCCCTGTTCTACGTGAGCCGATCCACGTTCAGTCGGGAAGAAATACTGACGAAGTGGAAGTGAACGACTCCATACGGAGACGGACATGGTTTTAGACGCGAACGCAGACGACTAGATGAAGGAGAGAGGGTGCCGCTTGAGTAATTCGTCCGTGACAGGCTGGCTACTCGAGGAAGACCAGCCTTCGGTCAGATATCTCGCTCTGACTGGCCTGCTTGACAGGCCAGAAGATGACTCTGAAGTGAGGTCTGCGAGAGGGAGCATCGCCAGGGCCGGGTGGGCCAAGGACATTCTCGACAGGCAACTGCCCAGCGGATGCTGGTTTCACGAACGGCACCTCTTCAACCCCACTTTCGCCGCCACATTCTGGATGCTCCTGGTGCTGTCGGACCTTGGTATCACAAGGCAGGAGCCGAGGGTCGCCAAAGCCAGCGAGTTGTGGATGGACAGGTATGCCACCAAGGACGGCGGGTTCAGCTATAGCGGAAAGGCTGGGGGCCACCTCTGCGTGACCGGCAACTCGGCGAGGGCCCTGGTCAAGTTTGGATATGTGGACCATCCCAAGGTAAGGAGCGCGTTCGAGTGGATTGTGAAGAACCAGGCAGAGCTCGGTGGGTGGTCCTGTTGGAACTTCGGCAAGAAGCGGTCGGGGCGGACCTTGGACTCCTGGGAGCCCCTGAGCGCCTTCGCCGCGTATCCTCGCCAAAAGTGGACCCGAAGCATGAAGCTCGCATGTGAGAGAGGCGCGGAGTTCTTCCTGGAGCGCGAACTGCACAGGCAAGGAGCCCGATGGGAGCCGTGGTACCGATTCCACTATCCCGTTCACTACTACTACGACCTGCTTGTGGGCCTCGA
>JASHUU010000097.1 GCA_030039795.1 Nitrososphaerales archaeon | reverse complement strand
ACGGGCATCCGCTTCGCAGTGCAGTTCCCGCAGTAGGTCTTCATCACCCTGCTCTTCTCGTCGAATACCGTGGTCGAATGGGACATACAGACCTGTAGCCCGCACTCCGCGCACGAAGCGACCGCATGCGCTCTACATACCGAACATCTAGCCGTTCACTTCACCCCCAAATTTTCCCGTCAGCGATGACAGTCCGTGCCTCGTCGAGCGCCGTCCGGTTTCGATGGAGCTGCGGTCCGTGCAGGGCTGGCGAATCTGGCGGACGCCGCTCCGCTTAATAAACAAGTGCTTCGCAGATTCGACGTCGTCTCAGATTGGCAGTTTGACCTCGCCGTCGAACCTTTGCAGTCCTTTCGCAGACAGCGACCTCGAATATTCCTCGGCCTGGCCCGACGCCACCCAATCGCTCATCACCTTCGAGTTCCCGTCTATGTCGCAGAGCACGAGGGCGGCGGTCCCTTGCTTGCCGGGCACGACCGCGTAGAGCGACTCGTTACCCACCGGCGTCCACTCCGCGGCGCCCATCTTCAGGAACAGCATCGGATGGCAAGTCCCGACGACGCCCTGCAAGAGGTCGATGGCCTCCTGGACGCGCGTCCTTCCCTGCTGCACGGCCTGGAAGTAGTTCAGCTTCGCCTACCCTCCGAGGTAGAGGAGGACGATGACGCCTGCGACGGCAAGGAGGACTCCCACCATCTGGTTGGTCTCAAGCCTTTCCTTCAGGAATGTCATCGCGTATGCGGTGGCGACGGCACCCCCGAGACCAGACAGGGCGGCGACGACCGGGAGGGAGCCGCCGGCGTTGAGGATCCCGTAGGTAAACGCGAGGAAGCCGGCCGCTTCCAGTGTGCCCATCACGAAGACCGTCCCTGAGAGGGCGGCCCTCGAAGGCTTGACGTCCTGTCCCAGCAGAGGCGCCAGCACGAGACCGGCGCAGGCCCCGACCCCTCTGAGCAGGACGACCGGGAGGAAGTAGCTCACCACCGGTGCCGCGTAGCCGATCCCTAGGTACACCGAGCCGAAGAAGACCGAGGAGCCCACGGCGGAGAGGACGCCTGCACCGATGCCAGTCGTGCCGCCCCCTCTCCTGTACGCCCTCAGTTCGCTCACCCTGGTCGAAAGCAGGACGACGCCCAAGATCACGCCGGATATCGCCAGGGCTTCGGCCGCCGACAGCGACGCCCTGAGGACGAGGACCGAAAGGGCGACCGTCACTGCGGGGTAGGTGTAGGCGACGGGGGCGACCACGGAGACGGCCCCGCGATGGAATGCGTCATAGAGGAGGTTGAAGGCGGCGAAGTTGACGACCCCGCAGACGAGGAGCACGACGGTGGCGTCGACGGGGGCGGCCAGAGAGGGCCTGAGTACCGGTATGAGCGCCAGGAGGACGGCGAGCGTCACGACGTGCGTGTATACTACCGTCTTGTACGAGCCGACCCGCTTCGACTGGCTCTTCGAGAGGTAGTCGGCTGTCCCCCAGCAGAGCGCGGCGGTCAGGCCCAAGACGACAGGAGAGTCCACCACGAGTCCGGAGTGTTGCCCGCCTTCACGGGTTTAAGAGCCGTCTCTCCCGGCAGTGGAGAATCGCGGTTGAAGATAGACGCAGAGCTCCTGGTAGAGTCTCCCGGCGACTCTCCGGCGCTTGCGAGCAAGGCCGAGGAGTTCGGCTTCGACGGCGTCTGGGTGAACGAGACGAAGCACGACCCGTTCGTCCAGCTCTCGCTGGCGGCTGGGGCCACGAGGAAGATACAGCTGGGCACGTCCATAGCCGTGGCCTTCACAAGGAGCCCGACTACACTGGCGTACACGGCTTGGGACCTGCAGAGCCTGTCGGGCGGCAGGCTGATCCTCGGGCTGGGGAGCCAGGTCAAGGGGCACATCGAGAGGAGGTTCGGGATGAAGTGGGAGAGCCCCGCCCCCAAGATGAATGAGTACGTGACGGCGCTGAGGGCAGTGTGGCAGAGCTGGCAGAAGGGAGGAGGTTTGAGCTTCGACGGCAGGTTCTACAAGCTGAGCCTGATGACGCCCTTCTTCAGCCCGGGGCCGATAGGCGACCCCAGGATACCGGTCTTCGTGGCCGGGGTCAATGAAGGGATGTGCCGCGTCGCGGGTGAGGTAGGCGACGGCCTCCACGTCCATCCCCTCCATACGACGAAGTATCTCAGGGAAGTGGCGCTGGCCGGGCTCGAGAAGGGGCTGAAGAAGGCAGGGAGGAAGAGGGCGGACGTGGAAGTGACGGCGTCTGTGTTCGCAGCCGTGGGCGGCACCGCCGCCGACATCCGCGCCCTCAAGGAGTCCTACAGGCAGCAGGTGGCGTTCTACTCCTCAACTAGGACGTACATGAGGCTCATGGAGCTGCACGGCTGGGAGTCGGTCGGGGAGAGGCTGCACGAGCTGTCGGTCAGGGGAGAGTGGCAGAAGATGGCGGGCGAGGTCCCTGACGAGATGCTCGACGAGTTCGTGGTCGAAGGGTCCTGGCCTGAGATGGCGGGAGTCCTGATGGAGAGGTACGACGGCCTCGTCGACAGGGTCAGGGTGTATCTCCCGTTCGACGGCGGCAAGGGGTGGAGGGCCCTCGTGTCGGGGTTCAGAGCTTCACACTGATTTCTACGGCGTCGCCCTCGTCGGTATCGTAGTTGGACCCGGCCTCCCTGTACGCGCTGCGGTAGCCCCCGGAGTTCCTGACGTAGTCGAGGTAGCCCTTCACCTCCTCCGCGTGAGACTTCACGTTGTCGGCCGCGACCACGCTCCCCTTGTGGAGGAGATGCTCGATGGACTTCAGGTAGGAGAGGTAGTCTTCCTTCACGGCGTCGAGGAAGACCATGTCGAACCCTCCGGAGAGGGTCGGGAGCACCTTCTTCGCGTCTCCGGCGAGCACTTCGATGCGGTCTGAGAGCCCCGCCCTCTCTGCGTTGGACCGCGCCTCCTTGACCATGTCGTCCTTCAGCTCTACGCAGGTGATCTTCTGGCCGGGCTTGAGGTGCCGCGCCATCCTTATCGCGCTGTACCCCACGAGGGTGCCCACCTCCAGGACTCTGGACGGCTTGTGCTCCTCGACCACCTCGTCGAGGATGACGCCCCGCTTTGGTCCGATTATGGGCAGCCCCAGCTTGGGGGCCTTCCCTTCGATCTCTTTCATCACTTGCTCAGGAGTCACGCCGCTGCGGCGCGGCAGCTCAAGTGTAAAGCTGTCGGTCTGCCGCGTGCAATCTTTTATAGCGGAAACCGAAGCTAGAACGTCAGAGAGACATGGCGACCGAGCAGGTGGACCTGAGGGAGGTCCAGAGGCAGATTTCCAAGATTGTGGACCCCGAAATCGGGATGCCGATAGTCGAGATGAACCTCGTGGACAAGCTCGACATCAAGGAGG
>JASHUU010000015.1 GCA_030039795.1 Nitrososphaerales archaeon | reverse complement strand
ATCTATGTGGCTGACAGCGCAGACGACAACGTGACCGTTGTGAACGGGACGACGTTCAGGCAGATTGCGAACGTCTCGGTCGGGATCCAACCCACTGCGATAGCGATCAACCCGAGTCTGGACGCGATCTACGTAGCGGCCGACGCGAGCAGCCCGCCGCAGATCAACATCATAGAGGGTAGCACCAACACGTGGGTGGGCAACGTCACCGTAGACACCGGGCCGGACGCCATCGGGGTAGACACGTCGACCGGCACCTACTTCGTGGCATGCACGGGCCCGTCGTACCTGGACTCGCAGGACAACGGCACGGTCCTCGTGCTGAGCTCAGGCAACAGCCTGATTGCTAACGTAACGGTCGGCATGGACCCCGACGCCGTGGCAGTCAACAGCCTGACGCATGAGGCATACGTCGCCAACTACAACTCGGACAACGTCACCGTGATAGCGGTGCAAGGCCCCACTGCCAGTACGGGACCGACGGGGACCACCACCAACACGTCTCCGACCAGCTCCACGAGCAAGAGCAGCAGCATCCCGGAGTTCCCGTTCGAGTTGGGCTTCGCCACACTCGCGACCGTGGCCATAGTTGGCACCTACGCCATAGCGAGACGCACACAACTCCGAAGGATATAGCCCCTTGAGGCGCCCCGACAGAGGGGTCACAAGGTTCTTCGCGTGGATATCGCTCGCCGTCGCGGTCTGCTTTACCGTCTACCTCCCGGTCGTGCTCTCCTTCTTCCGGCTGCTCACGAGCAACCTTGACCAGACGTTCGGGACCGCCTTCCCTGCGATACCCATAGTGGCCCTCCTGGGCGTCCTGTTCCTGCTGAGGTGGGGCGACCTGCACGCAGTCCTCGTGCAGGAGGGCTCCCTGCGGACGGAGCCGTACGTCCGGGCGCTCGGAATCGTCCTCCTGGCCCTGCCGCTCCCGTTCGCCTCATACTCGGAGGGGTCTCTGCCGGCGTCCGCCGTCAGCCTCATCGTGATCTTCTACGGGACATCGCTCGTCCTGAACCCCAGGACCAAGCTCATCCTCCTGCCTTACACCGTGCTCTACGTCGCGGGGGTCAGCGCCCCTTTCATCCTCGAGTTCTACCTGGGCCAGCCCTTCGCGGGCCTGGCCTCCTATGTCTCTGCTGAAATGGTCCGGCTGAGCGGGATACCCGTGACCTGGCAGGGCGACCAGTTCGAGTTCGTCTCCCGGGCGGGAGGGACAGTCACTGGCGTCGTGACTCCCGGCTGCTCGAGCATACTCTCGGTGACCACCTTCCTCGGCCTCCTCGGGCTCATGCACTTCGACATGCGGAAGCCGATACCATTCACCGTCAAGCTGGCCGCGGCGGGGGTCTTCACCCTCGTGATGCTCAACTCGGTGAGGATCCTGCTGCTAATCTGGACGGGATACACGACGGGCGCCGCGGCCCTATGGAGCCTCCACAACTGGGTGGGGTACGCCCTCTTCGTAGGGTTCTATGTGACATTCCTGGTGGTCTATACGAGGGCCGGGGGCGGACCCCAGACGGAGCCCCGCGCGGGCGCGATCGCGCCGGCTTACACGCCATAGGGCCGCGGGCGAGGCTCTAGCACAGGGTCCGGCGGGAGTTCGTGCAAAATCCGATGCGCCCCACCTCGGCAGCACTCGGCCTCGGATATCCTCGATAACATGGGCAACTTTTTAACACTCGCGGCGCCCCCTAGACGTCCCCATTGCCCTCCCTGTCGAGAATTCTTACTTGGGCTCTCATCGTCGGGATAGTGATAGTCGCCGTCGTGATAGGCTTCGTGTTGGCGGGCAAGTATCTCACGAGCCCCGCCACCATCACGCCTCACACGACTCAGATCGACGACGGCCAGTCTCTCCAGATAGGCGTAGGATGGAGCGGGGGGGCCGCGCCGTATAGCGTGTATCTCTACAGCACGCCTTCTGGGGCGTGCACGACCGCCTCCACACCCGCCGGCACCAAGGTAGACGTCACCGCGGACCAGTACGTCTTCACGGTCTCCCCAAGCTCCACGACCGAGTACTGCGGCCAGGTCACGAGCGCGAGCAAGTCGAGCACCCTCTCGAAGACGGTCACCGTCATGGTCAGCCCTACGCTCATGGCGCCCTCGCTGACCCTGTCTACCCCGGGAGACGACTTCGGCCAGAGCCTCACGGTCTCGGGAGCTGTAACGCTGAGAGGGGGCGCCGCGCCTTACACCGTGACCCTCTACACCGGCACCTCTTCGGCGTGCGCCTCTGACACGACGGTCGCGACGGTCTCCTCGGGCCTGAACCCTATCACCTCCCTGGCAGGCACCACGGCCTCCTTCTCCTTCGCGTCTCCCACGTTCAGCACCTACTACTGCGTGGGCGTGACGAACGGCGTGAGCGAGGCGGTGCTCTCGCCTGTAGTCCAGTTCGTTGTGAACCCCACCCTCGCGGTGAGGATCGCCCCCTCCTCCTCGGCCGTGGACATGGGGCAGTCGATCAGCCTTTCCGCGCTGGCCACCGGCGGCACGCTCCCGTACACCTATCAGTGGTATGATGGCTCCGGGTGCACCTCGGCCATCTCCGGGCAGACCTCGGCAAAATACTCGCCGGGCGTCCTGTCCGCGACGACCACGTACTCCGTCGGCGTGGTCGACAGCAGCACCGGCTCGCCGGCGGCTTCGGTCTGCTCCACGACCACGGTCAAGGTCAGCTCGGCCTTCTCATCCAACACCATCACTCTGTCTCCTCCTTCTTTGGGGATAGACCAGGGTGACACGGCCACGCTCTCCGTGAGCTGGGAGCAGGGCGGGACCACGCCGTACACCGTGCAGATACTCTCGAGCTACTCTTCCAGCTGCTCGGGCGCGACTCCGGTCGGCTCCAACGAGAGCGGCCTGACGGGCACGAGCGCGACCTTCATCGAGTACCCGTACACGTCCACCTACTACTGCGCCAAGGTCACCGACAGCGCCTCCAGCCCCGAAGCGATCACCACTCCCACCGCGTCGCTCGTCACGGTCAACCCGACCCTCGCCCCCACGGTCGGGCTGTCTCCCCACTCGATAGACACCGGCCAGACCGCGTCCGTGGCCGTCTCGGTCGACCTCACCACGGGCACGGCCCCCTATAGCGTCACGCTCTACAGCGGGCCGACCTCCAACTGCACGGCCGACACCACGCTAGTAGGCAGCGGGACCGACGTCCCCGGCCCGACCGACACCTTCACGGTCGCTTCTCCGAGCGTGAAGACGTTCTACTGCGCCGACGTGACCGACAGCGCTCCGACGCCCGTCAGCGCCGTGTCGCCTGCCGCCGAGTTCGCAATCAACCAGCCGGTCTCCGCCTCCGTCAGCCCGAAGGCTGCCAGCGTCGACTCCGGACAGACCGCCTCCTTCACGGTGACAGCCACCCTCGGGAGCCCGCCGTACACGTACCAGTGGTACACCGGGTCCGCGTGCAGCACCGCGATCTCGGGACAGACCTCGGCGAGCTATACGACCGGAGCCCTCACCGCGTCGACGACCTATTCGGTCGAGGTCAAGGACAGCAGCCCAGGGTCTCCTGCGTCCGTGTCTGAGACGTGCAAGTCGGTGACCGTGACGGTGACTCCTGCCCCGGTGCCTACTCTGGCCCTTTCGCCGGGCGCGATAGACGTTGGCCAGGCTCCCTCGGTGGCTGCCAACGTGACTTGGACCGGCGGCGTCTCGCCCTTCACCGTGACCTTCTACTCTGGCTCGAGCTCGACGTGCTCGTCCGACACGACCGCGGTCGCAGTGAGCGCGCCGACGAACCCGGCGACGAAGGTGACGACGCACACCGAGATGTTCTCGTTCCCCGCTCCGACGGCGGCCACGTACTATTGCGCGACTGTGGAGGACAACGCGTCCACCCCGGTGACCGCGGCGACGTCAGTAGCCGAGTTCGTGGTCAACCCTGACCTCGGCAGCTCCGTCTTCTCGGTCTCCCCTTCCATGATCGACTCGGGACAGTCCACGTCCGTGTCCGCTTCGGTCTTCTGGTCAGGCGGGACCGCGCCTTACACCGTGGTGCTCTACAGCGGCTCGGCGACGGCATGCAGCCAGGACACCCAGGTGGTCGCCACGACCTCGACGTCCGCCACGGGCGTTACCTTCACGTTTCCGTCGCAGAACTCGAACACCTACTACTGCGCCAACGTCGTGGACAGCGCGTCTACCTCTCTCGAATCGAGCACCTCGCTCTTCACAGTCAACCCCGCCCTCTCGATCTCTTCCTTCACCCTTAGCGCCAACGTCGCCGATTCCGGCCAGTCCTTCGCGATCACCGCGACCCTGACCTGGTCCGGCGGCTCGTCTGCCTACACCGCGTCCCTCTACTACAGCGCCTCTGACACCTGCTCGTCACCGACCCTCGTCGGAATACTCTCGGGGTCCAACCCGCTCACCGGGCTCGGCACCACGACGGCCACATTCTCGTTCGCCGCGCCAGCCTCGGCGAGGTACTACTGCGCCACGGTCAAGGACTCGTCCGCGGTGGCGGTCACCCTCGAGTCATCCGCGTTGCTCTTCTCCGTGAACACGCCCCTAACCGCGCCGGGGATCGCGTCGTCTCCCACGACGGTCGACTCCGGCCAGAGCTCGACGCTCTCGACGCCGACGCACTTCGGCGGCGGCACCCCGTCGTACACCTGCCAGTGGCTGGAAGAGGCCCCCGGCGCGTCGTCCTTCTCGGACCTGGGTTCCAGCTTCAGCTGCACGACGTCGTCCGGCCCCTCCGCCTCCACGGGCACGCTCTCGACGGTAGGCACATGGCGGTTCGAGCTGGAGGTCACCGACAGCTCCGGCGTCCCCGAGTCTGCGACCTCGGGCGCACAGTCAGTCACGGTCAACGCGGCCCTCGGCCTGAGCCTCTCGCTCTCGCCCTCCTCCATCGACTCGGGCCAGTCGGCGTCCATCACGGCGACGGTGAAGTGGACCGGCGGGACGTCGACCTACACGGTCTATCTGTACAGCGGCTCGAGCTCGTCCTGCAGCGCCGACTCGGTGCTGGTCTCAGAGAGCATTGGCGTGGCGAGCTCGCCCGCGTCGTTCACGCTCAGCCCGCCTTCCTCCGACACGTACTACTGCGCCACGGTCACGGACAGCGCCTCGGCGCCCCAGAGCGCCTCGACGTCCAGCGGCATAGAGTTCGTCATCAACCCGTCGCTCCTGGCGATAACGCCGTCCCTGTCCCAGACCGTCCTCGACGCAGGGCAGTCGGTGTCCGTCACAGTCACTGCGAGCTGGTCCGGGGGCGAAGGACCCTACACCATAGCGCTCTACAGCAGCGCCACCTCGACCTGCTCCGCGAGCTCCACGCTGGTCTCGGTCTCGTCCGCCTCCAACCCTCTAACCGGACAGAGCGGGACCTCGGGGACACTCACGTTCACATCGCCCATCTCGACGACCTACTACTGCACGGTGGTCACCGACTCGGCCGCGTCCCCCGAGACGGCCACGTCCTCGGCCGCCAGGCTCTTGATCAACGACGCGCTCACGTCCCCGACCACGTCCGGCCCTATCACAGTAGACTCCGGCCAGACGGCCTACCTCTCGACCACAGCAGGCTTCGGAGGAGGGACGGCGCCCTTCACGTGCCAGTGGCTCCAGAAGGCGCCCGGGGCCACGTCGTACAGCGACCTAGGGTCGTCCTTCACGTGCACGTCGGGGTCCCTGCCCAGCGTGACCACCGGCGACCTCTCCACGGTCGGGGCATGGCACTTCGCGCTCCTGGTCACGGACAGCGCGAGCACGCCCAACTCGGTCACCTCGAGCGGCGGTTCGGTGACCGTCGACACGGACGTGGTGGTCTCGGCGCTCGTCCTCACGCCGTCGTCGGCCACGCCTGGCACGCCCGTGACTGCGACCATGAGCTGGTCCGGAGGCACTTCGTCTTACAACGCGACGCTCTACAGCGGGTCGAGCTCGACGTGCGCGGACGACACGCAGGTCGTGGCCGTGACATCAGGGTCCAACCCGGAGACGGGAGTGACGGGGTCCTCGGCGAGCTTCGACTTCGACGCCCCCTCCAGCGGGACCACCTACTACTGCGTCACGGTCGTCGACAGCTCTCAGACCCCGTACTCCGCGTCCACAGCCACCGTGGCCCTCAGCGTCTCTGAGGCTCCGCGCAGCTTGTCTCTGGCGCCGCTCCCCTCGGTAAGGTCCTCGGAGGCCTTCGCGCCGTCCGCTCCGGTCGCCCGCGAGAGCCTCTTCCTGACGGCAAAGGCGGTGACCTGGCTCTCTGCGCCCTTGGCGGCCGTCGAGTCGGCCGTGTCCTGGATCAGAGGCCTCCTCTAGAGCCTCGACAGTCAATAAGTGCGTCAGCCTTAAATTACCAAAGACCCCGATGCGTGTGTTGGATATTACCACCCAAGGGCACCTGGCGCCCGCCGGCCGCAGGAACAGGGCTCCCACCCGGCTCGCGCTCATCCTTGCGGTATCTCTTTGCCTGGTCGTCGCTGCGGGCATGATACGCCCTGCCAGCGCCGCATCGCTGACCGTGGGCACCCCGACGGCGTCGCCTGCAAGCGTGGACTCCGCCCAGTCGATCGCCCTCTCAGCCAGCTTCAGCGGGGGAACCTCGCCATACACCTGCCAGTGGACGGAAGAGGCGCCCGGGGCCACCAGCTTCTCGCCCTTGGGCTCCGCGGCTACCTGCACCTCCCCGTCGTCCGCGACGACCGGTCTGCTCTCTACGGTCGGGACTTGGCAGTTCGAGCTCGACGTGAACTCAGTCCCCTCCAGCCCGGTCTATGTCACCGTGGTGGCCGCTCCGCTGGTGACGCTCTCACCCACCTCGCTCGACGCCGGACAGTCGGGCCCGGTGACCGCGACGGTCACGTGGTCGGCCGGCACGTCCCCTTTCACCGTGTACTTGCTTAGCACGACGTCGTCCACTAGCTCCTGTCCCAACTCGGCCCCAGGCGGCTTCACCCTGGTGGGCGTCTCTGGCTCGAACCCGCTCACTGGCCAGACCTCGACTACCGTCTCTTTCAGCTTCACCTCGCCCGGGATGGACGTGTGGTACTGCGCGGTCGTCGAAGACCACTTCGGGGTGGTCTACCCGTCGCTGACGCAGCCGTTCACGGAGAACCAGGCCCTGACGCGGCCCACGATCTCGGGCGCCCTGACCATAGACTCCGGCCAGGCTGCGTCGCTGTCCACCTCCACAGGGTTCAGCGGCGGGACGCAGCCCTACACCTGCCAGTGGCTCGAGGAGACTCCGACCGCTCACACCTTCGCCGACCTGGGCGGCGCGTTCAGCTGCGCAGCGCTCTCCCTCCCGACGGCTTCCACCGGTGCGCTCACCGCGGTCGGCACGTGGCAGTTCGAGCTCCAGGTCACCGACAGCTCGCCGACGCCCTACACCGTTGTCTCTACAGACGCCGTGGCCGTGCTGGTCAACCCAGCGCTCTCAGTGGCCACGCCCGCGGCGGTGGCGTCGACGCTGGACTCGGGCCAGGCGACCACGCTTTCCGCGACCTTCAGCGGCGGGACGTCGACGTACACCTGCCAGTGGCTCGCCAAGATGCCCGCGGCCAGTTCCTTCTCAGACCTCGGCGCCGCCTTCACCTCAGGGTGCACGGCGGGAGCTACCCTCACGCAGTCGACCGGCGCCCTAGCCGCCACCGGCACATGGCAGTTCGAGCTGCAGGTGACCGACAGCGCGGCCCTGCCCGTGACGACCAGCTCTGCCGCCTTCACTGCAACGGTCAACCCGGTCCTCTCCGCAGGGGCTATCTCTCCGAACCTCCCTTCCATCGACAAGGACCAGGGGGTCGTCCTGACCTCCGCTGCGGGGGGAGGGACGCTGCCCTACACCTACCAGTGGTACACGGCGGGTTGCGCCGGCTCGGACAAGGTCGCGGGCGCGACCCAGCCCTCCTACTCGGCGACGCCGCTGGTCACGACCACGTACTACTACGTCGTGACCGACGCTGCCGGGGCGTCCAGCGGCTGCTCCTCCGGCGATACGGTGACGGTCAGCTCCGCGCCCCTCGACGGGCCGACGATAGGTGTCGCGCCGAATGACAGTTCCACGCCGGTCTCGCAGACGACGATTGACGCGGGACAGATGGCGCTGCTGTCGAGCTCGTCCTCCTTCACAGGCGGGACGGCCGGGTACACATGCCAGTGGTTCGAGGAAGAGCCGGGAGCCACCAGCTTCAGCAGCATGGGCCTGTCCTTCTCCTGCGTCGTAGGTACCCTGCCTGCCGTGCCCACGGGCACTCTCACAGTAGGCACGTGGCAGTTCGAGCTCAAGATCTCCGACGACTCGATGACGCCTGCGACCGTGGCCTCCAACGTCGTCTCAGTGATAGTCGACACCGACCCGTTGGTCACATCCTTCTCCTTGACGCCGCCCATCATTCCTCCAAGCACGCCCACCACGATAACCGCGGCCGTGTTCTGGGAGGGTGGGACGGGGCCCTACAGCGTGACCCTGTACGAGGGGTCGTCCAGCCTGACGAGCGGCACCTGCGCCTCCGCGGGGGCCCCCGTCACGACGACGGAGCACGGGCCCGACACGAAGGTCTCGCTGTACAACACGTCGGCCCTCTTCACGTTCAGCTACTCCGGCTCCATGGGGGCCACGGAGTACTACTGCGCCGTCGTCACCGACTCGTCCCCCGGGACATCCACATCGTCGCCGCCTCCCAACACCGCCGCGTCGTCTGTCCCGTTCGTCACCGTGGACCCTCCGCCGTCGGACCCTAAGACGTCCCTCTCGGCCTCGTGCCTCGAAGTGCAGAAGGACGTCTGGGACTGCACGGCCGCGCTGAAGAAGTTCGGAGGCTCGGTCGCAGGGGAGGAGATCTACTGGTCCCAGCTCGGAGGCCCGGGGAGGCTGACGTTCTCCTCGGTCGAGTGCGCGCTGTCGGCGAAGGGCAGGTGCGGCGTGACGGTCACTGGGACGTCCGCAGGAGCGGCCACGGTCGAGGCGGTCTATGGAGGCGACCTGGTCAACGCCAACTCCCCGAGCTATGCTGTGGCGGCCCTCTCGGTGACCGTGGGCCACCCGTTGCTCTTCGTCTCCTGCACAAGGACCTCGATGGGCGTAGGGTCTTCGATGCAGTGCACTGCGACCCTGAAGGGGTTCGCGGGCTCGGTGGCGGGGGAGACCGTCCAGTGGACCATGGGCGGGAGCGGCGGAGCTTCGCTCTCCTCTTACACCTGCACCCTCTCGTCGAAGGGGACCTGCTCGGTCACCGTCACGGGCGCAGCGGCGGGGAAGGTCATCGTCGACGCGAGTTATTCGGGCGACGGCCTCAACCTTCAGAGGAGCGCCACCCGGGCCATCCGCGTGAAGTAGCGGAACGGGCCCGCGCAGCGGAACAGCCGCCCTCAGCGCACCCTTTTATCAGACGCGGCCCCACCGAGGCGGCTGGGACTTGAAGCTAGCCAGGGCCGTCTTCCCTGTTCTGGTGCTCGCGCTTCTCGCTGTGAACGCCTTCGCGTTGCCCATCTCGGCGTCTTCCGCCCAGGTCCAGACCGCGAAGCCCTCCGTCCCTGCGCCGATGAGGTCGGCGGTGGGGCCGGACGACGTTGCGCAGCTCAGGACGGGAGCGGTCCCGATGTACGTCACCCTGGACCAGAAGGTCTCCGACCCGAACCAAACGCCGGGCAACTTCCTCTACTACACGCCGGCGGAGATAAGGGCGGCATACAACGAGACAGGACTGCTGGACGAAGGGTACACGGGGTCGGGCGAGGTGATATCGATAGTGGACGCCTTCGGCGACCCGTACATCCAGGCTGAGCTCAACAACTTCAGCAAGGAGTTCGGCCTCCCTCTGACGACGATAAACCAGGTGTGCGTCGACGGCCCCTGCAACGACACCCTGGGGATAGTCGAGGGATGGAACGTGGAGATAGCTCTCGACGTCGAGTGGTCTCACGCCATGGCGCCCGGGGCGACGATAAACCTCTTCATCGCGTCCAACAACAGCCAGCCGCTCTACTACGCGGTGCAGGACGCGATCCTAGGCACGAACGGGAACGGGACCTACGTCCCGCGGCCCTCGGTCATATCGATGAGCTGGGGCTCGCCGGAGAACGACCTCGGCGACTCTGCGGCGTACCAGAACTACCCCTGGCTGGACTCGATATTCCAGCAGGCGGCAGCGGACGGGATAACGGTCTTCGCTTCGAGCGGCGACTTCGGAGCCTACGACCAGACGTTCAACCAGACCTCGCCCTACGGCGGGGCGGAATACCCTTCCACCGACCCCTACGTGACCGCGGTCGGCGGCACCTCCCTATACCTGAGCACGACCTCGGGCTCCCTTGAGAACTTCTCCGAGGGCGCGAGCTCATCGTACGGGTACGAGACCGCGTGGAGCTGGAACGACTACTACGGATGGGCCACCGGCGGAGGATACAGCACGCTCTTCGCCCAGCCCTCCTGGCAGAAGGGGCCGGGCGTCGTGGACAACGACGAGAGGGGCGCACCGGACGTGGCGTGGGACGCGGACGTCCAGACGGGGGTCGTGGTCTACATCGGCGGGAGCCCCTCGGCGGCCGGGTACTACATCGTGGGCGGGACGAGCGTGGGCTCCCCGTCCTGGGCGGGCTCGATGGCCGTGATAGACCAGAAGGCCGGCCATACCCTGGGCTTCATCAGCCCCAAGCTCTACGCCATCCTGGACAATCCCACGGAATACGCGAAGGCGTTCCATGACATCACGGTCGGCAACAACAACCCGTACCAGGCAGGTCCGGGCTGGGACCCATTGACGGGCATAGGCTCTCCCAACCTGGGCGAGCTCGCGATATACCTGACAAAGTCCACGACCTCTCTGACGGTCTCGGCTTCGAGCAGCATCGGGGCGCTGCAGAGCGCGGGCACCGGCACCCTGACCATAACCGCGGCAGTCACCCAGGGCGCATCGACGGTCACCACGGGCACGGTCTCGGCCCTCCTGGAGGGACCCGGCGGCCAGTCGGTGGCGACCGTGCAGCTCTCCTACGACGCCGGGCTGGGGGCCTGGACAGGCAACTACGACGTCGTTTCGAGCGACCCCGCGGGGATGTGGACCGCCACGGTGATGGCGACCAGCGGCTCGTACTCGGGCACCGGATCCACCACCTTCTCCGTAGGCGACGGGATATCGATCTACCTTCCCTACACCGGTCCAGGGGCCTACTTCGAGGTCGGGGATACCATACCGATCTCCGCGGTGATAACGACCCCTAGCGGCACGTCGAACGTCACCGCGGGCTCGTTCAACGCCGCGTTCCACTTGGACACGGAGTCGGGCGCTTCACAGGGCACGGCGACCCTGACGTACGACGCCCTCAAGGAGGTGTGGCAGGGAAGCTTCACCGTCACCTCGTCGATGACCCAGGGGTCATGGGTGATGTCCGTCCAGGGAACGGACTCCAGCGGCAACCCAGGCGCCCCGGCCTACTCCTGGCTCCAGGTGGGGCTGCCGATCAACGGGAGCGACATAGCGACCAACGAGCCGACGTACCTCCTGGGGCAGGTGCTCGAGGTCGCGGCGTACACAGGGACGTCCTCTGGCACCTGGACGGCGAAGATCGTCCTCGCCAGCACCGGCGCGTCAGTCGGGTCTGTGCCGATGTACTCGTTGGGCGGCG
>JASHUU010000096.1 GCA_030039795.1 Nitrososphaerales archaeon | reverse complement strand
GGAACTCGTCCGGGGTCTCCAAGCACACGACGTTGACTCCGTCGCCCTGCAGCGACTGCACGACCCCCATCGGCGCGACAGGCACGGCCACTATCACTTCCTTTGGGTTCCTCTTTCGCACCGACATCACGGCCGCCCCCATGGAGCTTCCTGTGGCGACGCCGTCGTCGACAACTATGACTCTCTTCCCTTCGAGGTTCGGGTACGGCTCCGCTCCCCTGAGCCTCCGCGTCCTTTCCTTGACCTCCTCCCTCTTCTGTCTCACCTGCTCTTCCAGGTAGGCCTTGCTGGCCCCGAGGGCCTCCGCCGCTTGGCTGTCCAGTATGGCCTCGCCGTCCTGGGTCACCGCGCCGAGCGCGTACTCAGGCTCGCCTGGCGCCTCTATCTTCCTCGTTATCACCACGTCCAGCGGGGCGGCCAGCTCCCTGGCTACCTCGGCCGCGACCACGACGCCTCCCCTCGGTATGCCGAGGACGATTACGTCGCCTCCAGCGTGACGCCGGAGGGCCGCGGCGAGCCTCCTCCCCGCTTCCGTCCTGTCCTTGAAGAGCTGCCTCAATCCGCCTCCGCCACCTACCTCTGGGATATTTGGCTACCGCGCCCCCCCGACACGAGTCTGCTCTGCAGGCAACTCGACCTCTTGCGGGCGCCTGTGACGTCCGAGCCATGATATGGTGGTTAACAGAAAATCTGCACTTTGTCAGCAACTGAAGTCAATGCAGCATAACAGCCTGCCGCTCCAAGATGCTGACAGCTCTCTCGCTGTCGGCTGGAACGAGTGCGAGGAGGCGGACAGAGTCGACGCTGGCTGCGCGCGTGGCCGGGGAATATTCCTGTCCGCAGCCTTGCTCGAGCTCCAGTCTTGTGCTCAGGAGGGGCTGGCGCGGTTCGACCGACGCGTCTCGGAAGGATGCTCGAAAAGGCGAAAGGCCCACGGCCCTTCTGCTTGCCGAAGGAGGTGCGGAGCCCCTTGCTTAGCGCCAAGGGCGGCCAGAAGGAGGACCGGTGGCTTTGAGCCTTGTCGCGCATCTGGAAGAGGCGCGAAGGGAGGATCGCGTCGGCTTGGAATGAGCAGACGAGGACAGCGAGGGGCGGCTTATGCCACGCACAGCAACGATTAAAGCCCCTCATCGTTTTGCGCGAGAGCAACCTTGAGCGAGAGCGCCGCGCAGAAGGGCGACACGATATCCGTCCACTACATCGGGAAGTTCCCCGGTGGAAAGGTCTTCGACACGAGCATGAAGGCCGAGGCGGTCAAGGCAGGCCTGTTCAGCCCCGCGCGAGACTACAAGCCTCTCCAGGTGGTCCTCGGAGCCCACCAGGTGATCAGCGGATTCGAGGAGGCGCTGATGGGGATGAAGGTCAACGAGACAAAGGAGATCACGCTGCCTCCGGAGAAGGCGTATGGGAGGACGGGGTCTCATCCGATGGCAGGCAAGACTCTCCAGTTCAAGCTGCTGGTCACCAACATAAAGAAACAATAGCGGGCCTAACCTATTTATCAGGCCGGCGACCGCCTGCGGAAGAGATTGGCCAAGCGCTCGTTCACCATCGACACCGGGAAGGAGAAGATCCCAGTCGAAGGGCATGCGCACCAGAACGTCGCCGTCAAGTACCTGATGAAGAGGAGGCGGAGCCTCATCCTCACGAAGGACCAGGCCAAGGTCGAGAACCTCTTCGCCGACGTCCCGAACCAAATCAGCATCATCGGGGCCAACGTGACCAAGACGTACAAGGTAGCCTGGGAGAGAGTCAACACCGGAGAGTTCCCTGGGGCTAGGTTCACCTTCACCTTGGAAGAAGTGAAGTAAGAAGGTTTTTCACGAGCCTGGTGACCGAAGTCGCCGAGTTGGCTCCGCAGAGCAAGCGCGACGCATACAGCAAAGCGATAGACCGAGTCAGGTCAGAGCACGCGGGAACCGTCAAACACGCGACTTTGACCGTCGAGTGCCCACGATGCGGGACCAAACAGTCGATAACAGACGCCCCCGGGATGCGGGTCTGCTTGAAGTGCGGGTTCGAGTTCCGTCCGAGGACCTAACCATCGATCGGCGTCTCCTCCGCGGCCCTCGAGTTCAACCTGACCTGAAGTATGCCTTCAGGGGCTCCCAGTAGAACTCCTTCCAGCCCTCGGTATAGCGTTCGACCTGCTCGGCGGGGACCTTGGAGTGAACCATCGTCAACTCGGTCTTGCCTCCCTTGGGCCTGAGGGTGAGCTCGACCAGGGAGGGCGGATACCCAGGGGGCCACTCCGAGGTAGTCCAGTCATGGACGACCTTCCTTCCTTTTTCGAGCACGATGAACTTCGCCGAGATGTATCCGTCCCCAGCGCTGAACCTCCCGCCCACTCTCGAAGACCCCGAGGCGCTCGACCCCGTGAAGGCCGCGTGCTTCTTCATGTCCACGTAGGCGCCGTAGACTTCATCGGGGCTCGCGTCTATCACGACCTTCTGCCTGATTACGCCGAACTCCACTATCTCTACCCTCTTCTCAGGAAGCTGAGGACCTTCTCGTTGAACTCCTCTGACTTCTCCATGTGAGGGAAGTGCCTCGCACCGGCTAGCTCGGTGACCGCCGCCCCGGGTACGCTCTTTCCAAGCAGTGCCCCGATCCTGCGGAGCCACAACGCGCTGCTCCCTCCGTTCACGATGAGCGTCCTGCACCTGATTCTGCCTGCGTCCACGGACGTGAATCTCGGAAATGGGACCCCCAGTTCTGCGATGGTGCCGGCATTGTCCAGCATCATCTTTCTTGTTTCCTCGGGGAGCTTGGCGAACGAGCCCCGAAGGTCCTGCACGCCGTCGACGTTGAGCTCGACCGCCTCTGCGGGGTGGCCTTCCTTGAGCGCGGCCAGCGAGGGCCCTAGGCTGCCGCTCTGGAACCTCCTTGCCGACAGCGCGACAGAGGGGCTCCTGAGCAGGAGCCCTAGGACTTGAAGCGTGCTGTTCTGGTCTGCGACCAGGAGGGTGGAGACCGCCGGCTCTACGAGGACCAGAGACCTGACAAGGTCGCCGTGACTGGCCGCTAGCAGGGCGCAGACGAAGCCGCCGTACGAGTGCCCGACCAGGTCCACGGGGCCCTCGCACACCTTCTCGACGAAGGTCTTCAGGTCTGCGGCATTCTCCTGCACGGTGGCGGTCGGTCCGCCAACTGGGGCGTTCTTGTTCGGAGACGCGAGCCTCCTGCTGAGCGACACCGCCCTGAACTCCTTCGAGAAGGGACCCATCTGCGCCCCCCACGCTCTGTAGTCGGTCGGGATCCCGTGCACGAAGACGACGGGCCTTCCCTTTCCCGCCTCCTCGTAGTATAACGTCACGCCGCCGACGTCTACCGCGGGCATCTCCTCAGGGCGCCGACGCGCCGTATATCCCCTTTCTCAGCCCGTCTTCTTCCACTTCTGGGCGCGCCTGCAGAAGTCATCGGCCTCCTCCACCGTCTTCTCGCACCGCCTGTAGTGGTCGATGACCTCCCTCAGGACCTCGTCCACCGGCGTAGGGGCTCCCGGGCACTCAGAGTCGAGCTGAGACCTGACCTCCATCAAGGGCTGCCACACGTCGGGAGGGATGACTACCGGCACTCCCTGCCTAGCCTTCTCCATGGGCCGTGTCTAGGACCGCTTGATATTTCTGGTTTGACCGCGCCCTACAGCGCAGTGCCGCAGTTGTTGCAGAACTTCGCGCCCGCTGTCACCTGGCTGCCGCAGTTCGGGCAGAACTTGCCCGCCCCGGCGGGCGCCGCCGGCTGCTGTGGCGCGGGAAAAGCGAAGCCGCAGTTCGGGCAGAACTTCACGTTCGCGGGGACCAGCGACGCGCAGTTGGGACAGCTCCTGTTCTGGATTGCCTGGCCCATGCCCTGCCCCATCTGGCCGCCTATGGCGTAGCCGACTCCCAGGCCCGCTCCCAGGCCGGCCGTCACGCCTGCGCCTCCCGAGGGATTCTTGGCGGCATCGTCTATCGCCTTGCCCGTCTGGTATTGCATAAAGTTGACGCCGAGCACCTGCATCTCCGACCTCGTGTCGATGGCCTTCTGGACGTCTTCGGGCAGGCTAATCGTCAAGCCCGAGAGCTTGTTGATCTCGATGCCGTACTGGCCGAGGTTGTCCGGCCCCTGCGCAAGGACCATCTGCTCCACGTTGGTCAGGTTCGCAGCCAGGTCCGTCACCTTCAGCCCCTGGGCCTTCATCTTGCCCAGAGCGTTGTAGACGAGGATGACGATCTGCTCCTTTATCCTCCCCTCTACGTCCTCAGACGTCTCCGCGCTGAAAGTCCCGACGAACTGGTTGATGAAGAGCTCAGGCGACGAGATCTTCCACCTGTACTCGCCGAACACCCTCAGGTTGACAATCCCAAACGTCGGGTCGGTGAACTGGTAGGGCTGCGTGCTCCCGAACTTCCCGTCGAGGTACCTCTTCGGGATGTAGTAGACCTCAGCCTCCTGCTGGACGCCCGTGAAGAACTTCAGGAGGTTCCCGACGACGGGCGCGTTCAGCGTGGTGAGGGCGTACCTGTTAGGCTGGTCGAAGTACGTCAGGACCTTTCCGTCCCTGTAGAAGACGGCGATCTCGTCCTCCCTGACCACGATGTTGTCGTTGAGCCTGATGTTCCTCGGCACCTTCCACATCGCGCTTCCCTGCTTGAACTGGTCCTCCCACTCGATCGTGGTAGAGCCGATGACGCTCCCGCCTGAGGCGGGGACCGAGTTCTGGTTCTTTCCGAACATGTCCAATCAGCCCTAGTTGAGGGCTATCCCCTCAATCGACTCCATCCTGACGGACCACTTCTGCTTGATGTCGGCTACCGTGGCCGCGAGCTGCCTGAGAGTCGTCTGGACCGAGGCGGGCGCCGTCGGGTCATAGTTGAGGCTCCCTGCGGACGTCGCGCTGTCTAACTGGATCACCGAGCTGACGAACGTGAAGTCGTAGTCGTAGAGCTTGTTGAGCTTGTCCTCGTTGATCGTTATCGGAGCCACCCATCCGGCATATCCCTGGGCGGCGTGCCTAACCTCACCGCTGAGCGCCTGCACCTGCGATATGAGCGAACCTACGGCGGTCAGGTTGTTGAAGTCGCCGCTCGAAGCGACTGCCTTCCTGAGCTGCTCGATGTTCCCCTTCACCTTGTCCAGCTTGTCCGCCACCTCGTTCCTCAGGAGCTCGTCGGACACCCTCAGGTCCTCCTTGTTCCTGTACCCTCTGAGCCCGGGTATGAGGAGCTGGAGCTTCTTCAACGTCCCCCTGTTGTCCTCTACCTGCTGCCTGATGTCGGGATTGCCCTGAGACAAGGCTTGCTTTTCCGGCCCCTGTCCATCGTTATAAATCTAGTCCGTTGAGCGCGGAGCATGAAAGCGTCAGGGGGCAGAGAGCACAGCCACCGCACCAGAGCCGGCTCGATAGAAGCGCTAGCTCCAGTTTTGGCGCCTGTAGTCTCATCATCTTCTTACCCAGTCTCCTACGTCCCACCTAGTACATAATCCGCGCCGCGGTGACGTTTGGCGTGCTTCTGAACCGTTCACCTAATACGAGACCAATGACCGCTACGAGCGTAGGAAGAAAGATGTAAGCCGGAGCCCCGAATGCATAGAACACAACGACCAGGGCTGCGATAGGAGGAGAGTAGGATACGAGCCTCTTTTGCTCTGTGGTGCGATTTGTCACACCCACCATCGCCGCCCCTTCATACTAGTCTGGCCCCACGGGTGTGGGGTGTTGGGAAGGATTAGTCGTTTGTCCTTTCCCTGAGGTTCCCGCACGTTTCACAGCCCATCTCGCAACAAGAATTCCGATGCCAGCGTACATGAGAGACAGTCCTGACACCATAACGGGGTACTGGTCATTTGGGCCCCAATTGAACATGACCAGTTCTGGCACATATCCACAGCCCTGAGTAGGTTGTGGACTCAAGCCGCCACCCTCACACGCGGATTGCGTGGACCAGACTACCCACAGTACGGAAGCGGTGGTCAAGGTCCCGACGGCCAACAAAACCACTCCCAAGTAGGAGAGCAATTTGTTCGCATTGATCAGTCGGTTTCAACCCCTTTTGGAGATGAAATGGCCTTCAAGGAGAGCATCTCTTCAGCCTTCTGTCATGACGCCCTTCTCGTTTGCGGAATCCTGGCACAGGACCTGGAAGGCATCACAAGACTGCAACGAGTTCCGACGAGTTTCACCCAAGTGGTATCAATCCTACAGAGTATCGGAGAAGAACCCTCATCCACAATTTTAAGATTTCGACGAGAGAACGTTGTCGGATGACTGACCTGTCTGTCAGTCGTTCTCGCTCTGCCACGCCTTCAGAGGACGGGCTCTTTTTCTCTGTCCATGGTCACGAAGAAGAGGAACTGGAAGGCCTACAAGGAAGAGTTGGGAGGAGGGGAGAGATACTCTTCGACATGTCCTTTATGCGGATGAAGGGAAGAACTAGAGAACTCGAACAGAGGGAAGGAAGGCGCAAGATATCGCTATCCGTCCTGCTTAATGAATACGCCAGCTGGAAGGGTTCGTCAGGGTCTTCGTAGAGCGGTGAAAGAGGGGGTTCGTGAAGTTCCACGTCGCCGTGGACGTGAAGACGGGCAGGATGCTCTCGGTAGAGGTGACGGAGGAGGGCGTGGGGGACGGCAGGGTGCTGCAGCCCCCTCGTGCGGCAGGGAGTCGAGGGCGACCGTCGCCAAAGTGCTCGCTGACGAGGTGTACGACTCCAAGGCGAGCTTCAGGTACCTGCACGACCAGGCATGGAGCCTGTGATTGGGGTGAAGAGGAACTCCCTCGCGCAAGGCGATAGGATGCATGCCCAAGAAGCTCGCTGTGGAGGAGCAGCTGGGAGACCACGACAGGTGGAGAAGGCACAGCTATGGGAGAGGGGGTTCGAGTCGGCCATATCGTCCTTCAAGAGGGTCTTCGGGGAACACTTGACGTCCGTGAAGTGGAGGTACATGGTCAACGAGCTCCTCCTGAAGGCGTCAGTGCACAATATGTTCATGTCAATCAGGGCGTAAAGGACGGGATGGATTAGCGGAGATAGAGAGGGCCAGCAAAGTAGCTCAGCTATTCAACAGGACTGATGAGAAAACTTGCCCAATGCCGGGCCTGTGGGTTACACAAGCTGGGTTTCGGCTTCACGACGCTTCCGTGCTGGCGAGTCTGAGAACGTTCAGGCTGGCGTCGAGTTAGGGGCTTGGAGTCAAGTTCTGACGAGATTCTGGCTACCAGAAGGTCACTTCGCCACCTGCGCCCTCGGCATTACCGCTGTACCAAACGTACACTTCGTTGTATGTCGAGTTGCCATTCCCTGCGAAAGAGATTCCTTGGTTCTCGCCCGCGACTTCAGAAACGGTCCAGACCTCCTTCCAAAAGTCGAAATAGCCGGCGGGCGAACATCTCAAGAGGTCGCAGAACTCTATTGATTCGGCGTGATTGAGCCAAGTCCACGATGACGAGGCCTGGGGTACGTATCGCGTGTTGTAGGCATCCAGCTGCCAGTTGTCATTCTCAGGAATCGACGACCATGTGAATCCAACTTGGAAGAAGTACGCCGTGTACACGGGCGCGTTGAAGGCGGTAGACTCCTCTCCAAGATTCATGGTATCCTTCATCGTGGAGTAGGTCCCACTTGGATAAAGCGTGACGACGGTCCACCAGCAGGTTTCACACGAAGAAGGGTTGCTCGCTTCATCACGATAGTCGAGAACCCAGCCATAAGTGCTGGTCCACCTGACATCTAGCTCGATACTCTGTCCGGCCTCTCCGATGTCGGTCCAGGTGCCGCTGGTTATAGTAATCGACTCTGTCGGACAGTCGAGCACGTTGCAGTTCCCGTACGCCGGGCCACACGCAAAACCGACGCCCGCGCACGCGGAGTAGAATGCATAGGATATGCTCGCGTAACCGTTGGACTGAAAGTAGGCGTACAACTGTACTAAGTAATCGACACTATAGGTTGAGTCTGGTATATGGACGTTAAGACCTCCGCTCGCGATGCTAGACCCGAGAGACGAAGCAGTCCCTTGGAGTACTATGTCTGTGTAGACGTTTTTGATAGCCTGGTTCGTCCCATGTGTTTGATAGCCCTCTACTGCGGTGTAAGGCTGGCTTGAAAGTCCAGGGTCGCCAGTCTCCGCGGTGGATGCTTGGACTTCGCCCGAAGTCGAGTTGTAGAATGCCAGGTCAGGAAGGCTACCCCGAGTAGGAGGCCCGGCATGTGTCCGGTTCATCGAGTTAGACTCGGGAGACGCTATCCCTATTGACGACGAGTCACGTTCGCTCGAGGGTGTTGATGAGTTCACTGCAGCATATGACGGGACGGCAAGAATCAAGGCGATAAAAATCACGGAGATGAACGACTTTGGCTTGAGACTACCGGCTGGTTTTGCGTCCAAGCGTTTTAGAAAAAGTTGTCATACATCCAAATAAACATTCTCGTGACTCATAGCTTGCACCACGAGTCGTTCACTTCTTTTCGACGGTGCAAGAGTGTCAGAATTGTTATGCATAGTTTCGTCTGAACCGTGCCCGAAATACGAGGGTGGTCATGCCGAGAATTGTGCCACAAGCTACAACGGAATTGGAAGCAGGATTTCCAAGCTGCACTCGTGCTCGTCTACGGGGACTTCATATCCTCTCGTAGGTCAAGTCACAGTTCAAGGCTGAGTCGGAGCAGGTCAACGAGTTCTTGGCGTTTGTCGGTTGGCTGGGCAGGCCATGCGACGACAAGTCCCACCATTTGAGGTATGTCTGTGACCTGATGACGAAACAGAGGGCGCCGCACGCCTTGGAAGGATGCCATCAGGTTAGTGCCTAGAGCCACGGCCTAGTGATGGATACTACCGATGTGGCAGGAGCAGGAGGCTCTACGGGAGAGATGCCATCGGAGGAGTGTAGTTGAGACTGTGGTGTCACGGTCAAGAGGAGACTCGACCACGCTCTACTCGAAGAAGAGGAGAGACAAGAAAAACGAGCTCAGGCTCAAGGTCATGACATCAACCCTCTCGTAGCAAGGCTACGTCGCAAAGGTCAGATGGCGCGTCGAAGCCTTCTGTTGACGGAACTATAAAATATCGGGCGAGCGCATTCGTTTCAGGTCATTTGATTGGACCTCAAAGACGTGAAGATAGGTTGCAGCGGCTGGTCCTACAAGGACTGGCAGGGCCCGTTCTACCCCAAGGGACTGCCGGCCAAGGAGTACTTGGGGTACTACTCCAAGGTCTTCAGCTGCGTGGAGATCGACTCGAGCTTCTACAGGGTCCCCAGCCCTTTCATGGTCAACCAATGGAGGTCCGGCACGCCGACGGGCTTCCTCTTCTCTCCCAAGCTGCCGAAGAAGATAACGCACGAAAACAAGCTGAAGAACTCGCAGTCCAACCTGGTCTACTTCTACAGCACGCTCAGCAAGCTGAAGGAGAAGCTCGGGCCCATCGCCGTCCAGCTGCCTCCGTCGGTAAAGTTCGACTCCCACATGCCGCTCATGAAGGAGTTCGTGTCGCAGCTCTCCCCCGAGTTCCGCCACGCGATCGAGTTCAGGCACAAGTCGTGGTTCAACCCGGAGACCTACTCGCTCCTGAAGTCCAACAACATAGCGATGGTGTGGTCGCTGAACCAGTATCTGGAGACCCCGCCAGAGGCCACGGCCGACTTCTTCTATCTCAGGATGGTCGGAGACAGAGAGATCACTGAGTTCACCGGAGTCCAGAAGGACCGCTCCGAGGAGATGAAGCGGTGGGCCTCGGTGGTCCAAGAGACCTCCGGGAAGTTCGACGACGGTTACACCTTCTTCAACAACCACTTCGCAGGCTTCAGCCCGGAGTCTGCGAACGAGTTCCGGCGCCTCCTGGGCCTAATCGAGCTCGACTGGAAAGCTTCGGGCACGGGCCAGCAGACTCTGTTCGGGTCGTAGGCTGACCCATGCAGACCTCGCGCAGGGTCATATTCCACGTCGACCTGGACGCGTTCTATGTATCCGCCGAGGTCATCGCCGACCCCAACTTGAAGGGCCTGCCGGTGGTGGTCGGCGCCGACCCTGAAGGAGGGAAGGGAAGAGGCGTCGTAATCACATGCTCTTACGAGGCGAGGAAGTTCGGCCTGAAGTCGGGAATGCCGATATCCATGGCGTACAGGCTCTGCCCGGGTGCCAACTACATCCCTCCGAACTGGAGCCTGTACGAGAGAACCTCTGAGGAAGTCATGGCGACCTTCAAAGAGTTCGCCGACAAGTTCGAGCAGGCAAGCATAGATGAGGCCTTCCTCGATGTCACCAGCAAGTGCCGAGACGAGGGCTCGGCCGGGGCCTATGCCCTGAAAGTCAAGGAGGCCGTGAAGAGGAAACACGGTCTCACATGTTCGATAGGCGTGGCCCCGAACAAGTCGGCTGCGAAGATCGCTTCCGACATGCACAAGCCGGACGGCCTGACCATCGTCCCCTTCGACGGCGTCCCAGGATTCCTGGCTCCGCTGCCCGTCGGCGTCGTCCCGGGCATAGGCCCGAAGACGCGGGCCTTCCTCAAGGACAGGAATATTGAGACGATCGCCCAGCTCCAGGACGTGGGAGGGAAGCAGCTCATGGCATGGTTCGGCAAGAACGGCGTGTGGCTGTGGAGCGTGGTGCACGGCGAAGAGCAGATCGAGGTAAGGCAGCAGGAGATGCCAAAGTCGCTCAGCGTCGAGCGCACCTTCAAGGAAGACGTCAGCGACTTCCGCCACGTGAGGGAGGAGGCCATGGACGCGGCGTCGGAGCTGATCAGGAGGGTGAAGTCGTCAGGATACGCCTTCAAGGTCGGAGGACTGAAGATCCGCTTCACCGGCTTCGATACCCACACGCGGGAGAGGACCTTGGTCAGTCACACGGACAGCGAAGAGGCCCTTCGGGATACTGTCGAGTCCCTCCTGTCAGAGTTCGAGGCAGACGACCGTCCCGTGAGGCTGGTCGGCGTTCGCGTGTCTGACATCAGGCGCTCCTCCACCGGGCCTTCAACGCTGGACGGCTGGACGCCGTCTTCCTAACTCTTCCTTCTGGCCTTCGGAAGGCAGTATAAAGCGACAGAATCTGACAGGCTGTCTGCCGCATTGCCAGAGAAGAGTGGTTTCGTCGTCGGGGTCGACGTGGGAGGGACATTCACCGACATCATACTGGCTGGGCCCAAGCTCTTCCGCGTCCTGAAGGTCCCCACGTCGTCGGCCGACCCCTCTGAGGCGGTGGTAGCCGGGATTGCCCAGCTCGGTCATGAGGCCCTTGAGGCAGGCTTGCTTTCTCATGCCACGACCCTCGCGACGAACGCCCTTCTGTCCCGGTCAGGGGTCGCGAAGACAGCTCTGGTAACCAACGAGGGCTTTCGAGACGTCCTCGAAATCGGCAGGCAGCGGCGCCCAGAGGTCTACGACCTCTCCACAAGGCGTCCCGTTCCTCTGGTCCCAAGGAAGGACAGGTTCACGGTCAGGTGCAGAGTCGCTTCAGACGGCAGAGAGATCACACCCCTTGACGACGCGAAGGCTCTATCCGTCGCCCGCAAGATCGTGAAGGAGGACTTCCAATCAGTAGCGATATCATTCCTCAACTCGTACGTCAACGGCGCGCATGAAAGAGCCATGCGCTCCCTGCTCGTCAAGGAGGGCTTCAGGGGCCACGTCAGCCTCTCGAGCGAGGTCGACAGGCAATACCGGGAGTACGAGCGGACGAGCACCACCGTGGTCAACGCCGCGCTCTCCCCGCTGATGTCAGGCTATCTTACACGCCTTGTGTCCTCCTTGCCAAGGAAGAAACTCAACTCGCCTGTCTACGTGATGCGCTCCGACGGGGGCGCCGCCACGGTCGAGTTCGCCTCTGAGAGGCCCGTCTCCGTGCTCGAGTCCGGCCCTGCCGCCGGTGTGGTGGCCTCTGCGCACCTAGCCACGAGCCTGGGCCTGGGAGACGTGCTGACCTTCGACATGGGGGGCACGACGGCAAAGGCGGGCGCAGTCATCGGCGGGAGGCCCGATGTCGTGACAGAGTTCGAAGCGGCAGGCAAGACCCACAGCGGGCGGTCCATCAAGGGGAGCGGCTACCCCGTCAGAGGCGAGTTCATCGACCTGGCTGAGGTGAGCGCCGGCGGAGGGACGATAGCCCGTCTGGACGACGCCGGGGAGCTGCAGGCCGGTCCAGACAGCGCCGGGTCAGTCCCGGGTCCGGCATGCTACGGCAAGGGCGGGTCGATGCCGACGGTGACCGACGCCAACGTCGTGCTCGGCAGGCTCAACCCCAAGGAGCTCCTGGCGGGGAAGATGCCCATCAGGGAGGACCTCGCCAGAGCTTCGCTGCGGAGTGTCTCCACAGGCTCAGGCGCGCGCATCGAGGAGGCTGCCGTCGCCATAATCAAGCTCGTGAACGACAGCATGGCGCGAGCAATCTCGATTGTGAGCGTGGAAAGGGGGAGAGACCCGCGCGACTTCAACCTCTTGGCTTTCGGAGGAGCGGGCCCCTCCCACGCCTGCGACCTGGCTGAAGAGCTCGGAGTCCGGCGAATCTTCGTGCCCGTCCACGCAGGGCTCTTCTCAGCATACGGCCTCCTCGCTGGCGAGCTCACCCGGGAGTTCAGCTTCCCGGTAATGAAGGTCGGCACAGAACTCAGCGCGAGCTTCTTGTCCCTGGAGAAGTCGGCAAGTAAAGCCATGAAGGCCGAAGGATTCAGAAGGTTCTCCGTCGAGCGGTATCTGGAGGCCCGCTACGCCGGGCAGTCGCACGAGCTCCTCCTCCCATACAGGGGAGAGTCGGACGTGAGGCCGTCCTTCGACGCGCGCCACAGGTCCCTCTACGGGTACTCGTCTGACGACCCCCTCGAAGTCGTCAACATCAGAGTCAAGGCCAAGGTCGCGCGCCGACCCCTCGAACCCCCTTCGCAAGAGCAAGGGCCGCCCTTCAAGCCCCGTTCTAGGATGGCCTGGGTCGGCGACGCGCGCCGGAGGACAAGCGTCTACAGGAGGGAGGGGACGCCCATAGGCTCGCGCGGGCGTGGCCCTTGCATAGTCGAGGAGCTCGACTCCACCATCATAGTCAACCCATCCTGGGAGTGGCGCGCCGAGGCGCACGGCATGGTGTTGTCGCGCTGAAGCAGGACCACCTGACCCGGCGCCTGGTCAGCGCCTCCCTGGAGTACACCAGCGAGGTCATGGGCCTCGCGCTGCGAGACTCCGCGTACTCCCCGAACATCAGGGAGCGCATGGACCACTCCGCGGCCGTGTTCACGGTAGACGGGCGGCTCCTCGCGCAGGCCGAGCACATCCCTGTCCACCTGGGGTCCCTGCCGTGGGGGCTGAGGAACCTGATCGCAACGTGCAGCAAGGAGGGGCTGGAGCTGGAAGAGGGCTGCATGGTGGCGGCCAACGACCCCTACATCACCGGGACGCATCTCAACGACGTCACCGTGGCCGCGCCGGTCTACAGCGACGGGAGGCTTGTCGCCTTTGTGGTCAACAAGGCCCACCACTCCGACGTCGGGGGCGTCGCGCCCGGAAGCATCTCCATGAAGGCGAGGACTCTGGACGAGGAGGGGTTCGTGCTTGAGCCCACCTATCTGTGGAGGAGGCGCGACTTCGTGCGTGCGGTCGTGGACGGGCTCGCGAAGGCGTCCAGGTCACCGACCGAGCGGAAGGGAGACCTCAGGGCGCAAGTGGCCGCGAACGTGGCGGGCGCCAAGAAGGTCAGGGAGCTGATTGACAAGGTCGGGTTGAGGACCTTCGAGCTCGCCGCCGAGGAGTCCTTCGAGCGGTCGGAGCGCATGTTCGCCAGAAGGATCTCGCGGTTCAAGCGCGGCACATACTCGGCCCAAGACCTCCTGGAAGGGAAGCACGGGGAGGACATCACCCTTCGCGCGACCGTCAGGGTCACGGGCGCGGGCGTCGAGGTCGACTATGAGGGTACGGACGCGCAGGTCGACTACCCGATGAACGCCGTCCTTGGGGTCACAATCTCAGGAGCGCACTTCGTGCTAAGGGCGCTGACGGGGAGCGACATACCAGCCAACCACGGCGCGTTCCGTCGGGTGAAGGTCAGGGCGCCCGAAGGATGCATACTCAACCCCACGTCCCCGCATCCGGTGGGGGCAGGCAACGTCGAGACCAGCCAGAGGAATGCCGACGTCCTGTTCAGGGCGCTGTCCGGGGCGCTCCACGGCGAAGTGCCGGCCGCGGCAGGGGGGTCGATGAACAACGTGATGATGGGCGGCGAGCGGCGCGGCGCCTCTTGGTCGTTCTACGAGACTATAGGCGTCGGACTCGGAGGAGGCCCTGCCATGGATGGCGTCGACGGGATACAGGCCAACATGACGAACACTCTGAACACCCCGATCGAGGAGATCGAGAAGTCGTTCCCCTTGATGATGACAAGGTACGAGTTCAGGCCGGACAGCTCGGGCGCGGGGAGGAACAGAGGAGGCTCCGGGCTCGTCAGGTCGTATCAGTGCCTGGCGGACGGGACCGTGTTCACCATAACCGCTGACAGGGAACGCCACCGACCCTGGGGATTGGACGGGGGGCTCGAAGGGGCCGGGACGCGGGTCTTCCTTCGGAGGGGAGGCAGGCGGACAAGGAGGAACACGAAGTCCACGATAGTCCTGCGCGCCGGGGACGAGGTCGAGGTCTGGACCGCAGGAGGAGGCGGGTATGGAAGACCTTTGGAGAGACCGAGCGCCGAGGTGCGCGAGGACCTCAGCAACGGACTGATCACGCAGGGAGAGGCCAGGCGGGACTACGGAGACGCCAAGCTAAGCTCGACCGCCAGCCGCAAACCTTCCGGGACTGAGAAATGAGATGTCATACGCGCTCTTCCTCTTCGTCGCAAGGTCCGCTACGACCTCGCCCATGACGCTGGCGAACTTGAACCCGTGGCCCGAGCACGCGCTCACTACCGTCACCCTCACATCGTCAGGGTGGGGCCCCACCACGAAGTTGTGGTCTGGCGTGTTGGTGTAGAGGCAGGTAGCCGATGCGACGGACGGGCCCAGCTTCGTCATCCTCCTCTGGATGAACGACTCCACCTGGTCGATGTCGTCTTCGTTCACCGTCCTGTCCGCGTGGTCGGGGTCGGCGGGCCTCCCTCCATGAGACCTCGCCACCTTCACCCCGTCCCCGACGTCGGGTATCCCGTAGTAGAACGCGCCTCCCTCCTCTTCGGAGATGAACACCGGCATCTCTCCCACACGGAGGCAGTCCCTTCCTTCTGACGGGAACCAGAACTGGACCTGCCTCTCGCACTCCAAGGGGAGGCCGCCAACCAACTTCGTCATCCAGGGGCCGCCGCACAGCACGAGCCTGTCGGCGGTATAGTCTCCCTTCGTGGTCGCCACCTCGACTCCGCCCTGAGACGTCTTCCACTTCGTCATCTCCTCCTCGAACCTGAACTCGCCCCCGGCCCGCCTTCCCATGCTCACGAACGCCTCAAGGCACGCCTCGATGGAGAGCGCGCCGGCGTTCTCCTCGTACAGCGCCGAAAGCCATTCGTCGAGCCTGAACGCCCCGTACTCCTCGTTCACTTCGCGCGCGGTCATCATCCTGTGCCCGATGCCGTGGAGCTCCGCGCTGCGCCTCGCCCCAGCGACGAGCTCGCCGTCCGGCCTGCCTATCATCAGGCCTCCTGTCATCGTTAGCAGGGCGCTGCCCGACTTGGCCTCGAGCTCCCTCCAAGACTCCAGCGCCCTCTTGAGCATCGGCACGTACCTCGCGTCTTCATAGTACGCCTGCCTGAAGATCCTCGTCCTTCCATGCGAAGAGCCCCTGTCGTGGTTGAGGCCGAAGCGTTCGAGGACGAGGGTCGAGACACCCCTACTTGCAAGGTTAAACCCAGCCGACGAGCCCATGGCTCCGCACCCGACCACGATGGCGTCGAAATGCCTCGTCAAGGCTCCACGCCCCCCGGTGAGTGCCCGTCCGCGGCCTGACCCAGTTTCTCCTGCAGCCATGGGACCGCCTCGGTGATGAAGGACGGCCCGTGGTGGGCTAGAAAGTCCAGCGGGCCAGGCGTAAGGAAGCAGCTATCGTTCCTTACCGCCTTCATCCCTTCCCATCCCCTAGTGCGGACCAGCCTCTCGAGGTCGCCTGCCCCGAACTCCGAGTACATCTTCGCCTCGTAGAGGATCGCGTCAGGGTCCTCTGTCTTCACCCTTTCGAGGTCGGGCTTCAGCCACTCGGACCTCTCGGCCTCGTAGACGCTGGAGCACCCCAGGAAGCTGATGGCGTCGGTGATGTAGCTGTGCGCGCCGAACGTGACCGGCCCGCCGAGGTCGATTTCGACGTACGCCCTCGCCTTCCTCACCTTCCGCACCGAGCCTAGGCGGCGCAGCAGGTCGCCGCTCAGCTCCCTCGCAGCTTCGTGCTCGCCAGCCACCAAGCCCACCTTCCCCACAAAGTCGACAATCCCGGCCACGGTGACGGGGAGTTCCAGCGGATAGACCGGGAACTTTTTGGACATCCTCAGGGCGAATTCTCTCTGATAGCCCGTCACGGTGAGTATCAGGTCAGGCTTCAGCTCCTCGAGCAGCTCAGGCCTGACCGTGTTGTAGCTCCCCACCTTGCGCTTCGCCTTCGCCTCGGGGGGCCTCGCGCAGAACGCGCTCACTCCGACGATCCTCTCGCCCGCCCCTATCTGGAAGAGCGCCTCTGTCGCAGCCGGGCTGAAGCTCACCATCCTCGAGGGCCGCTCGGGGACCTCCACGTCGGCTCCCAAGACCTCGTTGAACAGCCTGACCAACATGGCCCAGCCCCCGCAGCCCGGCGATATGGGTTTCCTTGGCGCTTCAGCTCTCGGCCGCTTTCGCGACCTCCCTGAAGACCTTCCTCGTGAACTTGTAGAGGAGGATGTAAAGGGCAATGCCCAGAGCCGTTATCCCGATGCCTGACCCCAAGAGTATCCGGTATCCCGTCGCCAGCCCTCCGACGAGCGTGAAGACCCCGAGAGCCATTATCATTATCGCCGCCACCTTCGACACGGGGCTCACGCGGATTCTCACGCCCTCTCCTTCTGTCGCGCTCATCTCTTCCTCGACTCCTCGCGGAGCAGCCTGAAGAGCCTGAACTTGTCGCCCTCTCCAGGGGAGAGGACATACCCGCAGGTCTTGCACTCGACCGTCGCTCCGTTCTCCCGCAGGCCGAAGCGCTTGCACTTCGGGCACTTCATCTGGTCTTCCTGGCCGCTCATCCGTCATCATCTGCGGCAGTCCATTCAAAAGCATTGGGTGGACCTGACGGCCTCGCTGAGCCGCGTCTGCCCGCCCGCCACACTTTGACGAGCGCGTCCTTCTGGAACAGCGTCCTAGCCTGTCCCACCCTCTTGTACAGGCGCGGTGGGATGGAGATGTCTGCGATGAAGAGATTGCCTATGATTGGACGGGCTGTGGGATTGAGGAATCCAATCTTGGGCAGGCAGAAGGTCGCCATCACGGCCTCGTATGGCGGTGACCAGAACAACCTGCCGAGTTCAAACAGCCTCAACGTGAAAGTGAAGTAGCCAGTAGAAGAAGGCCATATTTGGCTCGGACGGTATACAACGACTAATAAAAGAGGCCTAGGTCGTTAAGAAGGTTGGCTGAGTTCTCTTTGTGGAATGAAGTTTACGAGAAGGAACTGAGAAAGGCAATAGTGCGGTTTTGGCAGATAAGAAAGAAACAGAGTCGCAGTCAAGAACGTAGGAAGGTGTCCGACACCGGCTCCAGAGGAGCGGTCACAGGAGGAAAGCAGATGGATGGCTTTGCGAACTTGTTGACTCGAATCACCATTGACTCGCGCGTCCCTAAGAAGTCTGTCTTTACGAAAGCCACCGAACTACCTGGCTACTTCAGGCCGACTAAGCGATGGGACTTCGTAGTAGTGTCCCCTACTAAGCACCTAATAGCAAGCGTAGAATTCAAGTCACACGTCGGGTCATTCGGGAACAACTTCAACAACCGAGTTGAAGAAGCCCTTGGGAATTCTGTAGACCTGCATACGGCCTATAGGGAGAACATCTTCGGTTCGCAAGAAGCCCCTTGGCTGGGCTACCTAATGCTCGTACAGAGAAGCAGTGGATCACTTCGACAATGTGAAAGTCAAGGAGCCCCACTTCAAAGTGTTTGATGAATTTCATGACACTTCATATCTCGACAGATACAAGATTCTATGCAGCAGACTAATGAAGGAACGACACTACAACGCAGCCTGTCTGATTTGGAGCGAGGCCGTTAATAACGAAATTCTCTATGGGTATCTCGATAACGCCCTATCCTTCAGGAAATTCGTCAATTCCTACCTTGGATATATGGCAGGAAAGCGCGAGGAGTTCGAGTGACCTGCTACAAGCAAGACGTTCGAATGGTGGGGAACACGGCGTTGTAATGACCAAACAATTGGTCGTTGAAGCAATGCTCGACCTTTGTGGGTACGTAGGAACTCAGAATCTGTCGCGAATCAAACTGGTGGACCCTGCTGGGGGGGATGGTGTCTACATCTTCGCTGCCCTTCACCGACTCCATCAGTCATCAATCGAGCACCGATTTAGTTTCCCAAGGGCCTTGGACAACCTCAGAGTAGTGGAGATTGACTCCAAGAGGTCACAACGGTTGAAGGAGGAACTCAACAACAGGCTTGCACAGTTCGGCGTCGATCCATCTCATGCGAGTTCCATCGTCCTAAACGACGACTTCCTCAAGTGCGAGTTAGACCAGTCAGACATCTTTGTAGGAAATCCACCGTACGTCCGGTATGACAATCTCACTCTTGAACAAAGAGAGTACTGCCGGAAGTGGTTCAGGCTGTTCAGAGACCGGTGCGATCTCTATGTCCCATTCTTCGAAAAGGCGTTTAGATTCTTGTCCTCTCAAGGGAGGGTTTGTTACATTACGCCTGACAGGTGGCTCAAGAACCAGTATGGCAAGTCATTGAGAAAATTCATTGCCACTCACTACAGCGTTCC
The DNA here is from genome assembly GCA_030039795.1 of Nitrososphaerales archaeon. Taxonomy (GTDB): domain Archaea; phylum Thermoproteota; class Nitrososphaeria; order Nitrososphaerales; family Gagatemarchaeaceae; genus UBA183. Next base: position 3,606 of record JASHUU010000096.1, on the reverse strand, counting down.
AGCCGTCTTCAGCCTTGATGGTACTAACCCGTTCGAAGAGGAAGTATACGGTTATCCATTGGTCTCACTAATCACATCCGAAAGAGTTGACCACACAAGACACTGGGCAATCCAAGACTTGCGACAGCTCAAAGAAGCCGTCGAATCGTTCGTGAACAACAATTCGTCGGTTGTGGCGAGCAACACCACAACACCTGCAGAGGTCCTCCAAGGCGAAAGATGGATTTTCGAGTCAACCCGTCTTCCCTACGCCTCGGCCGACTTCCTTCCGATGGAGGACCAGGGATTCGTCATTGGAATCGGGGTAGCTTCTGGTCTTGACTCGGTCTTTGTTAGACGTGACTTCGAGAAATATGTTGAAGCACAACTGCTCTTACCGATGGTACTGTCTAGGGACATAGTCGACGGTCAGATTAGGTGGTCAGGCCACCACATATTCAACCCCTTCAATTCGCGAGGCAACCTTATCGATTTGGACCGCTTTCCGATGGCGAAGAGATATCTTCTGTCGAATGCGAAGCTACTCAGGAAAAGACATGTAGCAAGAAACCATCCTAGGCAATGGTACAGAACAATTGATAGAATCCATCCCGAGCTTTTACTCAAGCCCAAACTCCTTCTCCCAGACATCAAGAAAGGAAGCCTAGTGGCCCTAGACCCAGGAAAGTACTACCCTCATCACAACATCTATTACGTTATAGGTGGCTCATTAGACGAATTGAAAGAGCTTGGCGCAGTATTGATGTCAAAGATGTTCAGGAAACAACTTGCTGCTCAGAGCGTAATCATGCATGGAGGGTTCGTCAGACACCAATCCCAGAATCTAAGGGCTGTACGTCTTCCTAAGCTCAGCAATCTCCCCAGTTCTGTGAGAAGAAGCCTCGCAGTTGCTTTCGATGCAAAGGACCCCAGTGTAGTGGACTCGATTCTTGAGGTCGAGTTACAAGAATCTGATTCTCCAATTCATGGTTAGGCCTATGGCCTATCTTGTCCAGAGATTTCGGACATCCTACTTTGCAAGCGCCTCCCACTCTCTTTCTTCTTCCGACTGTTGACGTAACTAGAAGCAGTTAACCAAACTCTTCTTCGGCGTCAACAATTTTTGCTCAAACTGGCATTGCTATTAGAGCGGGCGGGATATAGGAAACGCGAGCCACAGTAACATAGTTTGAGTTTCACTAGCAAGTGGGAGAAGAAAGAGCAGGGCCCCGGCTTCCTCGACAGGCTCAGGGGGGGCGTGCGCTCGTCGCCTCCGCTGAAGGCCCAGATTGAACAGGCCAACAGGCAGATCAGGACTCTGATATCTCAACTCGACGGAACAGTCAACAGAATCAAACAGCGGGACTCCACGATCTTCAAGTCGGTAGTTGCCTCCCTTGCTAGGCACGACTCTCAGCACGCCGCGGTCTACGCCAACGAACTGTCCGAGGTCAGGAAGATGGGAAAGATGGTCACCCAGGCTCAGCTCGCGCTGGAGCAAATCTCGCTAAGGCTCGGCACAATCACCGACCTCGGAGAGATTGCGACCACCCTGGCGCCGGCGGTCTCCGTGATAAGGAGCATGAAGCAGGACCTCACGGTCGCGCTCCCTGAGGCCGACAGGGAGATCGGCGAGATCTCCGGCCTACTGAGCTCCGTCCTCGTGGACGCCGGCACCACCACGGGCCTCTCGCTCAACTTCGACGCGGCAAACGAGGACGCCCAGAAGGTACTGGAGGAGGCGGCGTCAGTGGCAGAGCAGCGCATGAGAGAGAGCTTCCCAGAGATTCCGGCGGGTGCCCTGTCCTACAACGACGAAGAAGGCCTCACCGCCTGACGTGGTGACCAAGCCCGTGAAAGAGCGGGCGCCTAGTCTGGTGTATGGAACCAGAATCGGGCTGCCTTAAATGTCGGGCGGGGTTGTTATTCCAAGCTTGAACATCAGGGAGAGCCAGGGCGAGGCGCCGTCAGGCGGATCCCACGTGAAGGGCACCGTGGCCCTGATGCTGGTAGCCATGCTTCTGGTGGCCTCCTTCGTGATCTTCGGGCCGTCCATATCATCCGCCATCAAGGCGGTCCCCGGGTTGCTTTCACTCCTGACATCGACGTCGGCCAGCTCAGCAGGGTCGGCGATCACCGACCACTCCTATTCTCCCCTGATAGGGAACGGCTCCGCGGACGTCATCTATCCTCCTGACTACACCACGCTCGAGGACTACGCCCTGCAGCTGATCAACTGGGACCGGGGGAACTTCAGCGTCGCCCCCGTGACGCTCGGCTCGAGCCCCGCGGGCCAGCAGCACGCCGACTCGATGCTGAGGTACGGCTACTTCAGCCACTGGGACACCCAGGGATACAAGCCGTACATGAGATACACCCTCCTCGGCGGGACGGGTGGAGACTTTGAGAACATCGCCTACATCTACAGTCCCGGGGCCAACTACAACACGGCCTCTGTAGAGGGCGCCATCAAGACACTCGAGTACGCCATGATGTACAACGACGAGGCGTGCTGCAGCAACGGCCACAGGGACAACATCCTGAACCCCCTTCACGATGAAGTGTCGATAGGAGTGGCATACAACAGCACTACCGTCTTCTTCGACGAGGAGTTCGAGAGCGTCTACATGAGCAACTTCTCGCTCACGGTGTCGAGCAGCAACTATGTGACCATGACAGGGGTGCCCACCGACCCGGCCGTGACGAACAACGTGAGCGCGATCTACATCACCTACGACTCTACCCCCCAGGCTGAGACGCCCTCCCAGCTCAACAACGGCCCGCGCGAATACGACCCCGGCACCCTGACCGGAGGCGTCCTGCCGGCAGGCTTCCTAGGGGGCTGCGGGCAGTTCGAGACTGGTACGACGGTGTGCGCGACGACCTGGACGTTCACCCAGACGCAGGTAGACGTCGGTTTCTCGCTGAACGAGTTCATCCAAGACTACGGAGCAGGGGTGTACACCCTCTACGTCGTCACCGGGCCGAGCACGAACACCGCCATCGTGACCTACTCGCTGTTCATCGAGTCGTAGCTCAGCCCTGCTTCATCTTCGACCTTATGGAGAGAGCGATCTCTTTCATCTCTTCCGCGGAGAAGGTCTTCCTCTCCATCATCCTGCCCTTGTCCTCCATCTTGACGGGTATGACGTGGACGTGCACGTGGGCCACCACCTGGTTCGCGGCCTCTCCGTTGTTTTGCACGAACCTGAACCCGTCGGCCCCTGTCGCGGCCACTACGGCTCTCGAGACCTTGGAGGCGACTTTGAAGAGCTCTGCGATCTCGCCCTCGCTCATGTCCCACACGGTCTCTCCATGCTGCTTGGGGCAGACTAGGGTGTGGCCCTTCGAGAAGGGGAACGCATCCAGAAAGGCGATGTGGCGCTCGTCATCGAACACGATGTTGGAGGACGCCCTTCCTGAGACTATCTCGCAGAAGATGCACCCTCCCCTGGCTCCTAGCCGCTCGGACAAGCTCTGGTCCAACCCCGCCGGGAGGAAGGAATGGGCGACCTAAAGGCTTCCGAGTCCCCTTAATACCAGAGGCAGACTCTCGACGCCGTTTGATCTGCGAGAGATGCCACGCAGGGTCGATGCTTGAATACGAGCGCTCCGTCGGCGGGGCCA
>JASHUU010000095.1 GCA_030039795.1 Nitrososphaerales archaeon | reverse complement strand
AATTAAGAGCGATGCATTGACAGGCCAGGCAGTTGAGCGGCGAGTCGCGAATCTTCCGAGACGACGGCGTCTCGTTCTTGAGCATCCCCTCCAGGGACCCTGGCAAGTCCGCGGAGTTCTACCACGCGGTGTTCGGATGGAAGGTGCAGGTGAAGCCCGGCCACGCGAGCTTCGAGGACGGGACGGGCCATGTTATTGGACACTGGGAACCGAAGTTCAAGGCTGTCGGCGAGGCAGGAGTCGTCCCTTTCGTCTTCGTAGACAGGCTGAGGCCTATAATCGATAGGATCGCGGCAAACGGGGGGCGAGTCGTCAGGCGGCCATACGCTGAAGGGGACCTCACCGTCGCCCTGTTCCGAGACCCCGAAGGCAACGTCCTCGGAGTCTGGCAGAAAGGCCCAATGGACTGAGTAGGCCAGCCATCCCGCCAGAGGACTCGGCATCTGGAGGACCGCCGCTCACTTGCCGACCTGAACGGAACCGTTTCTTGTCCAGCTAAGACAGACTCCGCACGCCGAGCGAACTCCAGCCCTGCTCGCTCTGGCTGACTGATGAGCGCCTTCCATCTAATCGCGTCAAAGGCAAAGCCTGGTTCTACGCCGCTCCGGAGTGAGTCCTGGCTCCAATCGTTTAATACGCCACCCCGCCCCTCGGCCACGGTGGAGAAGCAAGACGGCCTGCTGCTGAGCGTCTCCGCAATTCTCACCTCCCTCCTGCTCGCCTACGTCCTGCACTTTCCCAGCTCCAACCCGAGCATCTACAGCGACATCATAGGCTCCTTCTGGGGGAGGTGCTGGGTCCAGGCCGGCACCCTGCCGTACATCAGCTCGCCGCCGGGGTGCAGCTCCTCCTTCGAGTACCCCGTGCTCAGCGGGTTCCTGCTTTACTTCGCGAAGGAGGTCGGCGTCACGCTCTCGGGATACTACGACACCTTCTCCATCCTCAGCGTAGCCGCGGGCCTGGCCATAGTCGGCGCGTGCTACGGCATAACGAAGAGCCTGGGGCGGAAGCTCGACCCGCTCTACTTCCTGATGCCGACGTTCATCATCTACGGCATCTACAACTTCGACCTGTTCCACGCCGCTCTGGCGATAGTGAGCCTGTTCTTCTTCGTCAGGGGCAACAGGACGAGCTCAGCCATCTCACTCGGCCTCGCGGTGGACCTCAAGCTCACGAGCGTCGTCCTGCTCCCGGTCTTCCTCCTGGAGATCAGGGAGGACTGGCCCCGCCTGAAGTACCTCCTCTGGTTCGCGGTGGTCGTGGCGGCTGCGAACCTCCCCATCGTCCTGCTCAACTTCCACAACTTCCTCGCCGGCTACCAGTTCATCGGCAACTGGGGGCTCGAAGACGCGTGGTACGTCTGGATATTCCAGAACCCCAGCACGTGGGGGTACGCGAAGCTCTTCGCCGTGGGCGTCGCCGGTCTCCTCCTGATCAGGGTCTACACCATGGAGGCCAGCCTGGAGGCGAAGTCATTCTTGGCGATAGGGGCCTACCTCCTCGCGACCTACATCTACGCGCCGCAGTTCAACCTCCTCCTGATCCCCTTCATCGCCGTCCTCGAGCTGAAGCACCCCGCGCTCTATCCCTGGGACGGGTTCAACGCCCTCATCATACTCACGTGGTTCATACCCGGGTCGACGCCCACCGCGGCATGGAACTGGCCGCAGGTCTTCGCCGCGCTCAGGGCCGTGTGCCTGGCGTGGATGTGCGTCTCGGTGGCGGCCACCGAGGGGTACTCTCTGCCTTCGTGGCTGCGGGGCATCCCCAGGGCGATAAGACGCGCCGGCCCGAGCCAAGAGCGGCTGCCTGTGGCGGCCCCGACCTAGACAGCCTTGTCTGGGGCCCGGTCGGGAAGCTCTTCTGTAGCCACGTCCCTCTTCGTTAGCCTTCCCGCACAGTCTAGTCTTCGTGACTGGCCATGTATTCCTCTCAGCAGGGTGAACTAGCTGAAGGTAGTGGAACGAGCCAGCGGGTGCCGACATGCTTTTATCTATGATTAGACGCTTCCAGTACGTGCCCAATTACGTTCAGGCGAGTGACTGGGGAGCCCTGAAGAAAGCTTGGTTGCAGTACAAGGAAGCCAAGGCTCGGGGCGATCGCGAACAAGCGGAGAAGTATGCGAATCTCATAAGGGAACTTCAGATACGGGCGGGCCCCCCTGCCCAAAACGGGCCTCTAGCTGTTAAAATAGTCTAGTCGCGTGGTAATGCACGGGGCAGTGCCTCGCGCTATTGAAGTACTTTGTGAACGGTGGACCATCATTTCGCAAAATCAGAGATGCGTGCTCGAGGGCTCTTGAAATTTCCGAGACTAACGCCCAAACGCCCCAAATTGCCCAAGGGGTGCATCCAAAGGTTGGTTGTGTTGTCCTAGACAGAGTTGGCAGAACGGTCGCAGAAGCGTACACGAGACAAAGCGGGGACCTTCACGCCGAAGTCGTGGCAATGAAAAAGTTGCGGACAGACGGAAGAAAGGGGCACACGCTAGTGGCCACGCTTGAGCCTTGTTCCTCCCGTACCCTAGGAGCCCATGGAAACGAGATTTCCTGTGCGAAGGTCATAATCAGAGGGGGAATCAAACAGGTAGTCATTGGAGCACTCGATCCCGGTCCTGGAATCAAGGGAAGGGGCCTTTTCATCCTCTCCAGCTGGGGAGTATACTTCACGTCGTTTCCTCATGACTTGTTGACAAAGGTCCAGAACAGCAATTGGGCTTACTTGCGAGCGCAGTCCTCCACTACCACGGTCCCGCCTGTCTCGCACAGTGGTGTAGTTCCGGCCGAACACGAATTTGACCTCAGTTACGCGCAAGATCCGGTGAAGCATATGCTAGCGAGCCAGCGGTTCAAGAGCCGGATGGCAATATACCACTCCGAGTGGACCCGTGGGCCATTGGAGCTGAGCTTCTACGAGTACCTTGCAACCCATAGGCGCGCCAGGATGGTCAGTCTAGTCGGAGGTGCGAACATTTCGCTTATTGCTGACTATCTGGCAGTTCCTCCCAATGAAAACGACGCTTCATATGCCATAAGGGCAATGGCGTCGTGGTATCTTGACTCAATCCTTCCTAAGAGTCCGTAACCTGAAGCAAGATGACACAAACACGGCAAGAAAGGGGCGTCGACGAACGGCAGCAACAGATTTCAGGGGGATGGCGGGGCTAGACCGTCGTTGCCGACAGGCATGGAAAGGCTCCAGTCCACGACCGACTCTGGAACATCTTCGAGGGCCACTTCGTCGGGCGCGCGGTTCAGGGGCTGAGTGACGAGTGACTGCGAAGACGACTTTGGATGCGCCTAACGCTGTCCTCTCCAATCGAGGACTCGGCCCGGTCTCCCGAGCAGCCGTCTGCACTCTCCGGGGATTCGGTAGCCCTCGAAACCCTATTTAGTCACGGCCCGCGTCGCGCTAAGGCGTAGTGTCCGAGGCTTCCACTGCGCAGCGGACGAGGAGGGTGGTCCTCGCGGTAGTGGCATTCGTGTTCTGCGCGCTGATCGTCACCTCGCTAGCTCTGGCGTTGTCCGCGTCGGCCGGTACTCCGACGACCACGTCCTCAGCCTCACAGTCCACGCAGCGGCCCGCTCCGTATGCGCTGGTCGAAGTCGTTGTCGCGGCGGACACCACCTACACGACAACCACGACGGTCACGCCTCAGCTCCAGACGTACGTAGCGGTGCTCGTGGCTGTCATCGTCTCGGTCAACGGCAACACGACCTCCACCACGACGACGACAGAGACGTCGACCGTCACCACCTGGTCATGAGGCTTCGGCTCCAGGGGCAGCGTATATCGGTAAGAAGGATTTCGGCTTGCAAATGCTAATAATCCCAAGCCGGACTTCAACCGCTCGTGAGGTCCCGACAGACAGGAGCGCGTTCTCCCGGAAGCGAGGGGCTTCACTCGCGCCCTCTGCGGTACGCTCTGCGTCCGGACCCCGAGGGGAAGGCACTCTGAGAGAGGTCACCTGATGCAAGTGAGCAAGCAGGTCAGGAGGGAGGAAAGGGAGCCGGCATCCAGCGGAGGGCCCATGTACGTCATCATGCCGGTCTACAACGGCGCCGGGACCATCGACAGGGTCATTCATAGGATCCCGAGCCTGCCCTCGATGGGGGGGATCATAGTCGTCGACGACGGCAGCAACGACGACAGCCTCCGCATCATAAACTCGATGAGAAAAGAGAAGAACCTCACCGTCGTGACGCACGAGAGGAACCGGGGCTACGGCGGCGCCCAGAAGACGCTCATGGCGAAGGCACTCGAGCTGGGTGCGGGCTCGGTCATCCTCCTTCACCAGGACGGCCAATACCCTCCGGAGATGGTCCCCTCGCTGCTCGACGTCGCGCTGCGGAACCCGGACCTCGACATAGTCCTCGCCCCCAGGACCGGGATGAGGAAGGGAGGGATGCCGGCGATAAAGTACGTGGGGAACAGGACGCTCACGGCGTTCCAGAACTTCGTGCTGAGCGCGGGGTTCTCCGAGTACCATACGGGCATGCGCCTCTACTCGGGGAGGGCCCTGAGGGCTTTGCACATCTCGACGTACACAGACGACTACTTCTTCGACACCCAGATAATGGCCGAGGCCGTAGCGAAGGGCCTCACCTTCGGCGAGGTCCCGATACCGACCTACTACGGTTCAGAGGTGAGCCAGAACACGAGGATCCTCCCGTACGGCGTGCACTGCATGCTCGAGACGGTGAAGTCGAGGATGACATACAGGTACGCGACCAACCGGAGCAGGCTGAGAAGGCTTGCCTTCCGCGCCGGTCCGGCCCCCACGTTCCGCGAATGACCCGCCCGCCTCCGGCCGGGTCGCAATGGAGATATCATACTGAGCCGCCGGATAGCGCGCCGATGACTGGAGACGCCGAAGGGGCGAGCTGGCTGAGACGGCTTGTCTCGCTCAACCTAGGCCGAGGGGTCAAGTTCGCCGCTATAGGCCTGACCTCCTTCCTCGTCTTCGAGGGGATACTCGCCCTCTTCGTCTTCGAGAAGTCCCCGCTGCTGGTGGCCACCCCAGCTTCCTACGAGCTCTCGATCTTCTTCGGGTTTGTGATGAACGACAGCCTTACGGTCAGGGAGAAGGGAGTCCACTCCTGGCCGGTCAGGGCGATTCGGTTCAACCTGACGTACATCCTGGGAATAGCCATCGTCACCGCCTGCGTGG
>JASHUU010000094.1 GCA_030039795.1 Nitrososphaerales archaeon | reverse complement strand
TCGGCTATGTCTTCGTCCATGTTCCTGATCACGGTCGCGGCTCTGCGGTACGCTATCACCTTGAACCTGTCCTCCCCGTTCGCCTCTACGAGCTCGGCGAGCCTGTCGAGGAGCCCAGCGACCTCCGGGTTCTTCATGCCTCCCTGGCCGGGCGTGGAGAGAAGTAAGTCTGTCGCCCTGCCTCGGTCGGGCACTCGGACCGGCCGCAGGAGGTCAGATCTGGTATCTGCCCGTGCGTATCGCGCCTATCACGAGGGCGACGCCGAATATTATGATCAGAGCCGGGAGGAACTCGAAGCTGAAGTGGAAGAAGGCGACGGGGACGAATATCACGACGAGCAGGGCCCCCAGGCCCATCGTGAGGACGCCCAGCCTCAGGTGCATGAGGGAGCGCGCGAGGTTCATGAGCAGCAGGAGCACTCCCGTCCCCAGGGCGAAGATGGACGAGTTCACCGTGCCGCCGACGTTCCCTCCAAGGGAGGCCGTGACGACGCCGAACCAGATGAAGAAGAGCCCCCAGAAGACGTTCGTCAGGGTCTCGTTGTTCACGGGCCTGCCGTGAGGTCGACCGGGCGGGCCCTATAAAGCATGAATCGGCTCCGCGCCGGCTTTAGCCCGTGAATGCTTAAACATGAACGGGGCGGCGGCCATCCGGCTTGAACTGGCTCCTAGGCCTGGTCCTGGGCCTGGTCCAGGGGGTCAGCGAGTGGCTCCCGATAAGCAGCAAGACCCAGGTGATCCTGGTGTCGACGTACTTCTTCAACCTCGACTTCGCCGAGGCCTACGCCCTCGGCCTCTTCATGGAGATAGGGACCTTCTTCGCCGCGCTGTGGTACTTCAGGGTCGAGGCGTGGCGCGTGCTGAAGGCGCTGGTAGGAAGGGGAGACGAGGAGTCGAGGCTGATGCTGAAGTTCCTCGTCGTGGTGACGCTCATCACCGCCGTCCTGGCCGTGGCGATCTACAAGGCCGTCTCGCAGACAGTGACCGGCCCCGTCCTGGGAGTCCCGATGATAGCCCTGGGGTGCGTCCTCCTGGCAGACGGGGCCCTGATAACGATAGCCAAGGGGAGGCGGAACCCGAGCAAAGGGCTCAAGGAGCTGAGCCTCAGGGACATGGCACTCGTCGGCCTGGCTCAGGGGGTAGCCGCGTTCCCCGGAGTGAGCAGGTCCGGCGCGACAGTCTCTGCCCTCCTCCTCCTCGGGGTGAAGCCGGACGAGTCCTTCAGGCTGTCCTTCATAGCGCTGATACCCGCCTCGATAGGCGCGACCGCCGCGACGGTCCTCCTGACGCACACCCAGATACGCTCCGCGCTCAGCACGGTCACGCCAGAGGTGGTTCTCTTCGCGATCCTAGTGACGATAGTCGTCGGTGTCAGTTTCATCCGGGTCCTGCTCAGGGTGGCTGACAGCCGCAGGATCGCGCTCCTGACCTTCGCCCTGGGGGCCCTGGCAATCCTAGGCGGGGCAGCCGCGCTCCTGGTGAGCGCATAGCCGCGCGTGTGCCGTTAAGATAGCGAACCAGATGCGGGAGTAGACGTCTGCGGCTTATCCTAACAAGGAGGTCGGCGCCACCAAAGCTCCTGAAAGACCCTGGATGAGCCCTAGACAGTCGGGTTGGTCGTCCTCCTACTGCCCACATGGAAAAGAAACTGACAACAGAAGTCCAATCACGTGACTGTGGCCCGCACTCGTCTTCTGAACAGGCGAACAGACCGTCGAAGTGCACGCGACAACGCTAAAAAAGACCTGAGCGTAGCAGGATGTGACATGGGAATGTCTTTCGCTGGAGAGGAGGGCTCCGGTCGTCTCACGAAGGTGAGGGCGCGAGTGATTGTTGTAGCGTTGCTGTTGGTAGCTTTGGTCGTGGGTTCAGTGTTCATCTTCTTATCCGCTCCTGTCTTCGCAACTCCTGGAGGCACAGCTTGGTGTGGTCACCTAGTCGGCGCAGGAACCACGACTTTGACGAACAACATCGGCCCTTGTTCAGGGGCCGGGCTCGTCATACGCGCCAACGGTGCAACTCTGAACTGCAACTCGCACGCTATCATTGGATCACTCACTGACATCAGCTCTGGAGTCGTTGTCATCGGAAAAACCAGTGTCACTGTGAAGAACTGCACAGCAAAAGACTTCCTAGATGGCTTCCTCGTCTCTAATTCTCGGACTACGACTCTCGAAGACGATGTCGCTATCAGCAACTACGACGATGGGTTCCTTCTTAACGGCTCTTCAGGGAGCACCTTGAAGAGCAATATCGCAGAAAGCAACCTCAACAACGGCTTCGAACTCTGGGTTTCCGCGACGAACTCCCTTACTGGCAACACGGCCGAACTGAACGGCATAAACATTGAGATTACTGACACCTCGTTGATAGGAAATGGCTTCTTCCTGTGGGTTTCTACTGACAACGTTCTACAGAGCAATACTGCTGACAACAACACCTACAATGGGATTTCCCTCCAAAATTCTACAGGGAACACAGTCGAGCAGAATGCAGTCAACGGCAATGGCATTTCCCAATCTAACGACTACCCTGGTTACTACTTCTGCGGCATCGCGCTTGTGGTTTCCTCCGCCAACCAGATTGTATCGAACAGCCTCAACAACGACGGATGCGGGGTTCTATTCAGTGGGTCCTC
>JASHUU010000093.1 GCA_030039795.1 Nitrososphaerales archaeon | reverse complement strand
TTCGTATCAATGTAGCCTAAGCCCCGCGCGAAACTCGAGACATCGCGCCAGCTCTTTCCTTCGAACTTCGCCGTGATCTTGACCGAGTCTCCAGACCTCTCGACCGCCAGCACTTCATGTACGTCCGGCTCCTCCTCGGGCGGCCCCACCCTCTCGCCGAAGACCCTGGCCATCACACTGCGCCCCTCTCTTCCCTCGACGCCCGCAGGAGCCTCCTGAGGTCCTCGTTCTGCGAGTGGATCCTGCGCAGCGTGTCATTGTCCCTGCTGTATTCCTCTAGCCTCTCTTTCAGCACGCCGTAGTTCGCTTCCATGTATGCGAGTTGCTGGGGCCAGAACTGCTTGACGCCTTCCACCAGGACGGCGTGGAGGGCCTCGTCCCGAGTCATTTGGTGCTGCTCTGTGAATCTTTCGAAGCGTCGATAATCCTCGCCGTCGACGAGAAATTCCAGCACCTCCGCCGATTCCCTTCTCTTTCCCACGCTCCACCAGCCCGGCTCTCTGTAACGGTGGTTACAGAGGAGATATATAACTGAACGCCCCAGCCCCGCGAAGAACTTGAAGGTCCTGCTCATCTCGGACGTCCACTCGAACCTCCCGGCCCTTGATGCGGTCCTGGGAAAGGCCAGATTCGAGGACGTGATCTTCATGGGCGACGTGGTCGACTACGGCCCTCTCCCCTTCGAGGTCCTCTCCCGACTGGAGGGGCTCGGGGCCAAGCGAGTCTTGGGCAACCACGATGTCGCTGCCGCCTTTGGGGTGGACTGCAGAAGCAGCCAGAAGACGCACGAGGCTGCGGTGAGGACGAGGGAGAGGATCACGCTGCAGATGATGCCTAAGAGCGCGCTACAGACTCTCGGCAGTGCGGAGAGAACGCTCGATGCCGCGTACGGAGGCCTCAGGGTGAGGGCCCTGCATGCGGCTCCCGGAGACGAGCTGTACCGATACATCTCACGGGACGAAGCGGCGCGGCTTGAGATCAAGGGAGCGGACCTGCTCCTCCTGGGGCACACCCACGTGCCATACGAAGTCAGGGACGGAGCGCGATGGATCGTGAACCCGGGCAGCGTCGGAATGCCGAAGGACGGAGACCCGAGGGCGTCGTTCGCCATCCTTGACACATCCAAGAGAGAGGTTCAGTTCGACAGGGCCAAGTACGACATCGAAGGAGTGGTGTCGAAGCTGAAGCAGCTGATCGGGGATGAGGAGTCCGTCTTCAGGCAGCTGGCAGAAGGTCTCCGTACAGGCGGTAGCCCGTGATGTCGGGGAAGCTGGACCCGACGCCAAGCCTTGATAGGCTTAAATCATGAAATCCGACTCGACCGATCCCGGCATGGGCGGGTCGTCGGCCAACAAGTGGGTCGTAGTCGCCTACGACCTCCCGAACGAGCCTTCCAAACTGAGGGTCAGGGCGTGGCGGAACTTCAAGAAGCTCGGGGCGCTCTACCCGCCGGTGTCGCTGTGCGTGCTCCCCAACACTCCGAAGATCAGGAAGGACATCGAACGCTTCAGGTCGGAGTTCAAGAGGCACGGCACCATCCTTGTAATGGACGCCAACGCGCTGGAGCAGGAGGACGAGGAAGCGCTCTCAGAGATGCTGAAGGAGGACAGGCGGAAGCAGTACGACGAGCTCTACGAGGAGTGCCAGGAGTTCCTAGACGAGGTCAGCGAGAACTTGGAGAACAAGAAGGTCACGTATGAGGAGACGGATGAGCTCGAGCAGGGGCTGGAGGCCCTCCAGAGATGGTATGGGGACATACGGGAGAAAGGGTACGGGCGCGAGGGAGACTCGCTGAAGGTCGAGAAGATCCTGGCGAGGTGCAAGAAGGCGCTTAGTGGGTTCGCCGAGCGGGCCCAGCCCACGAGAATCAACAAGTAGACGAGGTCCGGCTCGCGGCGCAAGCCGTGTCCTTGTTGTAACAACAGTTACACTTATCTACGAAGCGAGACGGGCGTTGAAATTCGCCATGGAATCGGCAGAGGACCCTTACAGGGCTTTCACCTTAGCCGGTACGCGGTTCCGCTTCCGTCCCCTTCCCGGCGTTCCGAGAGCACGCTAGAGCTCAAGCGCGCTCGATTGGATTGATGAGACATTGGGAGACCAGCTCACGCTTCAGGCCATCAACGTCATTCAGGTAGGCACCGTCCTTCTCCTCTCACCACTGATAGCCGGAGTCATAAACAGGCTCAAGGCCATGTTAGAGTCGAAGCACGGCCCGCCGGTCCTCCAGCCGTACTACGACCTCGCCAAGCTCTTCAAGAAGGAGGTGGTCGTGCCAGAGAGAGCCTCCTCCTTCTTCGTGCTCGCCCCGTTCCTCTCATTCACCGCCTACATCGTCATCTCGCTGGTCGTCCCCATAGTCACACCTTACGCACTACCCTACGGAATCCTGCTGGACCTGCTGGGAGGGGCTCTGATGTTCGGGTTGGCAGGCACCGTGGGAATCATCGCTGCCATAGACGCCCACACGAACTACACTGCCCTGGGCGCCAGCCGGAGCGCCGCCTTCTCCGCCCTGGCGGAACCGACGCTGATAATGGTCTTCTTCGGGGTCGCGCTGATCACTGGGACGAACAACCCCTACGTGACCAACAACCTCCTGGCCACGTCGTCCGCCTGGTACCTGTCCGCGACGCACATCCTGGTCCTGGCCTCGTTCTTCATGCTCCTGCTCGTAGAGACAGGGCGTCTCCCCGTCGAAAGCTCCGGCTTGATGGAGCTGGGGATGCTCGACGACGCCAAGGTGATGGAGCACTCGGGGAAGCTGCTCGCGCTCTCGAAGTGGGGCGGATACATGAAGCAGTTCATACTGATGTCGGTCTTCCTCAACGTGTTCCTGCTTCCCTGGTGGATTTCCAGCAACGTTTCAGTCTCATGGGCTCTGTACTCCGTGGGGACGCTCCTGCTCAAGCTCCTCGGTCTCGCAGGCGTGGTCGTGATAACCGAGGAGACGTTCGCAAAGCTCCGTCTCTTCAAGATCCTCGACTTCCTCGCCATCTCCTTCAGCCTAGGTCTGCTGGCCGTAGTCGCCTTCTTCCTGGTCGGAGGCGGGCCCTTGCCATGATCCTGCCTGCCACCCTCCTCACCGAGGTCGCAGGGCTCCTCGGGATACTCGTTCTCTTGTCGGCCCTCTACCTCCAGGGCCAGACGTTCGTCGACCCGACGATACGGGCGATAGCCGCGCAGTCTCTGATACTCGCGTCGCTCTTCGTCATCCTCTTCCTCGAGTCGGGCGACGTGTCGCTGCTCTATCTTGCGGCGATCACCGCGGGCGTTCGCGGCGTCCTCATCCCCTCGGTGATGCTCTACCAGGTCCGCCACTTCAGGCACAGCATGAGGGAGAGCGGCACGGGCCAGAGGGTCCCTTCGCTCGTGATAGTGGGGGTGGTGATGATAATCGGAGGGTACGCCCTGTTCAAGACGGCGCTGCTTCCGACCCTTTCCAACCCCGCCGTCTCAGTCCCGTTCGTCCTGGTGCTCCTCAGCTTCCTCCTCATCGTGACTAGGAGGAACGCCCTCACCCAGATGACCGGGTTCCTTGAAGAGGAGAACGCCGTCCTCTACGCCGGCGCCCTCATCGCTCCCTCCATACCGCTTCTTATCGAGTTCGCCGTCGTCCTCGATGTCCTCGGAGTCGTCCTCGTCGGTGTGATCCTGTCCGCGACCAGAGAAGTGCTCAGGACCCTCGAAGCCCCCGAGCTGGAGCAGCTCCGAGGGTGAGTGCGTTGGACCAGACCATCCTCTTCGCGGCCCTCCTCGCCGCCCCGGCGGCGGGGTCCATAGCGTCGCTCGTGCCGAAGGACGGGGTGGAGGTGGTCGCGTCGGTTACGTCGTCGGCTGCATCGGTCCTGGTCTCGGTCTGCCTGTTCGTTTTGGGAGCTGCGGGAGCGTACGGGCCCTTCTACTCCGACGGCCTCACGAAGATAATGATCATCACGATATCGTCCGTCTTCTTCACGTCGGTGGTCTATTCCTCGTTCTACGTGAAGAGGATCAAGGAGCCCCTCGTCAGGTTCCGCTGGTACTATGCGCTGCTGGACCTCTTCGCCTTCACCATGCTCCTCGCGGTCACGGTCAACGACCTGGGGTTCGTGTGGATAGCCGTAGAGGCGACGACGGTCACCAGCGCCCTCCTCGTGGCGCTCGAAAGGGAGAGGACCAGCATCGAGGCGGCCTGGCGGTATACGCTCATAGTGTCGGCCGGGCTCGTCTCCTCTCTGCTCTCAGTGATCTTCGTCTACTTCTCTCAGGGGACCCTGCTGATCTCGAGCCTGACGTCTGAGCCGATAAGGGCGGGCCTCCTCATGCCTCTGGCGGTCGGCTTCGCCTTGGTAGGCTACGGCACGAAGGCAGGGATCGCTCCCATGCACGCCTGGCTCCCTGACGCCCACAGCGAGGCCCCGTCGCCCGTGAGCGCGATGTTCTCAGGCATCCTCCTCCCCACGTCCATCTATGCGCTCGTGAGGACGTTCGACCTCCTGCAGGGCACCGCCTCCTTCGAGGCGATGAGGTACCTGCTCATCGGGTTCGGAGTCTTCACTGCGGTCCTCGCCGCCGTGATAATGGGACATCAGAGGAACTACAAGAGGATGCTCGCATATTCCAGCATGGAGAACATGGGCATCGTCCTGGTGGGGTTCTCCCTAGGCGGGATCGGCGCCATCGGCGCGGCCATACA
The DNA here is from genome assembly GCA_030039795.1 of Nitrososphaerales archaeon. Classification (GTDB taxonomy): domain Archaea; phylum Thermoproteota; class Nitrososphaeria; order Nitrososphaerales; family Gagatemarchaeaceae; genus UBA183. Next base: position 9,178 of record JASHUU010000093.1, on the reverse strand, counting down.
GATAGTGGCACACGCCTTCGCGAAGTCGTCGGCCTTCTACGAGGCCGGCAACATCCTGGTCGCCTTCGGCAGCAAGAGCATGGCCGAGGTCCAAGGCGTGGCCGCGAGGCTGAAGTTCAGCGGATACCTGTTCGCCCTATCCTGCCTCGCCGTGACCGGCGCCCCTCCTTTCGGGGTCTTCGTAGGAGAGTTCATGATCATCTCCCAGGCGATGAGCGTCGGGAACGTCGCGCTCGTGCTGCTGCTGGCGGCGGTATACATCTACGGGTTCATCGGCCTCAACAGGCAGTCGGTGCTCATGATATTCGGCCAGGGCGGCACGGCCCTGGGAGTCTCCGAGGAGCAGCCCTCCCAAGCGCAAGAGAGACTGGGCGAGAACTGGGTCTCGGTCGCGGTCCCCCTCGCCAACCTGATCGTCGCCCTAGCCATCGGCGTCTACCTTAGCCCTACGCTCTTCCTCGCCGTTCAGGCGCTGGGACACTGAGAAGCATGGCTTACTCGAACCGCGTGGAGGTCCGCAGAGTGGAGATGCTGGAGGACGGGGTCCAACTGGCGTCCGTCTTCAAGATCGGGGACCACACCTACGTCATGCTCTCCGACACGAAGGCCAACAAGACGGTCCTCAGCGAGCTTCCCCCAACGCTGGGCGAGGAGTTCGGGCCTCTCCTGAAGGGCGTGGACGCGCCTGCGGGGGCTCACCTCGACATGGACCCGGGGGGCAGGGTCGAAGGATACGGTGTCTTCGAGTTTCCATACGGCCCGGTGAGCTTCGGCGTGCCCGAGGCGGGGGGGTTCAAGCTCGTCACCTACGGGGAGCGAGTCATCAAGGTGGTGCCCCAAGTGAACTTCAAGAAGCGAGGCGTCGAGCAGGCCTCGATAGGGCGGAGCCCTCAGGACGCCCTCATCCTAGTGGAGAGGTCGGCGGGCAACTTCTCCGCGTCGTATTCGACGTGCTTCCTGACGGCGGTAGAGGAGTCGCTGGGTCTGGAGGTGCCGTCCAAGGCCAGGTGGACCAGGGCCGCGGCCGTCGAGCTCGAGCGCATCTACAACCACCTGCACGTCTTCGGCCGCCTGGCCGAGGCGGCCTCTCAGAACGTAGCTGCGGCGCAGGCGAACGCGCTCAAGGAGGACGTCCTCCGGCTGAACTCCAAGCACTTTGGCCACAGGTATCTCTTCGGCCTCAGCGTCGTCGGAGGCGTCAGGAGGGAGCTCTCGAAAGCCGAGTGCAAGGAACTCTCCAACGCATCCAGAGTGATCGCGAGGGAGTTCTCCGAGCTCGTCTCCTACTTCCTCTCCTCGAGAATCTTCCTCGACAGGCTCCAGGGGACCGCGAAGCTTGCGGCGGCGGACGCGCTGAGGCTTGGCGCCGTGGGACCAGCTGCCCGCGGATCGGGCATCCAGTGGGACGACAGACTGACCTATCCCATCGAGCCGTACGAAGACATCTACGTCAACATGGAGACAGACTCCGGAGAAGACGCCATGGCCAGGACCATGGTCAGAGTGAACGAAGTCGAGTCGAGCACTGTCGTGCTGAGAGAGATACTCGACAGGATCCCGGGAGACGGCGCCAGAGCCGGGGCCGAAGGTCACCGGAGCAGGGTCGACCTTCCCGACGACTTTTCCTTCTGCCGGGTAGAGAGCCCGAGCGGAGACCTAGTCCAAGTGGTGCGGCTCGACAATGAGGGCAGGGTGAGCGGCCTCCACATACGGCCTCCCTCCCTGGTGAACTGGCTGCCCCTCGCGAAGAGCCTGCAGGGCAACGTCTTCACCGACTTCCAGTTCGCCTTCGAGAGCTTCGGCCTCTCGTTCGCCGACTCAGACAGGTGAGAGGGAGACAGTGCCAAAGGTCTGGGTCGCTCGCGGGCTGAAGAAGGGGGTCCTGACGAGCAGATTCCCCGCAGACAGGCCGACCTCCGCGGAAATCCCCGAGAGCGCCCTGCCGCCAAGCCCGACCCCTGGGGCAGACTGGCGCGCAGGCCGAAAGGAGTGCCCGACAGGCGCCATCAGGGCTGAGGAAGAGCGCGTAGACCTGGGAATGTGCATCTACTGCAGGCGCTGCTCTTCAGCCGGCTTCTCCTTCGGAGAAGGCGCAGGGCAGGAGTCGAGGGCGCTGCAGGCAGGGGCGGTCGCCGACGTCGCGAGGGCGACCAGGCGAGCCTTCAGGAGGTCCCTCCACGTGATGATGATCGACGTCGGGTCGTGCAATGCGTGCAACCTCGAGGTCCTGAACCTCTCAAACCCGTACTATGACCTGACCAGGCTCGGGATCACATTCACGAACTCCCCAAAACATGCCGACGCGCTGATAGTCGTGGGCGCCCTCAACAGGGCCATGGTCGACGTCCTGAAGAGGACGTACGAGAGCATGCCTGAGCCGAAGATGGTCATCTCGGTGGGCGCGTGTGCCATCAGCGGCGGAGCATTCACCGGGACGGAGGGCTTCGTCTCGCCCGTCGGCGAAGCCGTCCCCGTCGACGTCGTCGTTCCGGGGTGCCCGCCGACCCCCATCCAGGTCCTCGAAGGGCTCCTTCTGGCCACAGGTAGGATGACGAAGGCGACTCGGCCATGATCGTGCCGGGCCTCCTCGACGCACTCCTGCTCGCAGCAATGGCCGCCTTCGGAGCCGGCGCGGTCCTCGGGTTCGCGTCCAAGAGGGCGGCCTACCTCCTCGGAGTCGTCGGCTCGTCGGTTGGGGCCGCCCTGTCGCTGATCGTCCTGACCTCCGGGGCTTCGGCCTCCGTCGACCTCTGGCAGCTGACCTCGACAAGCTTCGCCCAGCTCCAGCTGTCGCCGTTCAACTCCTACTTTCTCCTGGTGTCGTCGCTGGTCTGGCTCGGGACATGCCTCTACTCGATGAGGTACGATGACGACTACCCAGCCTCGCTCTCCTCGCTCATGCTGCTGACGGTGCTGTCCATGGTCGTCGTCCTGGCCAGCGGAGACGGCTTCACCTTCCTGATCGGCTGGGAGTCGATGACCATCGCGTCCTTCTTCATGATACTCGAAGGAAAGGGCGACAGAGAAGGGGTGAGGAACGCGGCTTACCTCTTCCTCGCGTTCGGGGAAGGGAGTACGGTGTTCATCATGCTCGCCTTCTCCGGCCTCTTCTCGCTGGACGGGACGTTCAACTTCCTGGGGCAGGGCTCGGCGGCCTTGGCGGGCCCCCTCGGGTCCTGGGTCTTCGTCACCGCGCTCATCGGGTTCGGCTTGAAGATGGGCCTCGCCCCGTTCCACATGAGCGAGTGGCTTCCGATCGCACACTCCAGCGCGCCCTCTAACGCGTCGGCCATCCTCTCCTCCACGCTGACCCTGATGGGCGTCTACGGCCTGATAACAGTCATCTCGCATCTCGGGGCCTACGAGCTGTGGTGGGGGTGGCTCGCCCTGGCCGTCGGCGGGACGTCGGCGCTCCTCGGCGCCCTCTTCAGCGCCGTCTCCGAGCACTCCAAGGGCCTGCCGGCCTACAGCACCATCGAGAACAACGGGATGATAGTCGTGGCGATCGGGTCGTACATCGTGGCCTCGTACTACGGCCTCACGCTGCTCGCCGACTTCGCCCTCGTCGCCGCCCTGTTCCATTCGCTCGCGCACTCGCTCTCTAAGGCGTCCCTGTTTCTCGTTAACGGATGGATGAGCAAGCTCAGGGGCACCTTCGACCTCAGCAGCCCGAACCAGGTGCCCGGCGCGGGCGGCAGGTCCGTAGGGGTAGCAGGTGGCTTCACCGTGCTCTCCCTCGCCGCGGTCCCCCCGCTCGCGGGTTTCGTGTCCGAGTGGATGATCCTCGAGGTCCTGTTCCAGTCCTTCAGGTTCGGAGACCTGACGAGCCAGATCGTCGGGACGCTGGTGGGAGCCGTCGTGGCCCTCGCAGCCGGGGTGATGGTAGTGACGATGACGAAGGCCTATGGTTTCGGCATCCTGCGGCCCCGGGGGAAGGGGCCGGCCGGGACCGGGGTCGAGGGAGGGCCCGCGAGTTGGAGCTTCGCGTACTTCTCTGCGCTGATCGTCGGGACGGGCGTCGCGGCTCCTGCGGTCTTCCTGCTCGCCTCCGATGCGCTGTCCCGGACACTGGGGGCCAATCCGTTCGGCATGTTCGTCACGGGGCTGCTCGGGGTGCCCTCGCCGTTCGTCATTCTCTCAGGGAGCCCCTTCGGAGGGTTCTCTCCGACCTTCACGGCGATAGCCTTCGTCCTGGTCCTGGTGTGCGTGGCGTTCGCGGCGGGCGCGTTCAGGACTCGCCCTCTTCGGCTGGGAGTGGCGGCCCGGCGCACGGAAGGGTGGTTCGCCGGAAGGGCCAGCCCGGACGAGAGAACCGAGGCATACAACTCGTTCGCCTACAGCACGCCCATCAGGATAATGCTGAGGTTCCTTTTCAGGACCAAGGAGAGCGTGGTCAACGTCGGCTCCGTCCAGCGCACGGTCGTAGAGTCGCCTGAGGAGTACATCGTCGACCTGGAGGTGCTGGACGTCTTCAAGAGGTTCTACGACGTCCTGGCGAGGTGGAGCACCTGGCTGTCGGCTGTCGTGAGCAGGAAGGCCATGCCCGGCAAGCTCGGGCTTTATCTGATCTACATCATGGCTGCCTTCATATTCGTGATAATCTACGTCCTCCTGACGCTCGGCTGACGTCCTGCTCTACGGAACGACCAAGAGAGGATAGGCCTTGGACCTGAGGAACTGCGATGAGACGGCCCCCAGGAGCCTCTCGGATGCAGGGTGCGGGGGCGCCCCGAGAACGACCAGGTCGACCTTCAGCCTGGCTGCCAACTCCAGCAGCTTCTCACCGGGGTTTCCAACCTCGAGATGAGTCGAGGCGTCAATGAGGCTCTTTCTCGCCTTTCGCTCGGCGCTCGCGAGCGTCTCCCTCCCGGTCCTCCTCAAGGACTCCATCAGTTCTTCGGGGACAGGGTCTGGAGCTCCGGCCGGCTTCTGGACGACGTACCCTATGTGGACCTTGGACCCCTCGTTCTGAGATGCGACGGCGATCGCCAGCTCCAACGCGCGCCCTGCCTGGACGGACCCGTCGTATCCGACCAACAGCCTTCTTAGCAGGACGGGTCCATCTCCCCGATGGTCTGCACCAGCCGCGGTCAAGGGCCGGACACCGTAGGACGGCTCATCGTCGGACATCGGCGCCTCGTTCACATATTAATGTGACTGCGGTTACGACGCCGCGAGCTCCTTCAGAGCCCCTCCGCGCCCTCAGCCTTCCAGTGGAGGAGAGCTTAGCGTCCCGAGCCCAAGCGAACGACTTCGGCCTTGTCAGGTGTTCCGAAGACCTGGGCGTACAGGTCCTGGCCGAAGCTCGTGGACAGGGGCTCGCCCTCGACGACCTTGAACGTGCGCTGGCCGTCCGCCCTCCTTTCGGCCCGGAGAAACAGGGCGTCGGCGGCTCCGCTCCGGTAGAGTCCCTCGGACAGCTCGAAGAGGTGAGTCACGAGGAAGACTCTGACCCCCGCCTCCAGCAGGGCCTGGATGACCTCCTTTGCGATCTCGGAGCCCTCTCTCTCGTTCGTCGAAGCGAACGACTCGTTGCACAGCAAGACGCAGCCCGGCCGGATGTGGTCCACTATGGCGCTCATCCTTCCGAGCTCCTCGTCTAGCTTGCCGCTCCTCATGCTCGCGTCCTCCTCCCGCTTGTAATGGGTGAACAGGCCGGCTGAGATGGCCGCAGAGAACTGCTGCGCGGGAACGAACATGCCCGCCTGGGCCATGACATACGCCAGCCCGAGGCTCCGCAGGAACGTTGACTTGCCGCCCTGGTTCGCTCCAGTGACTACAAGGAGTCGCTTGCCGTCCGCCTTCAGGTCGTTGCCTACAGGCCTCCTTTGGAGCTTCAGTGCAAGACAGACATCGTAGAGGCCGCGAGCCGAGAGGGCGAGCCCTCCGCCTTCAGACAGAAGGGGAACGCAGACTGGCTCTCCCTCCTGGAGGAGCGCTTCGCGCAGGTTCAAGCACGCGATGTAGAACGCCAGTTCGGTCCGCAAGGAGGTAAAGAAGCCGAGGATGTGGTCCGTCGACGCCTTCAGCGCCCGGGCCGCCGTCCTGACTCCGTGGTCCCTCATCTCCGAGAGGGCCCGGTGGCCCGCTTCGTCCTGAGGCGCCACCTCGAAGCTGTATTTGGGCTTCTTGCGGAGCACCCGCTCCGTCCAGGTCCGCCGTCCGACAGGAAATCGGCGGAGGACGTAGTCCTCTCCCTTGAACCCCTTGCCGAGCCTGGCGCTCATGCGCTCCCCCTCGGGAAACCTCAGCTCCTGCAGGTGCTCCTGGATCCTGAGCAGATACCTGTCGTCCAACTCCCTCTCGATCATGTCGAGCAGGCGCACGAAGCCTTCAGACTCGAAGCTGCCTCTGTGCTCGTCGGCGACCTCCCTGAGCCTATTCAGCACGCCGAAGAAGAGACCGAGCGTCTCGACTGATCCGCGAAGGACGGAGTCTGGGTAGTCCATGTGCCAGCCCCAGATCTTCTTCTTGCCTTCGATGGCCTCTACCGCGAGCCCGTAGACCTTTCTGACTACCGCCGGGTTCGCGATGCAGTCGGCCAGGACATGTTGGCGGTAGCTGACCTCCTCCGGTTCGTCCAGGCTGACGAGGAGCGCCTTCCTGGCCACGTCGAACAAGAAGGGGTCGCCTTGGGCCATGGAGCTACAGAGAACGTCGAGCTCGAGGTCTTGAGCAATGGCGTCGGAGTTCGACGGGAGGGCGGCCGTCGGGTCGAAGTCCCTCCCCCGGTGCATGAGGTAGACCTTCATCGCGAGGCACGCTCCCTTAACGCCTGACGCGTCAGCCCGTACTTCTCTGCGATGGCCATCGCGTATGCTCGCCCGTCGGCCGGCCTCCTGACGACCTTGAAGGTCCGCTGAGTCGGGTCCTCGGGGACGACCGTGCTCACCATGCTCACCGTGGCTTTGCCGAGCCTCGACAGCTCATCAACAAACGTCACGTAGACGCAAAGGCATCCACGGTCGGCCACCTGGCGCAGTATCTCCCTGCCGATGTACAGCGCGTCGTTGACCGACGTGGACGCGAACCCCTCGTTAACGATCACTACGCTGTCGCCGGTGGCGCGCTGGAGCACGCCGTGCATCCTGAGAAGCTCGTCCTGGAGCTTGCCCCGCAGGTCTTCGATGTGCTCCTCCCGCTCGAAGTGCGTGAACAGGCCGTCCGACAGGAGGAGCCGAGCTTCCTTCCCGGGCACCGGGAGGCCGAGGCGAGCGATGTAGTGCAGCTGCCCGAAGGTCCGTGCGAAGGTGGTCTTCCCGCCCTGGTTGGGCCCCGAGACGACGAATATCCTCTCTTCGCCCTCGAGGAAGAAGTCGTTGCAGACGACGGTCGAGCCCTCGTGGACCAGCTTGATGGCGAGGGCCAGGTCGAAGGCGTCGGCTGCGCGGACCGACTTGGACTCCCCGACCTGGGGATAGCAGAAGCTCAGCCCTCCGGACCTCAGACGCTCCATGAGGCGTATGTAGACGAGGTAGAACTGGACCTCCCTGTCGAACCGCCCGATGGTCTGGTCAAGGTAGGCGGCGTGCCGAGCGTAGAACGCCGCGAGCCCGCCGAACAGCTCCGGGTAGAGCTTCGCGACGAGGCCCATGACCTGCTCCTCAACGCTGTCCATGCCGGCGCCGTTCTGTCTGGGCTGGCCTCTCATCGCGTACTCCCCGACCGCGCCCTCGGCGAACCTTCGGAAGGTCTCTTCCACCTCGGAGCTGTAGTCGGGTTCTCCGCCGTATCTTCCCACGCTCACGAGCCGGCCCTGGATGTGGACTCGGTACGTTATTCCCGAGAGCTCGCGTTTCAGCCTCTTCGTCTCAGAGACAAGGCCGACGAATTCCGGCGACGACGAATATTGCTCAAGGAAGGCCGCGAAGCTCTGCAGGCCCCGGGACGTCGGACCTTCTTGGGAAAGGCCGCCGAGCAGGTTCTTCACGGCGTCGCAGTAGATTTCGACGGCGTCCAGGAACCAGCTCATCTTCTGGTACTCGTAGCTGAGCTTGTCGGCCTGGGACAGGTGCAGGCGCATCGAGCGCATGCTCTCAGCGAACGCCTCGACGTGCCCTCTCAGGGGCCCCGCCTCGAGGTCCCTCATCACGTCGTGGCGGTAAGCGATCGAACCGATGTCGCTTAGGGGGTAGCAGAACAGAGGGCCCAAGTTGTACTCCTCCGCGCCCTCCGTCAGAGCCTCGAGGACCCTGTCCAAGTTCAGGTCGCCAAAGAACTGTGGCGAGCCAGGGGTGTCCACGTCTTCACCCTCCACAGGGTCGAGGAACAGGATGCTGCTGAACGACGACTGGTTCAAGGACCTCACTGTGGATGCAGGCGCGAGGGAACGGCAACCGGTGTAGGCGGGGGCCCTGTCTGCTGCCCGCCTCGGGCAGATCGGCCACGTTCGTTCGAGTTGGACATGCTCGGGTCTGGAATGTAACCATAGTTACATATATATCCTTGCTCCGGCACAGACCAGCGTTGCACAGGCGGAAGAACGAGAGCGGCAAACCCTTCCGAGTCAGGCTCGGAAGGGAGACCCACGACCTCATCAGAGAGGCGGCCTCCAACGAGGGCTGCGACGAGGGAGCGGCTATCCGGTCCGCAATCGAGAGGGGCATGAGCAGATACTGGGACGAGTCGTTCAAAGTGCTCGCCGGCGATCTCGAACGCCAGCGCCTGCGCCTCGAGGACTTCCAGAGAGACAACAGGCTCCTCACGGCCCTGCTGCAGCAGAACCGCGATCTCGAGGCTTCCCTCTCTGCGGCGGGAGACGGCCCCCGATGACCTTCCCCTTCCTGCGACGCGCGCCTGCGAAGGGCGACGCAGCTGAAGAGGGGTCGCTCGTAGTCGTGGCGGAGCACGACGACGGGGCAGGCGTCATTGTCGAGATCTCGTTGGACGGGGCCTTCAGAAAGAAGGTAGACGCGTTCCTGGAGGAGAAGTTCGGGTACATCAGCACCCGCGAAGAGGAGGAGGTGATTGCGACGCTTGTTGAGTTCGGCGCCCGAAGTGGCGGTGCCACGAAACTCCTCTCGAGCACAGAGAAGTTCGCCATAGCCGGCCGGGACTCTTCTCTGCACTTCAAGCAGTACGAATACTTCAAGCAGAACAGGGATGTCGCAATCGGCCTACGGACTCACCTCGACCGTAACAGAGAGCTCAAGAGAAAGCTACGCGCCGTCAGTGGGGC
>JASHUU010000092.1 GCA_030039795.1 Nitrososphaerales archaeon | reverse complement strand
GGAGAGACGACGCTGACGGCCGCCTTCCTCCACCGAGGAAGGCTGGAAGTGGCCAACGTCGGAGACAGCCCGGCCGTCCTCATCCACCATGGGACTGCGACCAGCCTCATCGTCGAAGACAGGGACAAGAGCGGGCACATCACACAGGTGATAGGCTACAGGGAGGGCGTCAGCGTCCACTCGACCAGCCTCGAGCTCGTGGCCGGGGACATGGTCGTGCTGGCTTCGGACGGCGTCGGGCACGTGCTCGGGGCCCCGTTCCTGTCTCGTCTGGCCCTCGGCGCCGGAGCAAAAGAGGTGGCGGGGTCGATAGTCAGAGAGGCGAAGGCAGTGCCGTCTGGATACGACGACGACAAGACGGCGATTGTCCTGAAGGTCTTGGGGGGCGGCCCCAGATGATAGAGTTCAGGGACGTCTGGAAGAGTTTCAAGAACGTCTACGCCGTGAGGGGAGTGACCTGCACGGTGCAGGACAAGGAGATCTTCGGCCTCCTCGGCCCGAACGGCGCAGGCAAGACGACCCTGATAATGACGATGGCCACAGTCTACAGGGCGACCAAGGGCGACGTACTCGTAGAGGGTCACAACGTGAACACGGAACCGGAGAGAGTGAAGGAGCTGATAGGGATTGCCTTCCAGGACGCGAAGTACGACAGGATACTGACCGCGAGGGAGATACTTCAGTGGCACGGGAAGGTGACAGGGATTGACAAGAGCCTCAGGGAGAAGAGGATAGACGACACGCTCGCGAAGTTCGGCCTGACGACCGAGGCCAGGAAGAGGACGTGGACCCTGAGCGGAGGCACGAAGAAGAAGATCGAGAACGCGAAGATATTCGTCCAGCGGCCCAAGGTCGCGGTCTTCGACGAGCCCACGGCATACCTCGACGTGCCTTCGAGGCTGATGGTCTGGGAAATGATCGACGAGCTGAGAGACGAAGGCTCCACAGTCGTACTGGCGACCAACATGATGGACGAGGCTGACAGGATGTCTGACAGGGTGGGCATAATGAGCAAGGGAGAGATGGTCCAGGTCGGCCCTCCCGACAAGCTGAAGGGGACTCTCCGCGGCCGGGACGTGATAGAGCTGAAGCTCAAGGAGCCCATGCCCGAGCTGCTGGGGGAGGTCACCAAGGTCGAGGAGGTCCACGACGCCAGGTTTGAAGGCGACGTCCTGAAGCTCGAGCTCAGCAACGGAAGGGAGCTCCTCCCCCACATGATCAACGTGGTGACGGCGAAGGGCGGCCAGATACAGAGCGCCAACCTGAAGGAACCCTCTCTCGAGGACGTGTTCCTGCACTATACGGGGACCAAGCTGACGTGAGCCAGAGCCCGTCAGCGCTGTCCATCCTCTGGGTGCTGATCGAGCGAGACCTCCGCACCCTCGTGAAGTCGCCGTGGATCCTCATATCGAGGACCATGTTCTTCTTCATCCAGCTCTTCGTCTTCGCGACCCTCGTCAACAAGCTCGTCAACATTCCAGGGTTCAACTACTTCGAGTTCTACTCAGTGGGAGCTGTAGTCTCGACCATCACCTCCATAGCGTTCATCATCGGGGCCGACCTCTTCGAGGAGGAGGAACTCGGCCTCCTTGACTACCTGCTCAGCCTCCCCTTCGGGCACTCGCTCTTCGTGTTCGGAAGGGCCTTGGGCGGCGCCGTGAGGGCGCTCATCTACTGCGCGCCGATGATGATCCTCGTCGCATACCTCGACGGGATGCTGACCCCCACGGCCGTGCTCGGGTCCTACGTGGTCCTCTTCGTGCTCGCCACCGGCATCTCAGGCCTCTCCATAACGCTCGCGATGGTGATCAGGAACGAGAACAGGTTCGACGTGGTAATCGCGATGGCGGAGCTAGCCACCGTCAGGGTCAGCGCGGCCATCTATCCCTTGTACTACATACCGAAGGTGATACAGCCGGCTGCAGCCGTGTCTCCGGTGACCTCCGCGTCTGACCTCATACGTCTGCTTGTCCTTGGGACGCCGACCGGTGCGTACGAACTGGTCGAGCTGGCCCTCTTCGTGGCCATATTCTTCGGCCTAGGCAGCGTCTTCCTCTTCAGGAAGCTGGAGGGTGGCAGGTTCGAATAGCCCCATACACGTCATCGAGCGGGACTTCCGGGTATTCTTCGCCGACCGCTTCCTTCTCGTCATAATGTTCGTCAACTTCATGATAGACCTCGGTGTGTCAGGCCTGAGCCTCTCGGCCCTGATAACAGGCTACGGGAACTACTTCCTCTACATCGCTCCGGGCGCCAACCTCGTCACAGCCACCGTGGCCTCGTTCCAGTCGGGGCGGGACATCTGGAGGGAGAGGATAATCCACGACACTCAGTCGTACCTGCTCACCCTCCCGTTCGGGAAGTCGAGGTTCGCCTTCTCCAGGCTGTTCTCGGGGATGCTCAGGACCACCCTCACGACGATGCCCGGGACCATCGTGATAGCGGTCCTGTACCATCTTTCGTTCCCGCTTTTCCTCGTAGGGATGCTCATCATGATGCTGTTCTCCGGAGCGGTCTGCGGGCTCTCCGTCGTCGCCGCCTCAATGGCTTCCAGCCTCGAGCTCTTCACAACGGTGAGGAGCACCGCGCAGGTCTACCTTTCGTTCTTCAGCACCCAGTTCTATCCTGCATCGATCCTTCCGCCGGCGGTCAGCATCCTGTCCAACTTCAACCCGATGACATGGGCCGTCGAGTCGTTCCGGGACCTGCAGTCAGGCGTGGTCGACGTGGCCTTGCTGGCGCCTCTGACCGGGCTCGCGCTTGCGCTCCTCTTTACGGGATACCTGTTCTACAGGCGGACGATGGAATACTAGAGCCTCAGTCACCATCGTCCATAGTGGACGACGTTCTCCAGCGGCCGTCTTCCCCTCTTGAGGGACGGAGACCTCACGTCCTTGTCAGGAACGCCCATCGATATGACGCCCACCGGGTGGAACTCCGCCGGCATGCCGAGGAGCTCCTTCATGCCAGGGACGTCGGCCACCCCCGTGAAAGAGGCCGCGAGCCCGGCGTCCACCGCAGCCAGAAGAATGATCATGCTGGAGCAGCCCGCGTCGAAGAACCAATACGGGGTGGGCCACTCTATCTCTGTCCCGTCGTCGTTGACCTTGTCCTTCTCCCTGTACCTGTCGTGGTAGATCTTCTCGCTGACGCAGACGATTATACTCACGGGGGCCTCGGAGATCCACTTGTGGAACCCGGCGGCGGAGTACCCGCCCTCTCCCTGGACGACGCCTACCTTCTTCCTCGTCGCCTCGTCGGTGACCACCACGAAGGCCACCCCCTGGCTGAACCCCGCGCTGGGCGCGTGCATCGCGAGCTCCAGCATCCTCTTTACGGTCTCTGGGGCGACGGTGTTCGGCTTGTAGTGCCTCACCATCCGCCTCTTCACGACGGCCTTCTCGAACTCCATTGGTCCGCGGGGGCGGCGGGTCTTTCAGATGTATTAACCCTATCCGAGGCCCGCCGTGCCCGCGTCAGTAGTATCTGGTCGACAGATACTCGGCTAGCTCGGTAAGGAACGCCTTCCCCCGGCTCTCAGGGAGAGCGTCCAGCGCCTCCTTGGCCCTCCTTGTGTGTCGGACCACTTCGCGGTGTGCGTAGTCCAGGGACCCGTGCTTCTCGACAAGGGCTCTCAGCTTGGAGACCTCTTCAGGCTCGTACGGGCCGGACCTGTTCAGGAGGCCGAAGATGAAGGCCCTCTCCTCGGGGGAGCACCGGCCGGCGCAGTGGATGAACACCAGACACTTCTTCCCTCCCCTCAGATCGGTGAGCACGGGCTTGCCAAGCGCAGACTCGTCGCCCACGAGGTCGAGCATGTCGTCCTGGATCTGGTACGCCACACCCAGCGACTCGCCGAACCTGCTCGCCATGGACACCTGCTCGTCCGTGCCGCCGCCCACCATCGCGCCGCTGGCGCACGGAGCGCTCAGCAGCGTGGAGGTCTTCAGCCTGATCATCTCTTCGTAGTCCTTCTCAGTGGTCTCCTTGGCCCGCGCCATCTCCTGGTCCAGGAACTCGCCCCACGTCGTGGCCCTGCACGCCTCCCCTACGAGATCGAATATCCTCGCCAGCCTGCCGCTCTCCAGCTCCTTGTACTTCGCGACCATCTTCGGCACGTTGAACAGCAGGAGGTCAGACGCCAGGATGGCGGTCGGCAGGCCGTACTTCGCGACTATGGACTCCTTCCCTCTCCTCATGTCGGAGTTGTCTATGATGTCGTCTTGGACGAGGGCGCTCGCATGTGCGAGCTCGTAGGCGACGGCCAAGGGGACCGCGGGCCTGTAGTCACCGGATATGGCCTCGCACCACAGCAGCGCCAGCGTCGCCCTTACCCTCTTCCCCCCCACCGACAGCGCGTCGGAAACGGCGGCCTCGAGGGGGGTCGCCGAGCTCCTCGGGTACAGCTGCTTCAACTCCGAGTCGACCGAGTCGGCATACTCAGTCACCCATGGCATGACCTCACGGACGAGCATGCGTTTGCATCTGTCAGGGCCCGGAGTATTAGACTTACCGTCCTGTCCGCGCCGGCTCCACTCAGGTCCTGGGAGTGAGCTACTTCTTCGCCTGCTTGCTCCCTATCTCGACCATCTGGAACTGGCACTGGTACTTCTTGCCGTTGAACTCGATCTTTGTGTTCGCATAGTAACCAACGGACCCAGTGCTGAACGCCTTGTCTGCCAGGCCGACGTCCGCGATCTTCTGAGAGCCCTCATACATCTCGATTCTTGGCATACGGTAGACCCGTTGCCCGCAGGTTATGTGTCTTGCGCGGCCGCGACTCCCACGGCCTTCAGAAGCCTCTTGAAGTCTTCCTCGCTCACCCACTCGACGTCCAGATATTCGACGATCTCTTCCTCGGTCATCCCGATTCTCCTCGCCTCGCCCACCGCGAGCGAATACGCTTCAATCTCGGTGGGCCTTTCGACGTAGCTGTACTTCTTGTCGTACAGCTCCTTTCCCTCAAGATGCTGCCTGACGTGGACAAGCTCGTGTATGAGGTCGAGGTAGAAGTGACGGACGTCCGCCTTCCTGAGGTAGGGCTCACAGACGATTATGTCCCCCGTGTCGTTGTCTACCCTGAGGTAGCCTTCCCTCTGCACGAGGTGGATGGTGGTGGACTCCAGGACCTCCTTCGACTTCCGGCCGAAGATCCTCCTGACCGCTCCGACCTTGTCGAACCCGACGAAGATGTCGGTGAACTTGCATGACTCCCCTGGAGGAGCCCTGTTGATCGCGACGCCGAGGTCCACTGCGCTTGCGCCCCTCCTCGCAGACCGACCGGTATAAGCCACTCAGGCCCACCCGAGAATCTCTTCGACGTAGGCCCTCCTATAGCCGCGCTCGGCATAGAACTGCTCCACGCCGTCTGACTCGAAGACCTGCAGCACGAGCTTCGTCCGAAGCGCCGAAGCGACTTCGTGCGCCATGACGAGCATGCTGCCCGCCACGCCCGCGCCCCGAGCCGATGGAACCGTCCCCAGGCAGTACAGGCCCGTGCATCCCCTCTCTGTGTGCAACGCCATGGTCCCGACCGCCTCTCCGTCTCGCGACGCCAGGACGAGCCTGTTGGCGCGCGAGGACCTCGCCTTCGCGACGCTCTTCGACACCTGGGACAGCAGCGCCTCGTCGTCATAGAACGCCCGGAGGTAGGCGCGCGTCCAGTCCGTGAGCTCGCTCTTTGAAGCCTGGCGTACCTCGACGCCCTCGCCCCCGCGCGGCTCCAGCCCGACCTCTTCCATTATGACTAGGCGCCCCGTCCTCCTCATCCCCGCCCTCGACGCGGCGTCCCTGACGTCCGCGTAGTCGTCGCCCTCCTTGACGAAGAGCGAGGGCTTCGTCCCCCTGCGCCTGAACTCCGTGACCACCTGGTCGACTGTCCCGTCAGCGTCGCGCGGAGGGCGCAGAAAGAGAGCCCTGTTGAAGATCGGCTCGGCGAACTCCCTCGAGACCAACGCGCGGACGCCCTGGGCTGGCGTGAAGGAGCGCGCCCAGCAGGACCACCACCCCATCTCGTTCAGGGTATCGGCTGTCTCAAGCGCCATCTTCAAGCAGAGCCACCCCGAGTATCGACGACGCCGCCCTCGCGAGGCCGCGCATCCTCGCCGCCTTTCCCCTGTCCCTCCCGAGGTCTCTGACCGCTGCCCGGAGGACCTTGATCGCCTGTCCTGCCTGCAGATCGTCGTTCATCATCGCCAGGAACCTCTCTGTCTCGGGAGACTCCCTCTTGCCGTCGGCCGGCTCGACCAGCCTCAGCCTCTCCCTCAGGCCGAGGTGGATGTCTCTCCACTCCCTCAATGCCCTCTCGCTGAACTCGGCGTCCTTCAGGTGGTGCATGCTCAGGAAGCAGAGCCTCATCGCGTCCGGCCCGAAGTCCTCCAGCGCATCCCTTGCATGCAGGGCGTTGCCCTTCGACTTCGCCATCTTCTCCCTGTGCTGCGTCAGGAGCCCCGTGTGGACCCAGTACCTCACCATCGGCTTGAGTCCGGTGAGGGCCTCCATCTGCGCGATCTCTGCCTCGTGATGAGGGTACACCAGCTCCCTCGCCCCGCCGTGGATGTCGTACTGCGCGCCGAAACGGGCGTAGCTCACTGCGGTGTCCTGCACGTGCCACCCTGGCGTGCCCCTTCCCCAGGGGCTGTCCCACTTCTGCTCCCCACTGCCGCCCGTCCGCCAAAGGGAGAAATCTGTCTGGTTCCTCTTGCTCTCGCTGATCTCGAGCGGGCGCAACGAGAGCTCGTAGCGAGTCTGATGCGAGAGCCTCCCGAACCTCGGGAACCTGTCGACGCTGAAGTAGACGCTCCCGCCCACCCTGTAGCCGATTCCTTTGGCGACCAGACCCTCCACCTGACTGATCATCTCGGGCACGCGCTCCGAGACCTTGTCGTAAGCCGTCACCGAGCCGATGCGCAGCGCCTCCATATCGGACATGAACGCCTGCCCGTACTTCGAAGCAAACCGCCCGACGCTCGTCCCAGCCGACTCGGCCCCCTTGACGATGCCTTCGTCGATGTCCGTGATGTTCACCACGAACTCGACCTCATACCCCAGGTAGGACAGGTACCTCGCGAGCATGTCGTAGAACAGGTACGTCCTCGCGTGCCCGACGTGGATGTAATCTTGGACGGTGGGTCCGCAAACGAACATTTTCACCTTCCCTGGCTCCGCGCTGCGGAACGCCTCCTTCCGCACTCTGAGGGTGTCGAACAGTCTCAATCCTCCGCTTCCAGATGCACCCTCCTTGGGAACGCCCTTCAGGATGACTCGCACGAAGCAATGCCGAATTCTATTTAGATGTTGTTCGACAATCAGCCCTGCGACTCACCTGATTGTCATGGTGTCTTGTCAGACTGGCCCGGAAGTTTCGACGTGACATCGACCGCGAAAAATCGGTAGCCGGTCTGTGAGAAGGCCTGGCAGGAGAGAGTCAATGCTTCGCGATGAAGCCCAGGACGGAGTCGTTGAAGAACTGTGGATTCTGTCTGGACGGCGCGTGCGTAGCGTTCGGGACCACGACGCTCTCGCTGTGGGGGATGCACTCTGCGAGCCGCGCCGCTATCAGACCGAACATCTGAAGCGTCTGGTCGCCGCGTACCAACAGGGTGGGCATCCCTATCCTTCCTGCATCCTGGCATGTGAACGGCTGCGCCTGCTCCGACATCTCGAAGCGGAGGGGACGGGCGTTCTGCATCATGACTTCGCGCATCGCGGGCGGGAGCCTGACGAACGCGCCCTCCCCCATGACCGCGTCGACCCATATCCTCGCTCCATCTTCTAGCCTACCGGCTGCGAGCCTCTCCCTCGTCAGGGCGATTACCTGCGCCGAACGTTCGATGACCTGGGCGGAACCAGGAGTCTGGGCGACTACTCCGCGCAGAGCGGGGTCGTTGAGCACCAAGGTGCGCACGGCCTCCGGGCTGTCCCGCGCTGCGAGAGCAGCGACGGCGCCCCCGTAAGAGCTCCCGACCAGGTGGACCTTTCCGAGCCCGAGCCCCCCTATGAGCCCGACCAGGTCGTCCCGCTCAAGAGAGAGCGAGTAATCATCGGGAGTGTCTGACCAGGGGTTAGGGTAGTGGTTGCGCCTGCTGTATGCTACGACGCGATGGCGCCGCGAGAACGGCTCCATCTGGCTCCGCCAAGACCTGTAATCTCCAAGGACGCCGTGTACAAGGACGATAGGGTCGCCGGCGCCCTGCTCGACATACTCTAGCTGCGCCCCGCCGACGTCTACATGCGGCAACCTGGCCCGTCGTCTCCCCGGCCGTAAATACACTTGCTGTCTGGTTCCGGCTGTCTTGGGACTACTGATGCGTGTGTAGATTCAGCTGTGCTTCGACACGTAAAAATCAGCCCGCGAAGGCGGTCTGGCGGACGCCATGGTCTACGAGCTCAGGGTCAAGTCGTTTGAGCAGCTCGAAGGGCTGCTTGAGGGCCTCGAGGTGGACACCGGCGTGAGGGCCTTCGGCGAATTCAGGGGCAGGAAGAGCGTGATATTCATCACCAGGCACTCCGGCAAGTACCACCTGTGGGTCCGGGGCAGGGGCAGGAAGGGTGAGAAGGGGTCCTTCTTGGACTTCGACGAGTTCAAGGACCTCCACGCCTTCCTCGAGCGCGCCCTCGACAGACCCGTCCAGGCGCGCGTCTACTGACCCGTCCGGAACCGGTTCCGCTTTTAATACGACGCGCGGCCCGGGCCGCGCCATGGCAGACAGACTTCTTTCCAGCGTGGCGCAAAAGCTCCTGAGCGAGTCCCTGCAGGTCAAGAAGGGAGAGACCGTGACCGTGGAGACATGGAACACGGGCCTGCCGCTGGCCCTCGAGGTGGTCAAGCAGGCTAGGAGGGCCGGATGCCTCCCGGTAGTCGTCTTCGAAGACGAGGACACGTATGTGGACGGGGTCAAGAGCGCGCCGAAGGACGTCCTCGGGCTGATGGGCAAGCATGAGTACGGTTCGCTCTCGGGCACCGACGCCTACGTCTTCATCCCCGGCCCGCCCTTGGGCCCCTACTACAGCAGGATCACAAGGGAGGAGTACGCGAGCTCCACGAAGTACAACAACTCATGGTACGAAGCCGCCGAGAAGGCGAAGCTCAGAGGCGTGCGACTGACCTTCGGATACGTGGGCGACGACCTGGCGAAATACCTGGGGAAGAGCGTCGAACAGGTCGCCAGGGCCCAGCTCAAGGCCGTCTTGGTGGACTTCGCGAAGGTGAGGTCGGAGGGCTCGGAGGTCGCCGAGAAGCTGCACGACGGCTCGCGCGCCGCCCTGGTCACAAAGGCTGGCGAGCTCAAGTTCGCACTCAAAGGGTCCGCCTCGGTGGAGGACGGAGTCGTCGCCGGCGACGACGTAGCTCATGGGGAGAATGTGGCATACCTCCCTCCAGGGATGGTCTCCGTCGACGTGGACGCGTCTTCCGCCAGCGGGTCCGTCGCTCTGTCTCCCTCCCTGACTCGGCTGGGCTACGCGCCCCCTGTCACCCTAGAGTTCGAGAAGGGAAGGCTCGTCGACTGGTCGGGCACGAAGCCGGCCCCGATGCTGGAGAAGGTGCTAAAGTCTGTGGCCGAAAGCAACAGGACGCTCTCGCTGTTGACCCTCGGCCTGAACGAGGCTCTGGGATACGGCTACGGGCAGGACAGGTTCGTGTCGGGGTCGGCCAGCATAGCGGGCTTCGGCTTCGTCGGAATCGTGAGAGACGCGACGCTCAAGGTCGACGGGTCGACGGTAGTCAGTCAGGGAAGGCGCTGAACGCAGTCCTGCGACGGCTACCCGCGCAGGCCTCCCAGGTATGCGTCGATCCTCTTCTGAAGCTCCGCGTTGACTTCGGGGACGGGCCTGCTCCCGTCGACTCTTACGATGCCGTACTTCGCCTCCATCAGCCTGAACTCCCTGGCTATCCCCTTCTGATAGAGGACGAACGACTCGAAGAGGTCGTCAGAGAGGCCGATGTCCGCGCCAGACTCGTAGTAGTCGAGCACTCCGTACTTTTGGAAGGTCCGATGGAACAGCTCCACCGGAGGGACATCGAGGTAGAAGACCAGGTCGGGCTTGATCGCGAACCCGAACAGGTCGTGCGACCACGCCCTGCCTATCCCCCTGACGCTGCTCCTCGCCATCAGGGTGTAGATGTACCTGTCCGCCAGCACGACGTATCCCGCGTGGAGGGCAGGGATCACCTTGTGCTCGAGCTGGTCGGCGAAGTCCGCCGCGTAGAACAGGGCCAGTGTCTTCTTGCCAAGGGGGAGCTTGTGCTTGGCCTCGAGTATCCCCGCGCCTATCAGCTCGGACCTCTTCAGCCCCGTCGTGATCACGGCGTGCCCGTCGGCCTCGAGCTTGGAGGTGATCATCTCGATCTGGGTGCTCCTCCCGGCGCCGTCGGGCCCTTCGACCACGATCAGCGTCCCCTTCGTATCCACCTTCTTCAGATACGCTATCCCCTCGCCGTAGAACCTCAGCGGATGCGACGCGACCTCTGTCAACGTCATGCTATCGCCGGCTCCTGCAAGACTTCTGACCTAGGCATAAGCCTCCTTACGCGGCTCCTCATGAGTTCCTGCTGTTCCTCAATGTCGAGCGTCCCGTCGATGACGACCAGGCCGTCTTTCCTTACCATCGACTCGTACTGGTCGACGATCCTGCTCTGGAATATCCTGTAGCTCTCGTATTCGTCGTTGCTGAGGTTGAGGTCCATCCCTGCTTCGTAGTACTTCAGCTTGGGCCTCCCCTCTAGGATCCGCGCCATCCCGACGTCGGGAGGCACGCGGAAGTAGAACGCCACGTCCGGGACCACCGCGAACGAGTACACCTTCCTGACCCAAGCCGGGTTGCAGCCTCTTACGATGTCCCGTGCGAAGGCAGTGTAGGAGTACCTGTCGGCGAGCACGAAGTAGCCGGCCTCGAGGAGAGGGGAGATGTTCCTCTCGTACCTGTCCGCAAAGTCGGTGGCATGCAACAGACTGAAGGTCGTCGGGGTGAGGAGCGCCTTCTTCTTTCCCTTCGACGTGATCTCCTTGACCACGTCCGAGGAGTTCCACTCGGTCAGAAAGACGCTCACGCCGACGCTGCGGAGCCACTGGTCGAGCAGGTGGAGCTGGGTCGTCTTTCCTGAGCCGTCTATGCCTTCTACGACGATCAGCTTGCCCTTCTTCCGCAGCCTGCTCCCTTCAGTCCCTCTGCCCTTCTTCACCGTCGTCAGCTCCTGGCCCGCACGGGTTCCGTGCGCCGCTCCCTCTGGGAGCCTGCCATTATGGTGATGGGCCTCTTTATCGAGGCCGAGAGCGCGTCGGCGGCCGCCCTGGCCACTCCGAAGGGGAACCTGTCGCCGTTCTCGAGGACGCTTATGCGGAAGCCGTTCGAGTAGGTCACTCTGACCTGCACCGGAGCGAGGTTCATTATCTCCACGAGGCGCAGGCACGTGCCCATCTTCCTGACCATCTTGGAGTCGCCCCTGGACAGGAGCCGTCCGTACCTGTCCATGAGCCAGTTCGCCGTCCTCGGCCTCCTCGCCCTCACCAACGACATCGCCATGAAGAGCTGGTCCTCATGGCTGAGCGGCAGGTCCTCGCTCATGAGCATCCAGAACAGGGCGTCCGCGTCAGCCTCTGCGTAGTCCTGTCCCCTGCCCTTCCCAGCGGCGGTCATCAGTATGCTTCCCTCCCGGTCGTCGAACACTCCCTTGCTCACGAGTTGCTCGACCAGCTCTGCGCTGCCCGCCAGGCGCGCGGCGAGAGGGGCGGGGGCAAGGAGCTTCTCGATCTCCTCCTTCTGCGCCATCTTGTCCTGGGCCGGCTCGCCCCTCGCGAGAAACTCCGTGAGTATGCCGTCCCTGACCCCATGGGTGCTCACGGTGATCCTCTCGAACCCGAGCTGGTCCATCAGAAGCTTGACGACCAGGGCCCCGGCGGCGATCGTCCTTGACCTGTCCTCGCCGATGGCTTCGATGCCGTCCAGCTCCTCGGGCTTCATCCCGAGGAAGTCCCTGCTCATCTTCTGCACAGAGTCGTATTCGATCGAGTAGTTGTGAATCTTGTTGAAGGGGTACTCCACCAGGTACTGCTCGTATCTCGCCATCGCCCTCACTGTCCCACCCGTTCCAACCAGGACGGTCTCCTTGTCGAGCCCGAGCTCGCGCCTTGTCGGCAGAAGCTGCTGAATCTTCTTGCTCATCTTCGCCCTGCCCTTCCTCGATATTCTTCCGTCGCTCCCCGCGTAGAGGGCGGTGAGCTTCAGCGCGCCCAAGGGCAACGAGAGGATCCTCCGAATCTTCGACCTCTCGGCATACGTGATCTCCAGGCTCCCTCCGCCCAGGTCAAAGAAGAGCGCCGTCGGGGCTCCTACCGACCTCGCAGCTCCAAGGAACCCATAGAGCGCCTCCTCGTTCCCCGTAAGCACGCGCATCCGCAGCCCAGTCTCCTCCTTGACGCGCTGGAGGAACTCTTCCCTGTTGGAGGCCTCGCGGACTGGGCTGGTCCCTATCAGGAGAAGGTGGTCTATCGCCTCCAGGGAAGCAGTCTCCTTGCAGATGCCTATCGCGTCCGTCGTCCTCGACATCGGCTCAACCCCCAGGCGCCCGGTGTGCTCCAGACCTTCACCGAGCATGGCCATGAATCCGAGCTGCCCATAGGACCTGGCGGAGGCGTCCGGCTCCGCCCTGTACTTGACCATCTTCATCGAGTTGTAGCCGACGTCGATTACGGCTATCTTCACTCCTCGCCGCCCTCCACCGTGGTCTTCAAGCCAGTTTCCTAAGCTGCTTCGGCGTCATGAGCCACCTCAGCTCCCCGTTGATCCTCGGACTGAAGCCCAGCACTATGGTCTTCGCCAGCCCTCCCTTCTTCAGGGCTATCCTCAGGCGGTCAGAGCCTTCACCGCCCCTCCCGATGACCTCGCCCAGGGCGGTGGTCAGATACGGCTCGTGGCCCACGCAAAGCACGGCGGAGTCCGGCTTCAGGCGTGCGAGTCTCCTGTACAGCGCCTCCCTGCTCCCTTCCGGGCTGAGCTCCTGCCACTCTTCAAACGCCGTCTTCTGCTTCTGCGCCTTCTCCACGATGACAGCCGTCTCCTTCGCGCGCTTCAGAGGGCTCGTGGCGATGAGGTCAAACTCGATTCCTGACTTCGCCATGGCCTCAGCCACCTCCTCGACCTCCTCCCTTCCAGCGGCCGTCAGGGCCCTCTCTCTGTCCCTCGCCGCCACCGGGGCTCTCTTGCCGGCCTCGCCGTGACGGAGAAAGTATAGCTCCATCAATACCCCTCCTCCATAGAGGAGCGGCGCTCACTCATGAGACACAGCCATCCCTTCGACCTGTATTTCAGCAGACGCTACAGTATGAATAGTGACCACATGACTGTATAGTGGCTCCCCCAAGCCCACGCGGCTACCGGCCACCGCTCGGGCCAATAGCTTTTGTCCAGGCAGGGCGGGCCGTGACCCCGTGCCCGACATTCTGGCCGACCCTGGTTCGTTCCGGGAACTTTACAGGGCGAGGGCACGCGGACTGGCAAGGCTCTCCGAGCAGGCGTCGGCGAGCCTCACACCGGAAGTGGTGCACGACCTGCGAGTGACCTCCCGCCGGCTTCAGGCGATGCACAAGCTCCTCCCGAAGGCGACCAGGGCGTCGAGGGAGTCGAAAGCCTTCGAAGCCGCAGTGAAGGACCTCCTCAAGAACACCTCCCGCGTGCGAGACGCGGACACGCTGCTGAAGACGCTGGAAACTTTCAGAGACCACATCCCGCCCTCTCTGTTCGACTCGCTGCGCTCCGAGAGAGACGGAGCAGCTGAAGAGGCCAGGCTCTCCGTCAGGCGGATGACGGACGCGCGGCCGCCCAGGGTAGGCGCATCTGCCGTCGATGGCGGAAGACTGTCTAAGAGGCTCGGGCGCCGTCTGAGCCGGCGCGCACACACGGTCCAAAGGCTCCTTGCTGTAGTCCTCGACGACGAGTCGGACGTCGCGCGGCTGCACGAGCTGCGGAAAGAAGTGAAGAAGCTGCGGTACCTCCTGGAGCTCACGGGAAAGGCGCCGGAGGCCCTGTCGACGCTGACCAGGTGGCAGGACTCGCTCGGCGCGATCCGCGACCTGGACGTCGCGCTGGAGTTCGTGGCCCCGAAGGTCGCGGGCCCCGCGGGTGGAATCGTTCGGGAGCTCTCGATGAAGCGTCGTTCGGGCTATGCCAGCTTCTCCAAGGCGTCCAGAAGAGAGGCGGCCGGGGCCCTCCACAGCGTAGGCGCTTGACCCGGGCGCCACACTCAATTCTATATTGTGGCCTATTGGGAAGAATGATTTCGCAAGCTTTTCCGTCGAATCGGCATTTAGACACCAATCTTGGTTGCAACCCGTCAGGTAAGTAGACCAGATGCTCGTCAAGCAGGACAAAGAGAGGAGAAAGGTGCAGGTTTCAGGAAAGTCATCCTGCATGGTGGCCCTTCCGAAGAAGTGGGTGAAAGAGATGGGACTGGAGCAGGGCTCCGAAGTGACCATCTCGAAGGTCAATTCGACCTCGCTTCTCGTCAGCGCCCAGCCTGAGCTCTCAGTGGGGCACGGCAGGGAGGCCACGGTCGAAGTCGGGATGGAGGACTCGCCCGAGACGATATTCAGGAAGATAGTTTCCCTCTACGTGCTCGGCTTCAGCAGGATGACGATAGACGGGCCCAAGGGATACCTGAACTCGGCCAAGAAGCTCGCGCTGAAGGACCTGGTGAGGAGGCACCTGATCGGGGCCGAAGGCGTGGCCGAGTCGAGGGACAGGATGACCGTCCACGTCCTCCTCGGGTACTCCGAGCTGAGCGTGGAGAACGCCCTCAAGAAGATGCTCCTGATCATAGACTCGCTGGGAAGGGACGCCGTCCAGGCCTTGGAGAACAGCGACCCTGGTCTGGCCGAGGCCACCTCCGAGAGGGAGGACGAGGTGCGAAGGTTCGGGCTCTATGTGATAAGGCAGCTGAACCTGTCACTGAACCAGGGCGTCCTCCCCGACCTCCGCCTGGAGAACCGCGACACGCTCGGCTACATACTGGTGACCAGAGTCCTCGAGCGCATAGCGTCGCACGCCGGCAGCCTCGCATGCGCGGCGGCGGAGATACGCTCGACGGCGAGGCCGACGATGGTGAAGCTCACCGCCATGAGCAACGCCGCCTGCAGCCTCGTCGACGACGCGATGCTCTCCCTGTTCAAGAGGGACCACGAGGGCGCCGACGCCGTCATCGAAAGGGCGAGGGAGTTCGTCGAGGGCGAGGCGCAGGTGTCGAAGTCTCTAAGCGGGATAGACAACCAGGCCTACTACGCGCTCCACGTCCTCATGGACTCGCTGAGACGGATGGTCGAATACTCGAAGGAGGTGGCCGAGGTGGTCTTAGACATGACGGTCGAAAGGACCCTGCGCGAGCCCGAGCTCGCAGTCCCGCAGCTGCAATACGCCTAGCGCGCCACGGCCCCGAATCAGCCTCCCACAAGCTAGGTAGTTTCTTAAGGGGGCGCGCGCCGGCGAGAAAAATCTGACCCTCGATGGAGTACAAGTGGGTCGCTCTCTCGAACACCACGATCGGCACGCTGATGGCGTCCATAGATGCAACCATAGTCCTGATCTCGCTCCCTGCCATATTCAACGGCCTGGGGGTGCCGGCGCTCACCTCCTTCCAGTATCTCCTGTGGCTCCTCTTCGGCTACAGCATCTGCACCTCGACGCTGCTGGTCGCGTTCGGGAGGATATCCGACATGTTCGGGAGGGTGCGGCTGTTCAACCTCGGCTTCGCGATATTCACCGTTGGGACGATCCTCGCGTACCTCACCCCGAACAAAGGGGACCTGGGGGCCCTCGAGCTCATAGGGTTCAGGATAGTCCAGGGCGTGGGGGGCGCCTTCCTCTTCGCCAACGGCGCGGCTATAATCACCGACGCGTTCCCGGAGAACGAACGGGGGCAGGCCCTAGGGATCAACATGGTGTCCTTCCTCGCGGGCTCCATCATAGGGCTCGTGATGGGCGGCGTCCTCGCATACTACAACTGGAGGTACATCTTCCTGGTCAGCGTGCCGGTGGGAATCTTCGGCACCGCCTGGTCTTACCTGAGGCTCAAGGAGGTCGGCCGGATAAACAGGAACCAGAAGCTCGACCTCTGGGGGAACGTGGCCTTCGGCGTCGGCTTGACGCTCCTGCTCGTGGGGATAACCTACGGCCTGGAGCCCTACGGTACGGCGTCGATGGGATGGGGAAATCCCTGGGTCATCGCTTCGCTCCTGACCGGAGGCGGGCTCCTGGTCGCCTTCCCGTTCATCGAGATGCACATCAAGAACCCGATGTTCGAGATGAGCCTGTTCAAGATCAGGGCCTTCGGGGCAGGGAACTTCGCCGCCTTCCTGGGCTCGATAGGGAGAGGCGGCGTCCAGATAGTGCTGATCATCCTGCTGCAGGGCATCTGGCTCCCCCTCCACGGCTACAACTACTCCGTCACCCCCTTCTGGTCGGGGATCTACATCCTGCCGTTGCTGGTCGGATTCGTGGTGCTGGGGCCCATAAGCGGAAGGCTCGCGGACAGGCACGGGGCGAGGGCGCTGGCCACCGCCGGGATGGTCATCACCGCCGCCGCGTTCCTCATGCTCTCCCTCCTCTCCTATGACTTCGTCTACTGGGAGTTCGGGGTCATACTGCTGGTGATGGGAATCGGTGGAGGGCTCTTCGCGTCCCCCAACACGGTCGCGATAATGAACTCCGTGCCTCCCGAGCACAGGGGAGCCGCGTCAGGCATGCGCGCCACCCTGCAGAACGTCGGCCAGACCGTCAGCATCGCGATCTTCTTCTCGATAGTGCTGTCGGCTCTCTCAGGCAGCCTCCCCTCGGCGCTCAGCTCCGCCGTGGCGTCCGCGGGCGCCCCTCAGCTCGCCCAGTACTTCACCTACATATCCCCGACCGGGGCCCTCTTCGCCGCGTTCCTGGGATACAACCCCATAGGCACGCTGCTCAGCAGCCCGCAGCTCGCGCAGGTCGCCGCCAGCCTCTCCCCTGCCATCACGAGCACCCTCACGAGCAGGACCTTCTTCCCCGACGCGATAGCGCCGGCGTTCATGTCGTCGCTCAGGATCGCGTTCTACATAGGGGCCGCGCTGTCCATCGTGGCTGCCATCGCCTCGGCCATGAGGGGCTCGAAGCCGAAGCCCCCGGAGCCCAGCGACCCCGCCCCGTCCTAAACGGATATGTAACACGCTGAAAGGGCCCAGCCAGTTGCCCGAAGAGCGCCGGATTGAGCACGAGCTCAGCTTCAGCGAGCTCTTCTCGCAGACCTTCGACTCGTTCAGGCAGAACTACATGAAGTACTTCCTGGTCTACCTCGCGGTCGAGGTCATCATAGGGATACTGGCGACGCTCGCGGTCCGGGCCATCAGGGTCCCCTCCCTGTCTCTGGACGAGACCTTCTCGGGGCTGGTGTCCTACTTCAGGGCCTACGCGGCGCTTGAGGTGGTGACTTTGGTCGTCGGCTGGATAATCGGGTCTATGGCGACCGGGGTCGCCATCAGAGTGACCTCGAACGGCCTCCAGGGCAAGCAGGAAGACATCATGGAAAGCGCGAGATTCGTGGCTTCGAAGCTGATCGTGCTATGGGTCCTCGAGCTGATAGTGGGCGTCCTCGTCACGCTGGGGCTGATAGCCCTGATCGTCCCGGGAATAATACTCGACATCATGTTCTACGTGGCCGCCCCCGTCCTCCTGATAGAAGGCATCGGCGTGTTCGCCAGCATGACGCGGAGCCGGCAGCTGGTGGCAGGCAGGTGGCTGAAGACCTTCGCCTTCATCATCGTGCTGGCCATAATCGTCGGAATAATAGGGCTGGTGGGGTCGGCGATCGGCTCGGCCTTCGGGGCTGCGAGCACGCTAGTCACCGACGTCATAAAGGCGCTCTACGTCCCGCTGACTCCGATAGGGATCACTGTCTTCTACTACTCGAACGTGAGCAGGCTGGCGCCTCCGTCTGCTGCGCAGCCTGTGACGACGCTGATGCAGCCTGCCTTCCCCGCGGGGTCGAAGTACTGCCCGAGCTGCGGCGCCCAGCTGAGCTCAGGCGCAGAGTTCTGCTCGAAGTGCGGCGCGAAGCAGCCCGTGTAGGTGCGCAACTTCGCCGAGAGAGCCTCCTGCAGGCCTTATAGGCGGGCCTGAGTCGGACGCAGGCGGGGTTTGCCTCCGTACAAGAAGCGAGAGACGCAGGAGGAGTTCAAAGGGCACAACCACCCGTTCAAGGAAAAGTGCGGCCCCCGATGCCCGAGGAACGAGCACTACAAGGGGCCGGCGAGAAGGCCTGCCTTCCTCGCGAAGAGAAAGCGGTGACGGGCCGGGCGCGAGGCCATGACGGAGCCGGTCCGTTACACCGTCTCGATGGCGAGAGCCAACGCCCACTACCTCGACGTGACCATCGAGATACCTGTCCCCGAGGCTGACCGCGGCGGCGAGCTGAGGCTCAGGATGCCGGTGTGGACGCCCGGCCACTATCTGGTCGACGACTACGCGCGGAACCTGACCGACGTCAAGGCCTTCGACGGCGCGACGGGGAAGGCACTGGCCGTCGCGAAGCTCGAGAAGAGCCTCTGGTCGGTCCGTTGCGAAGGCTCGCCCAAGGTCCGGGTCGAGTATTCCGTCTATGCGTTCATGTACACAGTCCGGTCGAGCTATCTTGACGACCAGCACGCCCTGATCAACGGCGCCAGCGTCTACCTCTACGCGGAGAGGATGAAGGACGCGCCGGCAAGGCTGGCGCTCAAGCCGAAGGCGGGGTGGAGTGTCTGCTCGACTGGCCTGCGCAGAGTCTCAGACTGGGAGTTCGAGGCGCCCGACTACGACGTGCTCGTCGACTCGCCCCTCGAGATAGGGAACCACGAAGTCCACAGCTTCGACGCGGGCGGGGCAAAGTACGAGGTCTCGATATTCGGGTCCGCCCCGATCGACAACGCGAAGTTCGTCGCCGACCTCAGGAAGATCGTGGAGAGCACCACGCCCGTGTTCGGCCACGTCCCATATGACAGGTACGTCTTCCTAGTGAACTTCACCGACACGGCCGGGGGAGGGCTGGAGCACCTGAACAGCACCATGTGCTTCCTTCCCCGACTCAGGGCCGTGCCGAAGGAGGAGTACGACCAGTCGATGGGGCTCTTCTCCCACGAGTTCTTCCACGCATGGAACGTGAAGAGGCTCAGGCCAGCCGGGCTGGGGCCATTCAACTACTCCTCGGAGGTCTACACGAAGTCGCTCTGGATAGCCGAGGGCGTCACGAGCTACTATGACGACCTGATACTCAGACGCGCGGGCATCTACACCGTCGAGGAGTACCTCGACTCGTTCGTCTCGAACCTGAACCTGATGAAATCCCTCCCTGGGAGCGGCTACCAGAGCGCGGAAGAGGCGAGCTTCGACACCTGGACCAAGTACGGAAGGCCCAACGAGAACTCGCCCAACGTCAGCGCCTCGTACTACACACAGGGGACCGTGGTCGGGTGGATGCTGGACATGGCGATCAGGAAGGCCAGCGGGGGGAGCAGGACCCTGGACGACGGCATGCGGAGGATATACGACGACGTGTACAGGAAGCAGAACAGGGGCTACCGCGACGAGGAGTTCGAAGCCGTGTGCACCGAGCTGGGCGGGACTGAGGCGAAGGAGATCTTCGACTCCAGGGTGAGAGGGAGGGCCCCCGTCGACTGCGACAGGTACCTCGGCTACGCGGGCCTTAGGATGAGCAGGAAGGACGAGCGCGCGGCCGAGAAGGGGTTCCTCGGCGCCAAGCTGAAGACGGAAGGGGGCAAGACGGCAGTCGCCTCGATTCTGGCCGGCTCGCCTGCGGAGGCCGCAGGGCTCTCAGTGAACGACGAGATCCTGGCGCTAGGGGGGTTCAGGATGAGCCAGGACAGGATCGCCTTCAGCATCGAGACTACGAAGCCGGGCGAAAGGGTGACCTTGACGATAGCCAGGAACGGGAGGCTGACGGAGACGAGCTTCGAGGCAGGAGTGAGGCCCGCCTTCGAGTTCAGGATCCAGCCTGTCGCCGCCGCCTCCGAGGAGCAGAAGGCCCTGTTCAGGGGGTGGATGCTCGCCGACTGGAAGGCAGAGCTGAAGTATCCCGAGTATGTGAAGTCGCCTGACAGGCGGCCCGTCTTCGACTATACGTGACCTTTCACTGCGGGAAGATGCGCTCCCCCGTGTCCGCGTCCTTGAGGAAGATCGCCTTGTAAGGGCATGACTGCGCCGCCCTGAATACGATCTCGGGCGGGGTGCCGGAGTCGTCGAACTTCTCCAGCGGGGCCGGGTCGAACCTCGACTTCTTCTTGCTCCAGTCGAGCCTGAAGACCCGTGGCGCCAGCTCGACGCAGCTCCCAGAGCCCATGCACAGGTCGTGGTCGACCCCAACCTCCACCCTCCTTCCTTCGACGACCATGCCCGTCCACCACCGGCTCTGGCTCAGCTGGTGCCTCCAGACGAGGACCATCGCGGCGGACGCCAGGATTGCAGCGCCGAAGGCTGCCCAGAGGAGGTCCGAGAGGAACACGCTCAACGGGAAGACCTGGCCTTCCGGAACGACCGCCTGCAAAAGCGTTTCTAAAGGGAGGCCGCCCTGCGAGCCGGGAGACGATGGGCAGGCTGCACGAGAAGGCGGGGACCGGGGTCTGCAACTGCCGGCACCTCGCCGAGGCCCACGAGGTGCTCTTCCAGACGATATACGCGGTCAAGAGGGGGCGGTGCACCGTCGAGGCCTGCCCGTGCGCGCAATACGTCAGGAACCCGAGCTACCAGGTCGTCCGCTGAGCCGACAGTGCGGATGTCAGGTCTGCCTGTTCACAAACTCGGTCAGCGACCCGTGGGCGAGGTTGTGCTGCAGCGCCGTGAGCTCGACCGACGGGCTTCCGCGGATCTCCTCCCTCAGCCGGGTCAGCAACTGGCTGGGCCGCCTGACCGACTCTCTGTTCGCCTCGGACACCACCGACTGGTGGTCGCAGACTATCCGCATCCTCTCGAACCTCGACTTCAGCCTCTCGATTGCGAACAGGATGGCCAGGACCTCCGCGTCGTCGCTCTCATCCGCGTCCACCTCCCGCTCGGCGTGCTCGCCTGACCCCTCGACGAAATATCCCACGTAGGAGGCCCTGGGCAGGGACTTGTCGTGCGCCCCTACGATCTTGGCGTCCACGTAGACCGTGACGACCTCCTCCGGGTCGGGCACGCGGCATCAGCCTCCAAGGTTCTTGTCCAAGAATGACCATATCCTGTTCCAGCCGTCGACCGCCTGCTCCTGCCTGTACGCCTCAGAGTGATAGTAGAAGAAGCCGTGACCTGCCTTCTGGTACCTGTGGAACTCGTATGCCTTGCCCAGCCTCTTCAGCTCGGCCTCGATCTGGTCCACCTGCTCGGGCCCGGGATTGCGGTCCTCGTTCCCGAAGAGCCCCAGGAGCGGGCACGAGAGGCCTTCGGCGTAGTCCAGCGGGGAGACCGGGGCGTTGGGGACGAGATCCTCTTTCTTCATCACCACCGAGCCTCCCCAGCAGTCGATGGCGGCGTCCAGGGCCTTCGTCCTGCAGGCGACCAGGAAGACGTGGCGGCCGCCCGAGCACGACCCGAACCCCGCGACCTTCCCGTTGGACGTAGGGAGAGACTTCAGATAGGCTGCGGCGCCGGAGATGTCGGCCACGACGTCGTCGTCCGCGACCCCTCCCGCGGCCCGCATCTTGGCTGTCACCTCGTCAGGCGCGCCGTGCCCGAAGCCGAAGTAGAGGTTGGGACAGATGGCCAGATAGCCATGGTAGGCGAACTTCCTCGTGGCCTCCTTGTACCACTCGTCCCACCCTGGCCTGTGGTGGATCAGCACGACCCCCGGGAAGGGCCCTGCGCCGAGCGGGCGCGCGAAATACGCGTTTGTCCGCGTGCCTCTGTGCGCGTCTATCATCATCGTCTCCGCGAGCATCCCCTCATACATGTCAGTGGTGTAGGTGCGCACGCCGAAGTCGCTCCTCCTTTCGCGTTAAGGGTTCCGCTGAGCTGAACCAGACGACGTTAGCACATCTCAGCGGCGGCCAGAGGCCGCGGTCAGGAACCTTCATTATCTGCGGGTGCAGGAACGGAAGACATGCCCAGCTCATACTCGGTCAACTACGGATTCAGCCAGACGTTCGACGCGCCGGCGCGGCAGGCCTACGAGTGGTGCATTGACTACCAGCCTGACGACTGGGCAAGGATGGGGAAGAACGGAAGGAGAAAGGTAAGGCGGCTCAACGAGGACACGCTGATCCTGACGGACACCGTCGTAGGGAAGGAGGGCCCGGTGACCAAGCGCAGGCTCGTCAGGCTGAACCCCAAGCGACTGGCGTGGACCAACACCCACCTGGGCGGCCCGAACCTGCACTCTCAGTTCTGGTATCAGATAGTCTCCGAGGGGGAGGGGTCCAAGCTTGAGTTCATCGGGCTACAGATAAACTACGGGAGGCGCCCTTCAGGCGAAAGGCTTGCAAAGATGGCCGAGCAGCTCACCGAAGAGGACTCGGGCATGTGGCGGCTGCTGGCAAAGGAGATGAAGAAGGACCTCCGGCGCTGACTCATCTCCAAGCTCAAGGTCAGCCCAGGATCAGCCGCCGAAACCGCGAGCCCATCAGGGCTCGAACCCCTACGCCAAGACCGGGCGAAGGCGCCGAGCGGCGCCATGTCTACTCGTAGAGCGCGACCGGGTTCTTGCGGCTCTACGAGTCTCCGAGTGCCCGTCGTGGCCAGATACGACTCCATCGGAGGGCCTAACTATCTATGGACCATAGTTCATAGCGATGTCCACGACGATAGAGGTCAAGAAGAATACGGCACGAGTGCTGGAGGAGTTGAAGAAGAATACGGGACGAGAAGCATGGACGAGACGGTAAAACGGCTCATCGGCAAGGCCGAGGACATCCAGGACTCGATGTTCGGCTCCCACCCCCGGATGAAGTCCTTCAAGCAGACAGGCGAGGCCAAGTTCCATGAGCCATGACTACATAGACTCCTATGCTTGGATCGAGTACTTCAGGGGCTAAGTCGGACAGGCTCGTGCGCCCATACGTCGAAGGCGACCGGGCGGCTACTTCCACTCTGACCTTCGCCGACCTCAGGGAGAAGTACCTCAGGGAGAAGTGGTCTTCATTCTCAGAGGACTCCGCATTCATGTATACGCGAACGCTGGTCGCCCCCGTCGACCGCTCCATAGCAC
>JASHUU010000091.1 GCA_030039795.1 Nitrososphaerales archaeon | reverse complement strand
TCCTGGACGTCGATGACCGGCTCCCGCTCGCCAGCTTCGGCCCACATGGGCCAGGCCTGGCCTAGAGAGGGCGGTCTCATCCACTCGTCGAAGGGCCGCATGAAGTCCTCGAAGATGCTTGGGAGTCCGAAGCTGGGGATTGCCAGCGCTGTGCTGTCTCCGTCTTCAGGTCTCTGGGACTTGTCCTTTGGTCTGTCTGTCACGGCATGTCACCTTTTGGTATACCACCAGAAGTAATATACCTATTTAAGACTAGCGGGGGCCCGGCCGGAGCGTGCTTTCGACGGAGTGTCCGGCGACGTATTGCGCCTATTGTATCTACTTCGGCGAGCTTTATGATAGCACGACGCGGTTACGGTGACGTCGCTTTGCAGTCGGTAGAGGTAACCGAAGCGTGCCCGAAGTGCAGGGGAACAGGTCGAGAGAAGATGCTGGCTTCCTCCGCCCCCCCAAATTCCACAGGAAGTCAGCATCCCCTGCAGGTGATGCGAGGCGGCACTCTCGCTGAGCCGAGGCACGACCTCGAAGTCCCTGCGGGTGCAAGCCGTCAGGGGGACGGCGCGGAGTCGTCCGGATGCCATGTGTATGCCGCGGGCGAGTGAGCGGACTTCCCGCGACGAAGGGTTTTGGTAGCGGGCCGTAGGCATCGCCCGCGATGAAGGTAAAGCGCGGAGCCGCGGCTGTGCTCCTGATCGACTTTCTTGCGACCCTGGCCGTGACCACCGCGGCTTTTGTCTACGACCGGCTGAGCCCCGTGGACCTGCTCGTCCTGTCGCTGCCGACCTTCGTCTTGTTCTTCGTAGTCGGGGCGCTCCTGACGGAGTCGGACAGACGTCAGAAGTAGCAGAACAACGCGCGGGAAGCGGCCTAGCGGAGCTTTCGTCTGCCAGGCGCCCTGGCTGCTACTCCACCTTCCTGCCTTGTTAGTATGAACTCGCACGTCGAGTCTCCCCTCAGCCTGCACTTCGTCTCCTCGCTTCTGAACTCCTCGTTGGCGAGCATCGAGACCAGGCTCACGAGGTGGCCGCGCAGGAACCCGCACTCGTCTCTGTCCCTTCCTGCCTGGACGCACTCGGGGCAGTCCGATGCGGTCACCCTGAACCTGGCGCCCGGCCTTTCGACCTCGATGTCCAGCGACCCCCAGCCGCTCGCCCTGTACATTCCAAGCGCCGCCATGAGCCTGGCGTCCAGCTTCCCCTGCGCCAGCTTCTCGTTGAGGAACCTTC
Organism: Nitrososphaerales archaeon; assembly: GCA_030039795.1. Classification (GTDB taxonomy): domain Archaea; phylum Thermoproteota; class Nitrososphaeria; order Nitrososphaerales; family Gagatemarchaeaceae; genus UBA183. Next base: position 6,581 of record JASHUU010000091.1, on the reverse strand, counting down.
CAGTCAGCTTGCCCAGGGCCGAGCCCTCCTCGAAGAGGATGGTCTCCCCTCCCGTGCCGAGGATCCTGGCCAGATGGTCGCAGATCCGGGAGAAGCCAGCGGTAGGGAGGACCATTGCCGGCCTGTCCGGCGCCACCTCAAGGCCCGCGTGGAACGAGTCGACGACCACGCCTTTCTCGCTCTGCTTCACCTGGCAGTCGAGGACCAACGGCTCCCTTTCCAGGAGCTGCTTGAGCGAGGCCTCGGTCTCCTTGGACGAAAGCGCCTTGCCGAAGCCGCTCCAAATCGCCGTCCCGTCCTCCAGGGTGTAACTCACCGAGTCCACGAGGTCCACGACGTCCGGAAGCATGGCAAGCACTATGCTGAGCGCTCCCGGGACATCCTTCATCTTGACTACCATATGGAACGCCTTGACGTCGGGCGAGAAGTAGAAACCGGAGTAGGGCCTCTTGCTCACGTTTCGCACGAGCCGCGATTGTGTCCAATTAAACGTTGACCGGATTCTGGGCAGGCCGCAAGGCACTTTAGCACACCCCGTGGAATTCTGGAGGATGGCCGCCTCCGCGCCGAAGAGGGAAATCAAGGGGAACACGCTCCGGGTGTACCTCTTCCTGCTGAACTCGGGCAGCTCAGAGCTCAGGGAGGTGCAGAGGTCTCTCGGCTTCTCCACCCCTTCGCTGGCGTCATACCACCTCGGGAAGCTCGTCGAGGCGGGGTACGTCTCACAGGACGAGCACGGCCGCTACGCGGCAGTCAAGGACGCTACCAAGGAGCTCCTGGAGGGATACGTCAAGGTGGGGACCGTCGTGGTCCCCCAGCTCTTCTTCTTCTCAATCCTCTTCACGGCCGTGATCGGCTTCCTCGTCGTGATGTCGGTCTTCTACTCTGCCTACGTCCCCCTCCTGGGGCTCGCCTCCCTCGCCCTTGTGGCAGCCTTCTGGTACGAGACTGTCAGGGTCTGGCGGAGGATGACGTCCTGGAAGTGAACGGCGGCCTCGCGCCATGAGAGGACGCTTTCAAAGACGTTGAAAGCCTCTGCTCCCGACCGTACTTCGCTTTTCAAGAACCTAGCATTATCTAACGTGCAGACGTACCCTCTCTGAAAATGTCAGTCAAGCGCGACACGATAAGGTACGGCGCCGCTGCGGCGGTGCTGGCCCTGATAATCATCGCAGGTTCGGTCTTCTACACATCCATCCAGAGCGCGAGCGGCTCGTCCAAGGGCAGCGAAGGGCAGCTCGACATATTGCTGACCGACCCGCCGACCGTCCCACAGGGCGTCACGGGCGTCTACGTGACGTACGTAGACGTCGCCGTCCACGTAAGCGGGGCGGGCAACCAGAGCGGCTGGACCACAGTAGACGCGCAGGGGACGCTCGACCTCATGAAGCTGGTGAACGTCAGCACCACGATCGCCGCCGTCAAAGTGACGAGCGGGGTCTACAACGCCCTCCGCTTCAACATCTCCTCGTCCGAGGTCACCTACAACGGAAAGAACTACACGGCCTTCGTCCCGCGCGCCCAACTCACGGTCTTCATCCCAGGAGGGATCGAAGTGAACGCGACGAAGACGAGCGCGGCGCTCATAGACATGACTCCCACGGTCGTGAACATCGGGAGCGAGTCGAACCCCGAGTTCATAGTCAACACGCAGGCGTCCGGCTTCCGCATCCCAGGCTCAGTGTACAACAAGGGAATGGACCGCTTCGGCTTCACCATGTCCCTGAACAGCACCTCCTGGTGGACGAACAACTTGGAGAAGTACACTGCCGCCATCCAGGTCACCGGCGCGACTCTGACGGGCGACTCGTTCTCCGTGACCATAAAGAACACAGGGAACGAAAGCGTCACCCTCACATCGGCGTCGGTCCTGCCTGAAGGCAACGAGTGCGCGTCTCCACAGCCACAGGGACAGGGAGGGCATGGAAACGGGCGCGGCGGCAGGCAGCCCGGCTCGCAGTGTCTCAACGGATCAGCGTACTTCGAAGTCTTGGGCAACGAGACCCTGGCGCAGGTTACGGGATGGCGCCTGATGGGCTTCGCACCCCAGTTCATATTCGGGTCGGGATCGACGGCCTCCCTTACGAGCTCGGGATACCAGCTCGGAGCAGGACAGTCTGTCACCCTGACCTACACCGGGACTGTCTCCTTCGGGTTCTCGTTCCAGCAGGCGCCTCCTTCTGGAGGGTCTGCCGGGGTAGTCTCAGGCGACCAGTACGACATAACGGTGACGGGCCAGCAGGCGCTTGCCGGATTTGTAGTGGTGGCATCGTAGCCTCCACTACCCACCTTTATTCTTCTCAGACTGCGAAGACTGAAATGCTGGCGTACCCCGCCAAAGGTCATGACCGTGGGCCGCTTCCAGGTCATGGCGCTGCTCCAGGCCGCCCGCGCACACTCCTTGGGCCTTCCTCTTGACGCCGCTTACTCGTGGGGCCTCAACAGGGCCATCTTCATAGCCGCCGCGAAGAGAGGCTTCAAGAGCGGGAGCGGCTCCGGAGGCGGAACCGCCAGCCCACCGAAGACAGGCGTCTACCATCTCGGCGATGACATGGCGTTCAAGGATCCAAAGTCGAGGACGCTCCGCTTCACCTTCGGTGGCAAGGTCCAGACGGTCGAGGAGTTCGAGAGCCGGGTAAAGTCGAGGTTCGGAAAGGCGTTCCCTGGGGCGTGGGACGAGGCGCTGAACTACGTGAAGACATTCGACAAGGAGACCCTGCTGTCGGCAGAGGGCTTCTTCAGGGACGTCTACAGGCCCAGGCGCGACGAGCTCGCGGAGAAGTGGACAGAGGCGAGCGAGAAGTGAGCCAGGGCCGGCAAGGAGTAAGCCGAGCCCCTCCCGCTCCGTTCTGGACGGACCTCCGGAGGAGGGAGAAGGAGTTCCTCGACTCCGGAAGGGGCGAGTTCAGGCACAGCGCCTCTTTCGTCTCCGTCTCCTCGATAGCGGAGCAGTTCTACTGCGAGTACAAGGTGGAGAACGGGTTCCTGCTCGGGGAGATACCGACGGAGGCCAAGGACCTCGGCACCGCATTGCACGACGAGCTGGTCCCGACTGAGGAGATAGGCGAGGAGGAGTTCGTCAGGCTCGTGAGCAGGAGGGAGCCCTCGTACGCCGTGCTCAGGGTGTGGGGGACCGTGGGCGGCCTGCGCATCGTGGGCATGCCGGACCACATAGTCTGGGCGGAAGGAAGGCCGCTCTGGCTGGTGGAGCTCAAGACCACCAGGGGCGATCCGACCTCCCTCTGGGAGGACCAGGAGAACCAAGTCAGGATCTACGGCCTGCTGCTCGACCTCATGGGGCTCGACTGCTCGAGGCTCGGGCTTGCGCTGGTCAGGATAAAGGCCGAGGAACTCTCTGACGAAGAGAGGAGAACCTGGGTCGCGGAGGTGTCCACAGCCCTCCAGTCGGGGAAGGTGGGCGACTTGGAGTCGAGGCTTGGAGGGAGGATGAAGGTGCACCAGCTGCGGCACGACAGAAGGGCGGCCGTGGGCGCGATTATGTCAAAGTCCGACTACTGGCTGGGGAAGAGGGAACCGACCTCAAGCACGAGCGTGGGGAAGTGCAGGGCGTGCGAATACAGCAGCGCCTGCCCCAAGAGCCTCTCCAAGCCCGCCTGAGCCGACGACGGACCCTGTGCCTACTGCAGCCGACTGACGCGCTGCCCGAACTTGAACCCGCGAGCCTCCACAACGTCGAACGGATTTCCATCCGGGTCCGCGAGCGTCACGTAGTCAGACCCCTCCTTCGCGGGTCGGACTATCTTGGCTCCGAGCCGCGTCAGGCGTTCCACCTCGCCTTCGGGGTCTGACGAGTACAGGTCGAAGTGGAACCAGTACACTTCCCCCGGCCCGTCGGGGTCCTTCTGGAACGAGATGTTGGGGCCAGAGCCGCTGGGATCGTAGAGCACGACCCAGTCGTCGGAAGCCGGGCCGCGGAGTTCGTAGCCGAGCGCGGCCTTCCAGAACGCTATCATCTCCTCGAACTTCTTACAGTCGATCACCACCGACCCTATCCAGAGCTTGCCCGGTTCGGCCACGCTGTCCAAGGACAACGCCGGCATATGTAAGCGTCTGGTCCTGCCATGAAAAGTCCGGGCGGTCCCGAGCCCTGTCGGACCTGGGCTTTCCGTTATTAACGCTCGACCCGGCGGGCAGGGAGTGGTCAATGGCTCAAGGCTCGGCGTGAAGATCAAGAGGAAGGTCCCGATAGAGCTCTACCCGCTCACAGAGTTCTTCCAGGGCCTCGAGGGCGTCAAGGCCCTCAGGGACCTGTTCGGAGACGAGACCGAGAGCGTCCTGAACAGCACGAAGGTGGAGTTCTACTCTTCGCGCTGGGGATACATGGGCGTGAACGACGCCGACGGCCACATCCTCATCAGCGCGCATCACATGGGACACAGCCCTCAGAGGACGCTCTACCTCGACATCCTGCACGAGCTGTTCCACCTCAGACAGCTGAAGGACGGCAAGAAGCTCTTCCTCGACGAGTTCGACTACTTCGACAGCCCCATAGAGATCGAGGCGTACAGGTTCACGGTCAAGGAGGCGAAGCGGATAGGCATGACCGACAAAGAGATAGTGGACTACCTCGAGGTGCCGTGGGCCGACAAGAAGCAGCTGGCGAGGTTCGTCAAGAAGCTCAAGCTGAAGGCGAGCTGAGCGCTACCACTTCTTCCTCGCAGTCGATGCAGGCTGCCTCCCGGGCCAGTCTGCCGCCCTTTGGGACTCGATCCAAGCCCGGCTGTCAGTCAAGACGGTCAAGCTGGTCCCTCCTGAAGAGTCTCAGCCTCGGCAACGTGCCGGCCTCGTGGGAGGATGCCACTTCGCTCATGACGGCCGAGGGAGGAAGGACGACCGGAGGTCCGTTCAGCGAGCCTACTCCAGGGCCTTGGTCCACGGTGACAGGCGGAGCGCGGAGTGTCAATATGACGTCCTCGATGCACCATGCCACAAAGACTATCGCCAGCGGTACCACTAGCATCTCGAACACTATGGCCTGTTCGAGGGGAAGGTCGACGATGACCCAGCTGAAATACAGGGCCTGCCCCAGACCTGGCCAGGCGAAGACGTTCTCCAGCACCATGCACCACAGGATTGAGCAGGCGAGGACCATTACGAAGGTGGTCATGAAGCGCATCGGCCCCCTGAACATGAACCTGACGAGGAGCATGGTGAGGAACACTATGGCGACGGCCTCCGCAAACGGCGCCCGCATCGACCCGAGGAGCGCGCCGTAATACGCGGGCCCCGATTTCATAAAGGTCGCCGTGGCGACCGGGACGTAGAACTTGGGGAACGTGGGGACCAGGTGGCCGAGAAGCGAAGCGAGCAATGTGAAACCCCCAGGGTGGATGGCGCTCCAGACGCTCCAGAGGAAAGCGACTGGCAGGCCTACGCCGGCCAAGACGAAGGCGACCGCTGGGAGAGGGGAGAGGCGCTTCGCGCGACCCTCAGAGGCCGCAAGGCCCAGTACGATGACTGCGGCGATGACCAAGGCTGCGACCGAGAACGAGAGCAGCGCTGTGAAGGGCAGCCTCTGCGAGATCGTCGACCCGACTTCGCCAGAGACCACGTTTCCGATGTTGTACCCGAAGTTGCCAGTCAGCATGAGCCTGAGATAGTCGAAGAACCTGACCCAGACAGGCTGGCCGTAGCCGTAGGCCGCTTCTATGTGGAGGTCAATCTCAGAGACTAAAACAGACGAGGAGCCCTTAGGCGATGGAGGAGCGTAGTCTGACATCCAGCACTGGTTGTAAGTGAGGTGAGCGAGGCCCGAAGGGCACGACAGGCCGACCTGAAAGAAGAGGAACTCGGCGACTAGTACCGCGAACAAGGAAACGACGAACAGGACGGCCTTGACGGCGAGCCTCTTCGGGAGGCCTGTCAAGGCTCGGGAGGGGGTACGACGTCTTTCCCACATCGCGGCGGAACAGACCACGCCTGGATTATTTATTCCACTGCTCCCACCGCCACTAGGGCAGGCGAGTGCCGGAGCCGGACGCATCAAGCATTCGCGGACGTCAGGGCCTTCTCCATCGCGTCGATTTTCTCCTTCATCAGGGTGATCGCGGCCTCCAAGTCTCTGCAGCCCTGCTCCTCTCGCGAGAGTGCCTCCTGAAGGTCGGCAATCTTGCTCCGAGAACCTCCGAGGTCCTGAGTGACTTCTCCCAGCGGAGCGTAGTCCAGCCTCCTGGGCATCCTCGAGAAGAGTTCCCGCTGGACCTGGTTGATCTCCCTGAGCTTCTCCTCGTCGGTGGCGGCCAGCCAGGCGACCTCCCTGCCCGCCCGCAGGCTCTCGTACAGGCTGTCCTGCAGCCTCGTGTACGACTCCCAGTATCTCGTCCACGCTTCGTTGAAGGCAGCGAAGATCTCCGTCAGCGCCGCGTCATGACCGCCCTTCGGCTCCAATCCATGGTCGACGTGGGGAGCTTGGCTAATAGGATTTGGGCCCGCTCCTTGCCGCATGGGCCTGAAGGGGTCTCAGAAGATCTTAGCGGTCTGACTCTTCGCCGACTCGGGTCAGGCGCCCTCTCAGGCGGTGGCGGATGCGTGAATGACGACTCACCGCCTTTAATAAGGCG
>JASHUU010000090.1 GCA_030039795.1 Nitrososphaerales archaeon | reverse complement strand
ACCTTCCTCGCCTACATCAGGTCGCGGAGGTTCGCCATTCTGCTGATCATAATGCTAGTAATCAGCGCGATACTGACGTTCGTGTTCGCCTACAAGCGGCCGGTCGAGGCGTTGACCGACCCTCTCGCGTTCTACTCGACGTGGTGGGGGATGTCAGCCACCTTCGTGGTGGCCCTCTCGGGCATCTTCTTCGGCGGAGATGCCATCTCGAGCGAGTTCCAGAACAGGACGGGCTACTTCGTGCTGCCGAACCCAGTCAGGAGGTCGTCCGTCTATGTAGGGAAGTTCGTTGCGGCGCTGATAGCCGCCTCCATAATCCTGCTCGTATTCACGAGCATCACCGTCCTCAACGGAGTCTACTACTTCGGGCTCACGGTCCCCGGCGCCTTCTGGGAGTCGGCCCTCTTCGACTGGGTTTACCTGCTCGCAGTCTTAGGCTTCGCGTTCCTGGTTAGCTCGTCCTTCAAGAGCGGCGCGTACTCCATACTTGTGAGCGCCATCTTCCTCCTCTTCGCCTTCTCGCTGATCGAGAGCCTGGTCGAAGACCTCGCGGGAATCGAACCGTGGTTCGTACTCTCATACGCCTCGCAGATAGTGGGCAACATCCTCGACGCCACCTATCCCCAGCACGTGCAGACCATCACGGAGATGTTCGGCAAACACATCATCACGCTGACGACCTACAACGTGGGCGTGACAGAGGGCCTCGTCATACTCGTAGCCTACTTCGTGGTCACCTCTGCGCTGGGGCTGTTCCTCTTCGAGAGGAAGGAATTCAACTAGGCGCCTAGCCGCTGGTCAGAAGGAAGTCCTTCACCTTTCCGTCTGCCAGGTTGACTATAGCTCCCCTCAGCAGCCCGTCCGAGTACTCGCTGCCCGGGTTCAGGCACAAGGTCCTCCCTATCTTGACAAAGCCCTTCGACTCGTGGATGTGCCCGTGCAACCCTAGAAGCGGGGCGTGGACCTCGATGGCGGCCCGGACCGCCGAGCTCCCGGCGTGGATGATCTTGACCCCGAGCCCTGACTTCACGTAGTTGAAGTCGGCGCTGACGGCCGGCGCCTTGTCGATCTCCGTATCGATCGGAGGGACGTGCAGGTTGTAGACCGCCGTCTCCGATCTCTTGACCTGAGACGCCATCGACTCGATCATGGCGCCGAGGGCGGCCTCGCTCACCTCCCTGGGGCTCTTCCAAGGGGTCGGGTTCGCGTACCCTAGCGTGATCATCTCGTAGCCGCCAGGCAACTCTACGACCCTTCCCTCCGGGTTGACCAGGTGGTCCCCGTCGCGCAGCACGGAGTCTATGGCAATCCTGTCGTCGTTGCCCGGAGAGATGTAGCATGTGGCCCCCGTGTCTCTGAGCCTCTCCTGGGCCAACTGCAGCCAGGACCTGAGCACCGAGAGCATGACCTCGTCGAAGATCTTGTCTCTCTTCGAAGGGTCCGCGTTGGCCTCTTCCAGTCCCTCGGGCGTAGTGACGAAGGAGTACTGGCCGGCGTCCAACAGGGACTTCTTGGTCTCCGGCAGCGCCTCCTTCTTGACTACCGTTGTCTTCCCGAAGACGTCCGCCCTGTAGGTGCCGTCCTTCTGCTCTACGATCGGAACCAGCACCTTGCCCGTTATGTCGCCTCCCAGGATCAGGCTCTCAGCCTTGTAGACCTTCGCCGCGTTGAGGAACTTCCTGAAGCATCTGTCAGAGGCGTGGACGTCTGTCGTGAAGAATAGTCTTGTCATCCGCGGGACGGGAGCCTCGGCCGGCGCAGAGCCATATGCGTTCTGCTCAAGCGGAGCTCTCGATGGCCCTCGTTATCCCCTCGAAGATCTCGGCCACCTTCTTCGTCGCGAACCCCTTGAGGAGGGACGACCCGAGCCCTGCCATCACGCCGGTGATCTCGACGTCGGCAGACCATCGCATCACCGTCGGGGAGTCGCCTTCCAGGCTGAACGTGCTCTTTATCTTGATGCTGCTTCCGCTTCCGCTCCCGTCGGCGAGCAGCACGGCCTTGCTGGGGGGCCCCTTGCCGCTCACGGTCATCTTCATCCTGAGGGAGCTCGAGACCAGGGCGACCCTCAACTTTAGCTTCGCTTCGAGGCTCTCCGAGTCCAGCACCTTCACGTCCTCTGCCTCGGGGAGCGACTTCGCCAGGAAGTTGGGGTCGGTGAGCAAGGCGAAGACCTTCTCCTTGCCCGAGCTTATCGAGTTGGAGCCTTCTAGGTGGAGCTGCATGGAGCAGGTCGCCGGCTAGCGGAGTTTACTTATACGCTTCGAAGTCCCGTCCGAGGACGGACGAAGCTATCTTCAGCTCCATGATCTCGTCGGTCCCCTCGTAGATCCTGGCCACCCTGGTATCCAGGAAGTGCTTCGCGACGGGCGACATTATCGAGTAGCCGAAGCCTCCGAACGCTTGTACCGCCCTGTCGGCCGACTCGAACGCGCTCCGAGAAGCGGTGTACTTCGCTACAGCTGAGAGCCTGTCCGCCTCGCTCCGGAGGAGAAGGCTCTTCGGGTCCCTCTCGTACTCGTCCTTCTTGATAGCTGCCCTGTAGACCAGCCACCTGGACGCTTCCAGGCTGGACTCGATGAACGCGACGTGCTTCTGGATCAACTGATGCCGCCCTATCTGCTTCCCGTGCTGCACTCGTGATGTGGTCCTCTCCTTGACCTGGTTGAGGCAGTCTTCCATGACGCCGACGCAGCCCGAGGCGACCCCTATGCGGCCGTTGAGCAGGGCTGAGTAGGCGACCGAGAAGCCCTTCCCCTCCTGGCCGAGCACGTCCTCCTTGGAGACGTGGACCCCGTCGAAGCTCAGGAGTGATGTGTCAGAGGTGAAGAGGCCTATCTTCTCCTCCAGGCGCATGTCCACGGAGAACCCCTCTTCCTTCGTGTCGAGTACGA
>JASHUU010000089.1 GCA_030039795.1 Nitrososphaerales archaeon | reverse complement strand
TGGCCCTCGACTGCGCTCACGACCGAGGACACACCCTCCAGCCTGCAGTTAGCCGTCAGGGACCCCGGACTGTTCCCACTCACACGGCGAGAATCCCAGGTATCGAGTCCCACGACCATGCCGGACGTGAGCCTTTTGGCCGCCGGAACGGAGAGATGTCCCCTACCACACTCAACATCCAGGACTAGCTCATCCCCGCCCAGAAGGAGCTCCCTTACGACTCCCCGGGCCTCCCGGTGTCTGGCAAACCTACTTGTGAACAGAAGCGACCCGGCGAAGACGACCATCAGCGCGCCGAAGAAGAGGCCGAACGTGGTGAGAACGAACCTGAGGACCTCGAGTCGCCGGCCGAGCAACAAGTCGTAGGAGAGGAAGCCGGCCGCGGCGCTCCCCGCGCCTCCAAGAAACAGCGCAAGCAGAGTTACGGGGGTGTCTATGCCGTACCCGGGAAGACCCCTGCTAGCCAGCCCGCCTGCGCCTCCCACCAGGCTTCGGCTGTAGGCTCGCGGCTCCCCGCGCTCCTCTGTCCTTCACTTCGGCGCTATGCCACGGGTATATGGATGAAGAGCTTTGCTATTGCCACTGCCACCACACTTATCACGACCAGCGCGACTGCGTGCTTGAAGCCGTCCGATACCCCTCCCTCTCCCATCTTCCCAGCTACCAGTCCGATGATGAAGGTGTCGAAGACCGCGGTGGTGAGGAGGTTGTCGATCGTCGTAGAGTTGAGCGACGAGGTGGAAGAGAACTTGGCCGTCGCGGGATTCACCAGGAGGTAGATCATGATAAAGGTGGTCACTATGACCATCACACCCGCGATGTAGGTGATCGCTAAGAAGGGCCGTAAGGATGACCTCCTGTCGTTTTCCATGTCGCTAATCGTCCTAGAGAAGTCCGCCATCTCGGCGAAGGACCTAACTGTCCCGCCGCCGACGTCGACGACCTCCACGAGGAGCGTCCCGATTATCCTTGTGATCCAGCTGGCCACGTTCTCGGTAAAGCTGTCTATCACCTTGGACAGGTCAATCCCCCAGGAGAGCTGCGAGCCCATCTTTTCCACGTGCTTCGAGAGCGGCCCGTAGGGCCTCGTCGTGAGCCTCTCTATCGCCATCTCCGGCGACAGCCCTGTCTTGCGCCCTTCCGCCACGTCGCGTATGAAATCAGGAAGAGCACGCTCCAACGCCCTCCTCTCGCTGGAATAGCGGAAGGCGAAGATAGCAGGAGGGACTCCCACGATGGCGAGCGCTATGGCTGTGTGGATATACAGAGGCAGCAGGGCTATCGGGATGAACTCGAACACCAGACCGGCGGGCAGAGAGTAGTACAGGTGCTTGTACGGCCGCCAGTCCGTGTAGGGCCACTTGGGCGCGGTCGAGTCGGCAAGAAAGAGAAACGCGGCAGAAACCAGGGGGACTACTATGAAGGCGAAGAAGTACAGCTGCACCAACCCTGAGGAGTTGTGAGACAGCAGGACCTCTATCATGTCGAGGGTGTAGAGAGTCATGCCCAGCACCACTGTCACCGTAAGGTATGCCTCGGCGAATGTCCCAGTGATGTCCGCGGACCTCTTTATCGAAGACGCCTTGTTGGACACCATGTCCCTCAGCTTTGTGGTGACGTAGCTTTCGATGTTGCCGCCCGTCTTGAGGATAGCGGTGTAACCTGCCAGAAACTCGGAGTAGTGCCTGTTCGGCGTAGCCTTGGAGGCGGTCTCCATGGCAGTGATGGGGTCCTGCCCGAACACGTCAGTCTCTAGGATTATCCTCTTCGCTTCCTTCGAAGATGCGGGAAGAAGGCTCATGTTCGAAATCCTCCTCATCGTGGCCATGGGGGAGACCCCGCCGCCCGAGAGGACGCTCATGTAGCCCAGGACGAACGGAAGTTCGTTCTCTATCGCTGCGGACCTGGATGTGGCGCTGAAGCCGGGCATCGCTATTATGAGGAAGAATTCGAGGGGGACCGCGAGAACGACCAGCAATAGGAGGCGGCCGATCAGGCCCCCGACCACATACCAGCCGATCAGTACGATAGGGATGCAGACGATGCCTGACACCAAGGAGATGAACAGGGCCACCGCGATCAGTCCCTCGGGGGTCGACCGCATGTTCGAGCGGAGCAGGTTCGTCCTTAGCTTCGGCATGCGAGCCGAGATGGATGTCGCTGGCCTAGAGAAGAGCCGAAAGCAGAAGGAGACGAACTTGTCGAACGTTGTGAAGGTGATGCCCTCTTTTTCGGCCTCCTGTTCGAACCCCTGAAGGTCGGAGGGTTCCAATAGGCTAGTCAACCCTCATAGTCGGGAGCGGCACTCCCGCTGCCTTCAGCTCGTTGGCCGCCCGCTCATAGGTCTCTTCGCGCTTGGAGGCGAAGAGCTCCAGGATGGGCGAGACCTCCTTGAAGTTGCGGATCCCCTTCTGCTGCAGCCACTTCAGGACCACGCTTCTCCTCTCTATCTCCTCGACCACGTCAGATATCTTCAGTCCCTGCTCTCTTGCTATGTTGGCGAGCTTGAGGCTCTTCTCCCAGGGGGCCGCCTTGAACATGTCCCCCGCCGGCTGGTACGTGAACACGCTGTGATACTCCGTGTCGGAGATGATTTCGTCTATCGACATGATCCTCCGGATGGACTTGAATCCGCCGCTCGGCGTGGTCACGGAGAGCCTCCTCACGACTATCGATAGGTCGAGGAACGGCACGAAAGCTGGAGGGACGTTCATAGGGGCGGAGGTGAGGCGCTGGAGGGCGGAGGACGTCTCGTCTGCGTGCAGGGTGCATATGCCGCCGTGCCCTGTGCTGATGGCCTGGAACAGGACGTAAGCTTCCTCTCCTCTCACTTCGCCCACTACGAGGATGTCGGGCCTCATCCTCATGGCCGCCTTTACGAGTGTGAACAGGTCGACGGCGCCGGCCTTCTCTTCGGTCGCCGCGTAGCTCTCCCTCGAGACCAGGGACGCCCAGTTCTGGTGGGAGATGTTGATTTCCTGGACCTCTTCTATCGTCACTACCTTGGTGTTCAGCCGCGTGAGCGTGAGCAACGCGTTGAGCAGTGTGGTCTTGCCTGCGCCCGTTGCGCCCACCACGATGGCGGTGGCCCTGTTCTGCATCATCAGCCAGATGTAGGCCGCCATCCTGTGGTCCAGCACGCCGAGGTTGAGCATGTCTATGATGGTCAGAGGGTCCTCTCTGAACTTCCTGATGGTCGCCGTGCTTCCCAGAGGAGAAATCTCACGCCTGAAGGTCGCCACCAGCCTGTGCCGCCCTGGGAGCGTTCCCTGCACTATCGGAAAGGCGGTGGAGACGTGCTTCCCTGCCATGTGCGAGAGCCGGGTCACCATGTTATCGAGCGTCTCGTCGTCGTTTAGTGACACGTTCGTCTCCAAGCTCTCGTGCCCCTTGTGGTAGACGAAGATCGGTTTGCCTACTGCGTCTAGAGAGATGTCCTCTATGTTCGGGTCGCGCATTAGGCCATCGATGACCCCAAAGCCCACGAGGTCCCTCTCCGCGAAGTAGATTATCTTCGCCCAGGACGTGGACGGGACGATGATGGAATACTTCAGGAGGATCTTGCGCGCCTGGTCGGCGAAGTACTGCCTGGGGTTGACTTCGGTCCGCGGCACCGTCAGCTCGTTCTCCAGCGCGTCGAGCAGGTACGAGTATATCCCCGCCTCCACGCGGTTGAGAGGAACCTCGTCCAGGAAGTACCTCTTCACGCCCAGCGGGCTCTGGGCGATCACGGCGTATGCGAACGGGCTGTTCACAGGGTACTTCTCCACCGACCGCCACGTCGGGGGCATGGGCGTCCCTATCACTGGATATCTTATCGTGACCTTGTTGAGGATGGAGGCGATTTCCTGCAGGCGCTGCTTCTCGTCCTCGGTCGTCTGTGACTTCGCGGCCTGAGTCGGGACGCCTGCGAGGGTAGGCTTCGGCGCGGCCACCACCTCCTTCTCCCTGACCTTCCTCGCCTTCTCCTCATCAGCCGCCTTTCTCTCGATCTCCCTGCGTTGGACCTCCTCCTGTCTGCGCTTGGCCTCATCCTCGCGCTTCTT
>JASHUU010000088.1 GCA_030039795.1 Nitrososphaerales archaeon | reverse complement strand
CTAACGGCTTTGCCAGAGTCTTGATGAGTTTGTAATAGGTTATCTCTGGCAGTAACTCTTCATCCAAATATCTTCTCTCATCGCTGACGCTATTGACGAAGTACTCCTTCCACTTCTTTACCATTCCATCCCTGAGCTGTTTAACGAACGCGTCTAGAGGGATCGTCTCCCGCCAGAAGACGTAGTCATAGTAGGGTTGTGGTCTCATACCATATTGCTCGTACCTGACTCTAGGAATCCTCATCACGATTGGAGTTGCGGAGCGAACAGTTGTCTCAGGTCCCTCAAGATTGGTCCGAAAAGGCCTGGAAACACTGGTAATCGTGAATTGGAGTTCGCCAACGGCGAGTGGGCGTCCAGATCTTATCTTCGATGACGCTGAGCGCTCGATTGACTCCACAATTGTAAGGTCGGGGGACGATAAAAGCAGATTTCTTTCGTTTCCCTGTTTGAAATCCCCAAACGGAAATATGTTCGAGAAACAGAAGAACTTGTAGCCCTTCTTCTCGTGCACTCTAGGAAGGCCGCCCTCGCGGATCAGGGAGTAGATTGCCGCTTGTAGGTGATAGTGATAGTCGTTCACGTAGGGATGCGATTCCTTGGGCACCAGCTTGAGCAGCAGCCTCAACTTGGAGCAAAGCTGAATCATTGAAGCGGCTTATAACACCCATCTCACACAATGACCAAGGTCTGTCGCCATGACGTAGGTCTGTCGCCATGACGTGGCTGGTCGACGGAGTCATCCTCGCGACTACCCCTCGACCGGTCGGCAGGCCCCCACAACGGACGAGGGCTCTCAGGGTGAGCGGCTGTGGCTATAACGAACGCCACCGACGTGTAAATATATAAATATGTAAAGTATTCTGCTTCCTCATGGGCGTGATTACGCTGAAGATAGACGACGAGCTGGAGAAATCGCTGAGGGCCAGGGCAGGCCAGGTCCACGGGGTCAAGAAGGGCTCGATCTCCGCGAGCGTCGAGGACGCGATAAGGGTCTGGCTGCGCGAAGGCACGATGGAAGACCACGGAGAGGCGAGGCTCTACGTGGCCACGCTCGGCGAGAGGAGAGTCGCGGAAGCTCCGTCGCTGCAGGAGCTCGCCAGCCAGCTCAGACTGGCAGGCACCGACCCGCGGGACGTCGTGATAGAGTCGCTGCCGGGCGTCCCGGCTACGAGGAGGATGGGCCTCAGGACAAGGCGATGAGCGTACGCCTAAGTTCGTCGACGGCGCGCCTGCCCTGGAGCTCAGGATAAGGAACGTGCTGATGGGGAGGGAGTATCCTGAGCGGGGAAGCGTCGTGGCGGTGGTCGACACCGGATTCTCCGGCTTCCTCTTCGTACCGCGCCGGCTGTTCGACGGGCTGGGACTCGGCGAGCTAAGGCCCAGGAAGAGCGCCGCGGTGCTGGCGGACGGGAGCAGGATCGAGATGAGGGGCGCGTACGGCGCGGTGGAGTATCCCGAACTCGCGGTCACCACGGACGGCCTGGTGGAGACGAGCGAAGGAGCGTCGGAGATACTCGTCGGCATTGACGGGATCAGACAGTTGAGCCTGTGGATGGACTGCTGCTCCGGGACGCTGGAAGCAGAGAGGTGCTCCCCAGGATCCCCGTCGGCTGACGCCGCGCGGAAACCGGGCAGAGCCAATCAAATTCGGGCGCCCCGATAGGACTTCGTCGTCTTGGGCCCAGGTTCAGGTTGACAGCCTCTTCGTAGTTCCAGCCCGCCAGAGGGCGCGAACACCCTCTCGAGGTTGGCTGCCCGGAAGCCAGCCGTCGCAGTTGTGGGTGAAGACTGTCCTCTGCCCACAGTTCGTAAATATGGGAATTGGCTGCATTCGGTAGCATGTCCATCGTCGAGATCGACGACCGAGGCAGGGTCACCATACCGAAGGAAATCAGGATAGAGGCCGACAAGGCGCTGGTCATCCCGATGGGCGACTCGTACATGGTCATCCCGATGCCCCGGGCGCCGATTGAGTTTGACATGTCCGACACCGGAGAGAGCGCCAAAGAGAGGGCGGAGAAGAAGCTCGCCGAGGAAGTCGGACTCCGGACAAGGAGGAGGCGGGAGAAGTAATCATCGAGTCCGACCTGTTCGTAGCGTATTCGAAGAAGAGCGACCGGCTGAAGCGATACGCAGATCCTATCTTCAGCTCTCTGAAGGAGAGGAAGCTGAAGCTGAATGCTTCGGCGGCGATCTTGATCGAGCTGTACTACGTTCTCGAGGACTTCGGCTACGACAAGACCATGATCTTGGGCAAGCAGGCTGAGATAGCGGGAATCAGCGGCCTCTCAATCCTCCCACTGACCGCAGATGTCCTGCTGGCCGCCCAGTCTATCATGAAGTCCTTCAATGTGACGGGCCTGTTCGACGCGATCTACGCCGCGGCGGCTCTGAACCAGGACCAGGACCACACAATCCTGTCCACGGACGACGTGTATGAGCGAATCCCTGGAATCAGGCGTCTAGACCCCCGAAGGTTCAACCCGCGGGTTGCATGACGAACGCAGCTCAGACCTCGCCGAGGTACTCAGCGGACGAGGGCAGGGCGGCTCGACAACACTCGTTTTCCGACAGCGACTGCCGGCCCGCAAAACCGGTATAGCACGGAGAGTCGATTGGCCACAAACTGAATACCATCCGGAAGATGACAATCTCGTTCGCCGTCCTTCTGGCATTCTTTCCCATCCTCTCACTCTTGGCCAAAGAAGCGTCAATCGGGGGCGAGCTATGGGGCTCCTCGACGACAGTCTTCCTTGCGGTCAGGCTTTCCTCCTTGCAGGGGCCGGCTATCTGTCGGCGATCTGGCCCGCGTCGACGACTCCGAGTCCTGGTATTCTTCTGAAGTGCTTGGCGTTGTACGTGACGAGCGACAGCCCCTCTTCCCTGGCGATGCAACCGATCAAGAGGTCGCGCACCTCGAGCGCGTCGCCAGACCTTTGGGAGTGGGCCAGGATTTCTCCTGCCCTCTCTGCCGCCTTCAGGCTGAGACCGACGACCCTGAGGCTCGAAAGAAGGCCTCTCGCAGCGGAGAGATTAGCTGACGCCTCCTTCGACTTGTACGCACCATGGAACAACTCAAACGCATTGACCACCGTGGTGGCGGGACCTTTGCCTTCTAGGTCACTAAGAATCGAAGTTTTGCCGCGGAGGTCGGAGACGAGCACGTCGGTGTCGAGGATTACGCCATTCGCTTCCAGGTCTTCCAAGCCTCCTGCAGGTCTCCGAAGATCCTCTCCGTCTCCTCGTCGCTCATCCTCCAAGACCCTATGTACCCAGACGGTTTCCTTCTGCCGAGAAGCTCCCTGATGACTTCGTCTATGGGTACGGGCCTGCCTCTCGATGCTCTCAGGTCGCCGGCGATTCGGTTCAGTTCGGCATATGTTCTCTCGTCCACCTTTACAGTGGCCATAAGTTACCAAGTGACTCAATGACTATATAACTCATGCTGGTCGCCCTGGTTCACTCACACCTCCGAGCGTCCCGCAAAAGAGCATGGTAGCGGAGGGAGGGTTTCCCTCACCCTCCGCCGCTTTCGACGCGTCCCGGCCGTAGTCCTCCTTCTGTTCTAGGCGAGATTCAGCTCAGCGGCCTACCTTGGTCTCTCGCAGGCCTTTCATCGACCACGTTTGGCCTTGCTCCGCGCGGGTCAGCCGTTTCATCCCGCGTCCCACCGACCTCAAGGTCGCCCCATCACCGCATGCGGTGGGCCGGGTCTCGTTTCTGTTCTGGAGCCAGCCGTCACCGGCTGCGTCTCTCAACGCCGCGCGGCCTGCTGCGAGGGAGGAACTTCCCCAGGAGATCCCCGTGGCCCGCCCGCCGGCTCGCGTCAGGCGCGTCCGGCCTCTCCGGCCAGATAACCGTTTCCGCCTCCTCGGGGGGCGACGTGCGAGAGACGTGCCGCGTAGATAAATGATTAAATAGATAATTAAATCCTGTAGTCTCATGGGCGACCTGTGGAAGGCCGTCGCGGACGGGAGCAGGAGGCAGATCCTCCTCCTCCTCCTCAAGGACGGGGAGAAGACGCCGAGCGAGATCGCGGGGAACTTCGACTTCACGCTCCCCGCGCTCTCCACGCACCTCAAGGTGCTGAGGGAGGCCGACCTCGTCTCCGAGCGGAGGGTCGGCCAGAACAGGCTGTACTCGGTCAGGACCGAGAAGATGTCCGAGATGCTCAGCTTCTTCGACGCCTTCTGGGACGACCGGCTAGGCAGGCTGAAGCGCCACGTGGAGTCGGGGCGTTGAGCTGGTCGAGCGCCGCCGAGATCAGGAAGTCAGTCGAGGTGGACGCGCCCCCCGACGTCGTGTTCAGGGCCCTGACCGACGAGAAGGAGCTGGTCCAGTGGATGCCCACGGAGGCGAAGATCGAGCCGCGCGTAGGAGGGCAGCTCCGCTTCAAGTTCCACTGGGAGGCGAGGAAGGTGGACACCGAAGTGACCGGGAGGGTCACGGAGATCGTGCCCGGGAGGAAGCTGGCCTACACGTGGGTCGCGGCCATGAGGAGCGACAGGGACCCCGCGAGGATGGAGGACGCGCCCGCCGCCACGGTGTCATGGACGCTCGAGGAGCTCCCCGGAGGGAGGACCCGTGTCACCCTGGTCCAGAAGGGTTTCGACGAGAGGTTCAGGCACGACGGGGAGAGCGGCTGGGAGCACTTCCTGGACCGGCTCAAGAGACACGTCTCTCCAAAGGCGTGAACGCCTCACTGTTCGAACAGGTGCGGGAAGTACTCCCTCTCCGCCTGGAGGACCCCGCCCTCCGTCCTGGACTTCCTGTATGCGTCCAGCGGCTCTTGGTTGAGCGTGAGGAAGTTCGGCCCCCACTTGTAGATGTTCAGATACTCAGCCGCCTCCTCCGTCTCGTCCAGGACGTACATCGTGGAGGCCACCGCCTCGAGCGAGCTCAGCATCCCTGCTCTCGAATAGTTCGTGGGGTTCGCCGCGAGGAGGACCGGGAGGCGCCTGTGTTTCCCTCCCACCTTGCGAAAGAAGACCTCCTGCGCCTGGTTCCAGGAGCAGTCGACGACCAGCACGGCCTTGGCCCCCCTGTCCGGCGGCGCCAGGACCCTGTGCGCGTACGGGTTGAGGACTATCACCGTGTCGGACGCGTGGAACTTCCTGCCCACCCCCCTGGCCAGGTCCATGTTGATCATCTTGCGCGCCGTGCACTTCGTGGGGTCGTCCTGCCCCATCTCCAGCGCGAAGACTCCTAGCAACCGGTCTCGGTCCGGGCCGCGCCGGGGTCCCTTATGGTGATGTCGGTGGTGTCGACGCGGCCGATCCCTTTCACGCCCACGTAGCCCCTGCCCCTTCCCAGGACTCGCCTGATGGTCTCTCGCGCGTATCGGGGGTACTCCCTGGTCAGGTCGCAGATTCGTTTGCCTTGGTCAAAGTACCCAGTCCTAATCGCTTTGAAGTCCCGCGGCGAGAGCCTCGCCCTGTACCTCCCGAAGGTGTCTCTGAGTCTGTCCCTTCTCAGCGATTTCATCAGCCTGTCGCCGTCGGGTCGCGTGTAGGGCACGTCGAGTCGTACCGTCCGCGTCTTTCTCTCCCTCCTCCCGGCCTCGACCTCGGCCGTGAACACTTCGACGAGCTGGTTCCCGGTGACTCTTCCCTCATAGTAGTCGAGCGCTGCCCTAACCTCGATTTCTTTCTTGCACAGGTAGGGTAACATCCTCCTCAGCGCTTTCTTCACGGCCTTGAACTGGCTTACCGCGAGTTCGTGAGCTTCCCCGTCCGACCTCTTGAGAATGTTACTGGTTGGTACACCATGGGCGTTAAGGAACTTCTTCACCCCTCCAATCTGGTAGGATGACTGATCGACGAAGACCAAGGAGATGCTCAGCTTGTAGGGCCGGTTTGAGGTGTCGGAGAAGTAGACTGTCCCGTCCCCATCGAAGTAGCCGGCGACTTGGCGCCAGGAGTCGTACTCGGGCATGCCAGTCAATGCGTGCACATCACAAAAAGGAGCAACGGTTATTACCAGACTGCAATGACCGAATAGGTCAGGAAGTGACCGAGGATCCCCCAAGCCTTTGTATTAGTCAACGCTGACCTTGGCGCTGAGGAGGACCTCCTCAAGAAGCTGAAGGACATACCCAACGTGAAGGAAGTCTACGTGGTCTACGGCGTCTATGACATCGTGGCTCGCGTGGAGGCCGACACGATGGAGAAGGTAAAGGAGACCATCACGTGGCACATCCGCCGCCTCGACAAGGTGAGGAGCACCCTCACCATGATAGTTGTAGAGGCCTAGCGCGGTCTCTCGGACGTTAAAATAACTCAGCGGCCAAGACCGGGCCATGCGCTGCCTCGTCGGGGTCGACGACACGGACTCCTCCAAAGGGTATTGCACGACCTACCTGGCGTACAGGATAGCGGTCGACCTCATGCCCGAGGTCGAGGTCCTCGCCTACCCGAGGCTCGTGAGGCTGAACCCCAACATCCCGTTCAAGACGAGGGGCAACGCGGCAGTCTGCCTGAAGGTCGAGGCGCGCGACGCGGACGCCGCCTTCGAGCTCATCTCGTCCAAGGTCGCGGAGCTGTCCGACACCGGAGGCGGGGCCAACCCTGCCATGGTCCTCCTCGACGACCCGTCTATGGCAGGGACATTCGAGCCGCTCTACCTCGACGCGCTCTCGGGCGTGGTCAGCCCCCACAGGGCTAGGGCGGCGCTGGCCAGGGCGGGCGCGAGGGTGTACGAGGCCGGGAACGGCATGGGAGTGGTCGGCGCGGCCAGCGCCCTCGCCTTCGACGAGCGCTTCGACCACACCTACGAGCTGATCAGCTACAGGAAGAAGGGGAACTGGGGGACCAGGCGCCTGGTCGACTCCTCCTCTGTGAAGGACATGGAGCGGAGGACCTTCCCCCACACGTTCAACAGCTACGACCACCAGAAGAGGAAGGTCCTCATCTGCCCCCACGGGCCGGACCCGGTCTTCGCAGGGGTGAGGGGCGACTCCCCCGAGTCGGTCATCGCCGCCTTCGGGCTCGTCCTGCACGACGAGCCGCTCGACGGGCACATGGTCTTCGTGTCGAACCAGCACACGGACGCGCACCTCGGGCGCGAGCTGGAGTGGAAGGCGTACTCCTCGGGCTGGCTGGACGGCACCGTGGAGAAGGTGGAAGTGGGGCCCGGCGGGCACGCGTACCTCGCTGTGCAGGGGGAAGGCTGGACTCGCGCGGCCGCCGCGTACGAGCCCACGGGAGACCTCCGAAGGGCGGTCGCCATGCTGAGGAAGGGGGACGGGGTCAGGGTCTACGGCGGGGTCAGGAGGCCTACGCCGCGCCACGGGAAGATCCTCAACCTCGAGCGCGTGGACGTCATGCACGTCGAGGTACCCGCGGGGAGGGTGCTGGCGAAGGGGACCTACATCTCCTCCCCGAGGGCGAACAGGCATCTCACCAAGCCGCTCATCAGATACGGGCGCCGGGCGTCCGCGTCACAGCCCGTCGCAGACGGATGGCTCTCGGCCGCGCCTAGACAGCAGCAAGTGCGCGCCCAAAGTCGCTGACCAGGTCGTCCGCGTCCTCGATCCCCACAGAGACCCTGACAAGCGTGTCGGGTATCCCGGTCTTCGCCCTCTCCTTCGCCGACATCTGGGTGTGGGTCATGTTCGCCGGCTGGGAGACGAGCGTCTCGACCCCGCCCAGGCTCGCGGCCAGGGCGGCGACCTTGAGCGACTCCGTGAACCTCATCGCGTCGCGCATCGTGCCCTTGACCTCGAAGCTGAGCATGCCCCCGAAGCCTCTCATCTGCTTCCTGGCCAGCGCGTGCTGCGGGTGGTCCTTCAGGCCAGGGTAGTGCACCCTGGCCACCTTCCCGCTCCTGGCGAGGAACTCGGCCAGGACCATCGCGTTCTCGTTCTGCTGCCTGACCCTCAGGGCCATCGTCTTCATCCCTCTCAGGACGAGCCATGCCGGCAGCGGGTCGAGGGTCCCGCCCAGCTCTCTCCGCGTCATCCTGACTCTGTGCGCCCTGTCTGAGCTGGCCACCGCCCCGCCTGCGATGACGTCGGCGTGGCCGTTGAGGTACTTCGTGGCGCTGTGCAGGACGACGTCCGCGCCGGTCTCAAGAGGGTTCTGATTGATGGGCGAAGCGAAGGTGTTGTCGACGAAGAGGAGGGCCCCGCTCCTGTGGGCGAGCTTTGCTGCCTTCGCCAGGTCCACGAGTTTGAGGGTCGGGTTCGTCGGCGACTCGACGTAGACTATCTTGGTGTTCTCTCTGACTCCCCTCTCGAGCGCTCCGAAGTCCTCGGTGTCCGCGAGGTCCGTCCCGATGCCCATGCCGGGCAGCAGCTCGTGCATGAGCGAGTAGGTCCCCCCGTATAGGTCCCGGATCGCGAGCACATGGCCCCCCTTCTTCACGAACGAAAGGACCGACGTCGAGATGGCGGCCATCCCAGACGAGAACGCAGCCGCGCCCCCGCCCCTCTCGAACGCGGCGAGCTTCTTCTCGAGCCTGACCACTGTGGGGTTGTCCCACCTGGAATACGTGTACCCTTTCTCGCCGGAGACCGCCTTCGGGACGTCCTCCGCCTTCGTAAAGCCGAACGTCGCGGTCTCGAATATCGGAGCCGTGACCGACCCCGTCTCCTCGTCGAAGGGCTCGGCTTCGTGTACCGACCTTGTAGAGTCGCCTGCCAACTATGTCAGCCGCGGCGGTCGTGGCTTCTATCTGTTTTGAATATGTCGAGCCGACGACTGCCGTCTTCATGGTCGAACAGGATTCAGCATCAGCGGAGGCAGGTCGAACTAGTAGCGAGGGGAGGACTTTCAGGGGATTTCTCCCCGTTTGAACGCACGGTTGGGAATGACCCAATCTCCGCTCTGCGGGTCTCTCGGCTTTTCGCTTATGAGCCCGCCGGGATGATCCTTGCCCCCGAAGGGACTGGCTTCCCCACCTCGCTAGGATGGGTGGCTTGAGGCGGGCTCTTATACACTTCGGGCCCTCTCCGTCTCGTCGGTGGAGGCGACGGAGAACTCAGCCGAAGGTCGCCACTAGGGCGCCTGGATCTGCATGCAGGCGGCCCGCTGGTACTTGCAGCACGTGCACTTCGTGCAGCTCTCATAGTCCTTATGCCTGCAGACCTTGCAGATGCACGAAGCCACGAAGCCGCGCCTCTACTGAGATTCTTTAACCTTCTTGAGGACGAGCTCCTCCGGGTCCTCGCCGAGCTCCTCCTCCAGCCTCTTCTTCAGGTCCAGGAGCCTGCCCACGTCGTGCGACTTCGCGGTGAACCTCTCCACCTCCTTCGCGAAGGGCCTGACCCTGTCGGAGTCGACCATCTTGTCGGCGAAGCAGACTATCCTTTCTTCCAGCGTCCTGGGGATGTAGTCCAGGGGAGGG
Organism: Nitrososphaerales archaeon; assembly: GCA_030039795.1. Taxonomy (GTDB): domain Archaea; phylum Thermoproteota; class Nitrososphaeria; order Nitrososphaerales; family Gagatemarchaeaceae; genus UBA183. The sequence goes on along the minus strand of JASHUU010000088.1, from coordinate 99,335 downwards.
AACCCGAGCCTCTCTGCCTCCGCAGGAGATATCCCTGCGCCGACGTGCCTGCGGACTATCTCGACGACCTTCCTGTCGACGCCGTCCTTCAGGAGGAGCTCGGCGCCCTCCAGCCCGTGCCTGGCGGTCTGGACCTTCGACCTTCCGATGTCGTGCAGCATGGCGCCCGCGACGACGGCCTTCGAGTCTAGCCTCGTTCCGCGGGCCTCGAACTCGTCGGCCAGGACCCTGGCCGCCTTCGTCACGGTCTTGCAGTGCCCGACTATGACCTGGCTGGAGCCGTGCCTCCTGTGGAGCTCGACCGCCTCCTCCTCGGAGGGGATCACTTGGCGATTTCCTCTTCGAGCTGCTTTATCTTCCATTGCAGGGCCGCCTTGAGCTCGGCGTTGTCCTGCCGGTTCAGGGGGTTCCCGCAGGTAGGGCACCTGAAGAAGTTCTCCATGGCATCCTCGAACGTCCTTGTGACGCAGGTGGCCGTCCCGCACGAGTAGAACTCGTGAGACTCCTCGTACTCCAGCCTCTGCTTGAGCCTGTTGAGTATCTTCCTCCGCTGGGTCTGGATGAAACCGTCGGTCTGGTCCCTCTGCGCCTTCCACCTGTAGACGAACCAGCCCCTCTTAGGGTCCCTGACCCGGACTCCCGTGATGAGGCTCCTGCCGAAGAGGTCGTACAGGGCCTTCCTGACGGTCTTGATCTTGAGCCCCGTCGCCGAGGCGATCTCTTCGTCGGTCGCGTTCTCGTTGTTCAGGAGCGCCCTGGCTACCCTCACGTAGTCGGGCCCGCCTATGAGGCCGGCGACCTTCACAAACGTGTCTTCATATTCAATCTTCAATTTTGGACGACTCTCTTGCCCCTGGCGGAAGGCAAGATCCTAAGCTTACTTTTTGCGAACGTCCTCTTAAGCTCTTCCCCGCCCTGGATTTCATGAAGCGCGACCGCCAGGGCAGCTATCTCCGAGTGGGGCTGAGACGTGACGGAGACGTTGTAGTCCGCCTCGTGGTAGACCTGGCCCGGGACCTTCGGGCCGCCTACGACTATGAGGAGCTTTTCGAGCTCCCTGAGCTCGGGCACCTTCTCCTGGAGAGGGATGCCGTACATGGTCAGGTGGACGACGCTCCTGCCCTCCTTCTTGGCCTCCTTCAACACCTGCCTCCACGGAGTGCCGAGCACGGCCCTGAAGTCCCCGCCCCAGTTCCTGTTCACCTCGTCCAGGGTCCCGGTGACGTCCTTCTCGGCGTCCTCGATGAAGATTGACTCGGCCCCCATCGCCCTGGAGACCAGGCACAGGTGGGTCAGGGTCCTCTCGTCCCGGACGTACCTCTGCCCGACCCTGAGGACGCGGATGCTCCTGTTCATGGAAAGCTGGACCAGCCGCGACCCCGCGGCCCGCATAGATGAACGATGCCTTTGTCAGCCTAGCCGAAGCCGGCCGCTACCATCATCGCAAGGGCGGCGAGGAGGAGGATTGTGCCCACCAGCGCGCCGATTCTGGCCCTGCCCGCGTACTTCGCCATGTCGGGGGAAGGCGGCTGCGCCTTCTCCAGCGCCTCTCCGGAGAGACGAGCGATCTTCGCGAACGCAGGGAACGTCATGGCTCCGCCGACCACCGCAGCCAGCAGCCCGCACACGACCCCCGCCTCGATGTACATCCCGGTGGATGTGCCCGAGAGCGCCGAGAAGTCGCCGCTGTAGAGGGAGTATAGCAGCAGAAGCCCGAAGATGAAGGTCGCGCCTATGGCGCCGCCGATGAAGCGAGCCACCTTGGGGACCACCTTGGAATTGAACTCAAGCGCGGCGTTAGGCGAGAGCTTTCTCACGTTGGGCCCGAGTATGAACATCGTGAGGATCCCGCCCCCCAGCCAGGCCATAGCAGACAGGATGTGGCCGAAGGCGAAGATCTCGACTGCGATCTGCGGCAGCATAGGGACCAGCGGGCGGATGTTCTCTATTTAAGCGGGAGTCTTATCGCCTTTTATCGCGCACGCGGTCCCCCGCGCCTCTTGCCCTCCCCTGACGAGACGCGCACCCTGTCGGTCATGGTGGACTACCTCTACGGCCGCGGAGTCAGCGGGGCGCTACCCAAGAAGGGGTACCGCTTCGTCCACTCCCGCAGGTCGGGCCGCTTGAAGCTCGTGTTCCACTCGGGCGAGCTGTTCGCCACGGTCAAGCCCAACGGGGCGCTGGCGCTGTCCCTCTATGGCGCCTCGCTCCTCTCAAAGAGCCCGCGCTTCAAGGAGAGCTGCGTAGAGGTCGCGGACGAAGCGGCCGAGTTCGTCAGAGGAGGGAAGTCGGTGTTCTGCAAGTTCGTGACTGCCGCGGGCAGGGAGATCTATCCCAGGAGCGAGGTCGCGGTCGTCGACGGAAAGGGGAAGGTGCTCGGGGTCGGGACGGCTGTGATGAACGGGAGGCACATGCGACTGTTTAAGTCTGGGGTGGCGGTCAAGGTCAGAGCAGGTCTGAAGAGTTGAAGATGGACAACAGGAACACGAGAAGGATGATGGAGCGCATGGGTATAGACATGAAGGAGATACCTGACGTCCAGGAGGTAGTCATCAAGACGGCAGACAAGGAGATGCACATCACCAACGCCTCGGTCTCGGAGGTCAACGCCCAGGGCAACAGGATCTTCCAGGTGGCCGGCGAGGTGGAAGAGGTCCAGGTGGAGAAAAAGAAGTTCAAGGACGAAGACGTCCTGCTCGTCCAGCAGCAGACAGGGGCGTCCAAGGAGAGGGCGCTCGCCGCCTTGGAGCAGTCGGACGGGGAAGTGGCGAGGGCCATATTGAAGCTCACGTCGTGAGGCGGGTGCATCGCTGTCTGGTCGAGCGACTCTGGCGGCCTTGGACGAGAGACCTATCGCGCCATGGCGCACATTTCGAACTCCAATACGCTCTGTGCAGCCTTCATCTTCTCGTACGAGTCATGGCGTACGTGGAAACGACGGGTGCGCTGAGTATGACTAAGAACTAGAAATAAGTACAGCAGTATTAGCTTAAGATTCGTGAGATTGAACTTCGGGCAATCATACGCCCTTGGGGGAGTCTCCGCCCTCATAGTCGCGGCAGTGATTGTGAGCGTCAGTACCCTAGGCGGCTCGACGGGAGCCTCTTGCGGCGCTCTGTTTGGAACGGCGAACATCAAGGCGGACGACTTCTATCTAAGTAATGGCTTGCAGTATGTATTGAGACCGGGTTCGAGCGGATTCATAACGATTAACTACACCAACATTGAAAACTCCTCTGAAGTATTCCTTGAAAGTTCCACATATTTCAAGCCAATACAATACTGGTATAGGGTGGGAGACTCCGCTGGCAACTCCACTGAAGTGACCTCTGCCGAGGCAGGCCTCACGGCCTTTCCAACGTACGTAGCGGTCTCAGGTCCTCATTCGATCGTAGCCGTATACCTTGTCAACGCATCAATAACCGCGACACTGGGCACATATCAGCAAAGCTTTCCGTCAGTGTGCGGACCCTATCCTCTAGTCACTATCGGCGACTCCTACTATTCCGGCGCATACAGTAACCTGGTCTATCCATAGGGCTGCCTACTTCTGATATGAAGGGTGTCTGACCGCAGCTCGTCGACCTTGTCGACCCTCCTTTCTTTCCCGTGGAGTCTACGGTGGAAACAGGGAAAGAACGCTTCCAGAGCATGGGTCACGCGAAAGGACGGAGTTGTTCGACAGGACACTTACATTCTTGTCACTCTCTTACGCCCCTGTCGCTTGGCATTAAATCCAGAGACTACTCTAGTCGCGTCGAAGGATGCGCAGGTCAACTCCAAAGCGGATTCAACTTTTCAGCCTCGGCATCCTACCACTTCTGCTCTCAATGGTAATATCTGAAGCTTCATACTCATCCTCCGTTACGTGACTCGTCACTCGGGCGCCACTCAGACGGGCCGGGTGCGGCAATTCCACTCTCTTGTGCCGTAGAACAGAAATGACCGACTTATGTTACAAGCCAATAGTTACGTGAACACTTAATTATACAAAATCGCCGCGGCCAAAGCGAGGCTGGGTATGAGTTCCGTCATCGAAGACGTCGTGAAGTCCTTGGTGGAGTTCGAGGCGGCCTTGGACGTCGCGAAGAACGAGGCCTCGGAGGCCAAGAAGAAGCTTCTCAAGGACGCCGACGACTGGGCCGAGAAGGCGAAGTCGGCAGCGATGTCGAAGGCGCAGCAGGTCGTGTCGGAGAGGATTGCAAAGGCCAGGAGCGAAGTCGAAGTGGAGGCCATATCGATAGAGCAGAAGGGTGACGAGTCGCTCAGGGAGTTCGAGGCCTCGATATCCAAGCGCAAGGGGAAGGCGGTCGAACTCGTCGTGGCGAGGCTGCTGGGAGAGCGGAGTTGAAGGTCGTGGCCGTAGGCGGCAAGGCGTTCGTGACCGGGTTCGTCCTGGCCGGGGTCAGCGGGGAGTACGTCGCCCAGCCCTCCGAAGCGCTGAAGAGGATCGAGGCTCTTTCGAAGGACCCTCTCGTCGGACTGATAATGGTGAGCGACGAGGTGGCGAAGCCGATAAGGGACGACCTGACCGCCATGAAGGCCGCGAAGCCGATACCTCTGATCTACGAGGTCCCGGGGCCAGGGAGCAAGAAGGAGAAGGTCGAGTACAGGGCGATGCTCAGGAGCATCCTAGGGGTCTGAGAAGATGAACAGGGCAGCGGAAGACACGCTCGAGAAGGTCGCGTCAGAGTTCGAGAACGAAGCGCTCGCCGACCTGGAGGACGCGAGGTCCCAGGCAGTCGCAAAACTCGAAGCTGCCAGGAAGGAGGCGGCCGAAGCAGTCTCGAAGACGCTAGAGATGAGCGTCAAGCAGGCGGAGTCGATCAGGAGGCAGACCATCGGCGCGGCTGAGCTGGAAGTGCGGAACGCGCAGCTGCGGTCGCTGGAGAAGGCCGTCACCGAGGTCTTCGAGGCGGCGGAAAGGCAGACCTCGCACGCTTCGGGAGAAGCCCACGAGCAGGCCCTGACGCGCCTCGTCCAGGAGGGACTGGACGTCATAGGCCCAAGGGCGAGGATCCAGTGCGCAGAGAAGGACAAGAGGGCCGTCTCGTCCGCGCTCAGGAGGCTCGGGGACTCGAAGGCCAGCAGCCTTACGGTCGAGCCCGAGGCGATCGACACCATCGGCGGGGTCGTGCTCACGAGCCACGACGGCTCGGTGAGGTTCGACAACACCTTCGAAGCGAGGCTCGAGAGGATGCGGCCCGTCCTCAGGAAGGAGGTCGCGGCCCTGCTGACGAGCGCGTAGGGCAAGGCGTCTCAATGACAGAACCCGCCCGACGCCTCTAAACGTTATAAATCCGGCAATCTCGCGGGTCCGTCAGGTTCTGATTTTGCCAGCCAAGGGCAAGATAGAGTGGATTTCCGGCCCCGCCGTCAAGGCCTCTGGCATGGCTTCTGCAAAGATGTACGAGGTGACCCAGGTCGGGGAGGAGAAGCTCGTCGGCGAGGTCATCAAGCTCACCGGGGACATAGCCTTCGTCCAGGTCTACGAGTCGACCAGCGGCCTCCGCCCAGGCGAGCCGGTCGTGGGCACGGGGCAGCCGCTCTCCACGACGCTCGGACCAGGGATGATAGGCACGATCTACGACGGCCTGCAGAGGCCCCTCGACGTCATAGCGAAGAAGGCCGGCGCGTTCATCACCAGGGGGGCAACCGCCGACTCGATCCCCTTCGACCGCGCGTGGGACTTCGTGCCGACGGTCAAGAAGGGCGACGACCTCGAGGGAGGGAGCGTCATCGGGACCGTGCAGGAGACGCCCCTGATCGAGCATAGGATCCTCGTGCCTCCGACCGTCCCCAAGATCAAGGTGAAGGACGTAGTCGGGGCGGGCAAGTACAAGATCAGCGAGACCGTGGTGGTCGCCGAGGACAAGGCCGGCAAGAAGTACGACCTGATGCTTCACCACAAGTGGCCGGTCCGCACCCCCAGGCCGATACGCGAGAGGCTCGACCCCGAGATACCGCTGATGACGGGGCAGAGGGTGCTGGACTCGTTCTTCCCCATGGCCAAGGGCGGAACTGGAGCCATTCCCGGTGCGTTCGGGACAGGAAAGACGGTCACCTTGCACTCGGTGGCGAAGTGGGCCGACGCGAAGGTCGTCTTCCACATCGGATGCGGGGAGCGCGGCAACGAGATGACCGAGGTCCTCGTCGAGTTCCCGGAGCTGATCGACCCCCAGAGCGGGAGGCCGCTCATGGAGAGGACGATCCTGATCGCCAACGTCAGCAACATGCCGGTCGCGGCGAGGGAGGCGAGCATCTACACTGGAGTCACGATGGCGGAGTACTACAGGGACATGGGCTACGACACGGTCCTGGTAGCCGACTCCACCAGCAGGTGGGCCGAGGCGCTCAGAGAGATAAGCGGCAGGCTCGAAGAGATGCCCGCTGAGGAAGGCTATCCGTCGTATCTTGCCTCGAGGCTGGCCGAGTTCTACGAAAGGGCGGGCAGGGCAGACATCCTCGGCAGCCCGGTGCGGACGGGCTCCATCACGCTGATCGGCGCGGTGTCTCCGGCGGGCGGGGACTTCACGGAGCCTGTCACGTCGCAGACGATTAGGTTCGTCAGGACGTTCTGGTCGCTGGACGCCAGGCTGGCGTACTCCAGGCACTACCCGTCCATCAACTGGATGAGCTCCTACTCGGGATACGTCGAGTCGGTCGGCAAGTGGTGGAAGGAGAGGGTCGACAGCGAGTGGGCCTCGCTAAGGGCCGAGGCGTACGGAATCCTCCAGAGGGAGGACGCGCTGAAGGAGATTGTCAGGCTGCTCGGGCCAGAGGCGCTCCCTGACGAGGAGAAGCTGATACTCGACGTCGCGAGGATGATCCAGATAGGCTTCCTCCAGCAGAACGCCTACGACGACACGGACGCGTACTGCAGCCCGCAGAAGCAGTTCAAGATGATGAAGATGTTCGTCCAGTTCCACCAGGAGGCCCTGAAGTCCCTGAGGAACGGCACGCCCCTGTCCAAGATCAGGGGGATGCAGGTGGTCGCGCCGATGCTCAGGTCGAAGTTCGCGATCAAGAACGAGGAGCTGGACAAGCTCGACGGCCTCGTCAAGCAGATGTCGGACGAGTTCGCTTCCATCTCCGCCGCGCCGGAGGCCAAGGCCGCATGAGCAAGTCCTCGCCTGGCCTGGAGTACAGCAAGGTCGCGGAGATCAGGGGGCCGCTCCTCGTGGTGGACGGCGTAGACAAGGCCGCCTTCGACGAGCTCGTGGAGATAGAGGACGGCTCGGGAAGCCGCAGGCTAGCCAGGGTGCTGGAGACGGGCTTCGGCAAGGCCGTGGTCCAGGTCTTCGAGGGCACCTCGGGGCTGTCCGTGAGCGGGACGAGGGCCAGGTTCCTGGGCCGCACGATGGAGCTTCCAGTCTCCGACCAGCTGCTGGGGAGGGTCTTCGACGGCCTCGGGCGCCCGATGGACGGTCTGCCGGAGCCGGTCGCCAAGAAGTTCCTCGACGTCAACGGGTCGCCGATCAACCCTGAGAGGAGGGAGTACCCGACGGACCTGATCCAGACCGGCGTCTCAGTCATCGACGGCATGCTCACGCTCGTCAGGGGCCAGAAGCTCCCCATCTTCTCCGGAGCCGGGATGCCCCACAACATGCTGGCCGCGCAGATCGCGAGGCAGGCGACCGTGGTCGGCGAAGGAGAGGAGTTCGCGGTGGTCTTCGCGGCCGTGGGCGTGTCCCACGGAGAAGCGACATTCTTCCAGCGGACGCTGGCGGAGTCTGGAGCGATAAGGAGGAGCATCCTCTACCTGAACCTCGCAGACGACCCTGCCATCGAGAGGATAATCACGCCGCGCGTCGCCCTCACCGCCGCGGAGTACCTGGCCTTCGAGCTGGACATGCACGTCCTGGTCATCATCACTGACATCACGAACTACGCGGAGGCGCTGAGAGAGATCTCGGCGGCCAGAGAGGAGGTGCCCGGGAGGAAGGGGTTCCCCGGCTACCTCTACACGGACTTGGCCACCAACTACGAGAGGGCGGGGAGGATCAAGGGGAAGAAGGGGAGCATCACTCAGATGCCCATACTATCGATGCCCAGCGACGACGTCACGCACCCCATCCCCGACCTGACGGGCTACATCACCGAGGGCCAGATCTTCCTCGGCAGGGAGCTCTTCAGGAAGGGCATCTACCCGTCGGTGTACGTCCTCTCCAGCCTCAGCAGGCTCATGGGCCCGGCCTTGGGGTACGTCATCAAGCAGGGTAAGGCCCGGCCCGACCACCACCAGGTGGGCAACCAGCTCTACAACGCCTACGCCCGCTCGATCGAGCTGCGCGCGCTGGCGGAGATCGTCGGCAAGTCCGGGCTCACCGGCTCTGACCTGAAGTACCTCCAGTTCGGCGACGCGTTCGAGCAGAAGTTCCTGAACCAAGGGTACGAGGAGAACCGCACCTTCGACGACACGCACCGCATAGCTTGGGAAGTCCTCTCCATCCTCCCGGAGGGCGAGCTGACCAACATCAAGGAAGAGTTCATCAAGCAGAACTACGTCAAGACGGCGAGCTAGGCCTTGTCCGTAGCGTCAGGCGGAAACGTCCTCCCGACAAAGATAGAGCTCATAGGCACGCGGAGGAGGCTCCAGACTGCCACCAGGGTCAAGAAGGTCCTGGACGACAAGCGGGACGTCCTGCTGAAGCGCCTCGACGAGATGATAACCCAGGCCACGGCCGCCAGAGACGAGATATCCCAGCCCCTGTCCGACGCCTATCTCGCGCTGTACGACGCGTACCTCAAGCTCGGCCCGCTCCGGCTGGAGGGCATAGCAGCCAACACGCCGCCCATGATCGAGGCCGACGTGAGCGTGAGACGGGTGGTGGACGTCGACATACCTTCGATAAAGCTCTCGGAGAAGGAGGCGGGGATGACCTACGGGTTCGCAGACACAAGCGTGGCCGTGGACCGCGCGTCCAGGCAGATGAGGAAGGTCCTCCCGTCGATATTCAAGGCGGCGGAGTTCGAGAACGCGATCTTCAGGCTGGCGAAGGAGCTGGAGAGGACCCAGCGCCTCCTCAACGCGCTAGAGTACATGATAATCCCGAGGTACCAGGGCTCCATCCGGTACATCCAGGCGACGCTTGAGGAGAGGGAGAGGGAGGAGTTCACGAGGCTAAAGCACGTTAAGAAGGTCCTGGAGAGGAAGGCCGCGCAATGAGTGAAGACCTGGCCGCCGAGCCTTTCGACGACGCCGCCGAGAAGGTGAAGGCCGCCCACGAGCAGGCGGTAGCGGCCTTGAAGTCCAAGGTGGAGAAGGCCAAGGCCGCCGCGCTGAAGAAGGTCGGCTAGGGCGTCCGAGCGGTCCTGGCGACCACCATCCGTATCACCCTGAAGATTATCGCCATCCCGGCCACGAACCCTATCGTGGAGAACGCTATCGGCAGGACGCCTCCGGTCACCCCCGTCTGCCCGGCCACATACTCGCCTAGGTAGACGCCGCCGAGCACGAGGGGGGTGATGACCAGGGCGGTCACCACCACCACGGTCAGCAGCGCCCTGGTCCCCTTGTCCAAGCAGCCTTCAGCCCCGGCGGCCTACTCGCACTTTGAGTAGCCGCAGTTGCCGCATCTGTAGCAGCCGTTCTCGAAGATTAGGCTGTTCTCGCGGCAGTCGGGGCACGTCCCGCCCTTCGCCTCCCGGCCGGGCGACGACGCCTCCGCAGGCAGCCCCGCCTCCTTGACCACGTGGTTCGCGGTCAGGAGTTCGAGCGCCTTGGCCACCGCGTCAGGTATCGAGAGCAGCTGTATGCCCTCGTCCCACGAGACGTACTTGCCCTTGATCCCCTTCAGCGTGGAGATGACGCTCTTTACGTCTCCTCCGTGCTGGAGATAGAGGCTTACCAGCCTCCCGAGGGCCTCCGCGTCGGCCTTCTCGTCCCCTCCCGACTTGCCCAGCGTGACGAAGACCTCCTTGACGTCCCCGTTGACCAGGTTCGCGGTCAGGTAGATGCCTCCCTGGGGGAGCCTCAGCTTCAGCGTCTTCCCATCCATCATCCTGGGCCTCTCGAACTGCGCCTTGGGCGCGGGGGCCTCGGCCTTCTTCGTCACCTTCTCCGTCTCCAGGATGCCTTCCCTGCTCCCTTCCCTGTAGACGGTGATGCCCTTGCACCCCAACTTCCAGGCGAGCATGTAGATCCTCTCCACCTCCTCCGTGGTGATCTCCTGGGGGAGGTTGACTGTGCTGGATATCGCAGTGTCGATGTGCTTCTGGATGGTCGCCTGCATCCTGACCCTCATCTCGGGCCTGATCTGGTGCGACGTGACGAAGTAGTTGGGCAGCTTCCCCTCGCTCTTGGCCCCGGTGGCCGCCATGTACTCCTTGACCAGCGGGTGGAAGACCTTGAACTCGCCCTCGCTCAGCGACTTGCTCCTCCTGGTGTAGAAGAGCGCGAAGACCGGCTCTACGCCGCTGCTGGTCCCTGCGAGGATCGACCCGGACCCGACGGGCGGGATGGTCGTCACCGCGGCGTTCCGTATGCCCTGCGACCTTATCTTCTCCTTGACCTTCTCGTCCAGCCTGGAGATGAAGGGCTGCGCCAGGTGCTTCTCGGCGTCGAAGGCGGGGAAGCTCCCCTTCTCCTTGCCCAGGTCCGACGAGTAGTCGTAGATGACGTTCTTTATCCTCTCGAAGAGGTGGTCCACGAACTCGATCGTCGAGTCGTCGTCGTACTTCAGGCCCAGCTTGATGAGCATGTCCCCGAGGCCCGTTATCCCGACGCCGATCCTCCTGCTGTGCAGGGACGCCACCTTCTGCTGCGGGAGCGGATGTCTTTCCGCGTTGTAGTCCAGCACGTTGTCCAGGAACCTCACCCCGTACTGAGCCGCGCGGGTGAGGGAGTCCCAGTCGATGCTCGCCCTTTCAGTGAATGGCTCTCTCACGAAGGCGCTGAGGTTGACCGAGCCCAGACAGCAGCAGCCGTATGACTCTAGAGTCTGTTCTGAACATGGGTTCACTCCTTGCACCTCCATGCCGTTGTACTCTGTCGTCGACTCTCTCTTGATCGTGTCCCAGAAGAGGACACCAGGCTCGGCCGACTGCCACGCGCCCCTCACCAGCGACTTCCAGACGTCCGTGGCCCTGACTGTCCGCTCCATCTCCACCTTCTCGTTCTTGAAGTGCAGGAGGAAGTCCTCGTCCCTCTCTACGGCCTTCATGAACTCGTCTGTAATTTTCACCGAGATGTTGGCATAGTTGACCCTCCTGAGGTCCTTCTTCACACCGATGAAGTCCATGACGTCGGGATGGTCCACCCTGATGGTGATCATCAGCGCCCCTCTCCTCCCCGCCTGGCCTATCGTCCCCGTGGTGGTCGAAAGGAGCTCCATGAAGGACACGGAGCCGGAGCTGTAGATCGCCGCGTTGTTCACCGGCGCGCCCTTCGGCCTCAGGACCGAGATGTCTGTCCCCACGCCGCCTCCGAAGCTATATGTCCTGGCCGCCTCCTTGCACCAGTCGAATATCTCTTCGATCGAGTCTCCACGGATCCGGAAGAAGTAGCAGTTTAGCAGCGTAGACTTCCTTGGCTGGCCTGCACCGAACAGTATCCTGCCTCCTGGGACGAACCGGTAGTCCTCCAGGAGCCAGTAGAACCTTGACGTCCACTCCCGCCTTCTCTCGTCGTCCAGCTCGACCGAGGCTAGCTCCTTCGCCACCCTGCGCCACATGCCGTCCGGGGTCTTCTCGACCTGCTGCCCGTGCGAGTCTCTCAAGGCGTACTTTTCGTAGAAGACCCTCGCGCGCAGTTCATCTCCTCCGAACGCCGCGAGCGTCTCTTCGGGAATCCTTACTTCAGACTTCGACTTTCCGACATCCGGAGAGTCGCGTGGTTCTTCAACTATCGACGTCATAACGTTGGCCCTTACCCCATGCTCCCGGTGATATATGTTGCCCTTGGGATGACCGAGATTGACAATGACGCAGGAGCGAAAGTGATTGGCCGCTCCACATGAAGTGCACACGAGTCCATTCCTTTTGACACGGCGCGCTTGTGCCTGCGGTCACGACGCGGTGGAATACTGCGACATGGCCACGGACTTGCACCGGCTGCACCTGGCCGTGTTGCGCACCAGCTTGGCGCCGCAGTTCCTGCAGAACGAGACCGTCCTGTCGACTTTGAAGTACGGAAGCTTCGGCGTCGCGTTCAGTATCACGTTGTACACGCCGCGCACCTCCTCGGACGACCCGTCCAGCGTGACTGAGAGGCCCCCATGGAGTCCTCCGGAGAGCTTCGCGACGTAGTCCATCTTCTCCTTGTTCTCTAGGTCGGCGAGGACCAGCCTCGGCGCCTGCGTGTATCCGCCCTTCCCCATGGGCTGAAGGTTGGCCTTCCCGTACTTCTCTGCGTCCAGGGCCGCCAGCCTCCCCGCGCCGTCGAGGTCGAGCATCGCCATCCCCAGCCTGTCTATCTTCGTCGACTTCTCCTCTGCCACCTGCGTGGCAGTGCCCACGATCTTGTCGGCGAGCTCGAAGCGCGACCCCGTCGTAGGGTCCCTGATGAGGCTCGCCAGCGTCTCTTCGATGCCTACCATGTTCATTATCAGTGGCATGTTGTCCGACGTGACGGAGTCGGACCCGGCCGCCAGGGACGGGAGCAGGCCCCGCTTCAGCGTCCTCTCGATGAGCCTCCTCCTCGTGGACAGGGCGTCAGAGGCCACGCCGATGAGGAGCGCCAGCTTCGCCCTGAAGTACGTCTCGTCCTGGTTCGAGTCGTACGCCAGCCTCGGAAGGTCGAGGCTCAGGCCGTGAAGCACGCTGATGTTGTCCGCCTGCGACCCTTCGGAGAGGACGTTGGCGTTCAGGCCTAGGAAGCTCCTCCTCTGGTCCGATGAGAAGAACGCCATCCGTCCGCCGTTGAATATTATCGAGGCCGCGTCCTTGAGCGTCTTGGTGTCGTCGACCCTGTTCGGCTTGGCCAGCAGGAGCCTGACGTCGGGCCTCGGCGTCTCTGCGACGAATGTCCTGTACGCGCCCAGCGTGGCGTCCAGCGTCCTGTCGAGCACCTCTCGCCCGGCGTCGTCGTGCTTGAAGGGGTTCAGCTCCAGGCTTATCGCCGGGCTCTGCGCCCCTGAGACTGGCGAGCTGAGGTCCTCCAGGAACCGCAGCAGCAGCGCCTCCAGCTCTCTCTTGCCCTTGGACCTGCAGAACGGCGCGAGGTACTGCAGGAAGTTGCTGAAGGTGATCTCGTCTGAAGCTTCCCTCGCCAGCATCGAAGACATGTTCAGGACTATGTTGAGCGCCCTCTCGGCGTTCTCGGGACTGGGTATCATGGGGCAGTTGGGGATCCTTCCCCTGGGATTGAGGCCCGCGCTTCTGACCGAGATCAGGTCCACGAACACCGTGTCGGGCGTCAGCCCCCATGACCCTGCGTTTGTGATGTGCATGTCGCCTGAAAGGTGCGCGTCTGCCACGTCCCTCGGCAGCTGCTCAAGGAGGAGATACTCCGAGAAGACCTGCTTGCCTGTCTGGTGCACCAGTGACTCCACGTTCCCGCCGTCGTCTCCCGCCCTGCCCAGCAGCTGGGTCACGTCGTAGATGGGCATCCCTAGCCTGGTCAGCTTGTGCCTGTACTCCTCCATGCTGTGCTCCACTAGGAGCGCGTTCACGATTTCGCGGATGAGCGGCGCGGTGAGGTACTGGGTCTGGAACTTGTAGAGCCTGGACTCGGTCTCGCTTGTGATCTTCTGGGCCAGCTCGACGGGCATGCCGGCCTCCTTCACGAGAGACTGGAGGATCTTGTTCGCGTTGAACTCCTCCAGCGTCTGGTGGGATGTCCTCACGTACAGCTTCCCGCTCTCCACGAGTGACTGCTCCTCGATCTGGCGGGTCAGGTTGAGCACGAGCCTGCCGAGGTTGGTCACTGTGTACTTGCGTTCCTGCCTGTTGAGCTGGATCAGGAGCTGCTTGACGAGCTTTCTCAGGTGGTAGGCGAACTTCCCCGACTCCTTCTTCGACTTGAAGCCCGCCAGCGTCTTCAGCGCGCTGTAGGTCAGCGGGCCCTTGATGTTCAGGATCCTGAGGATTTCGAGCCTCTGGGGCGAGGCGATGACGCTGTAAATTGTCTTTACCCTGCGGGGAGCCGCCTGCAACGCGAGCGGGGCGTCGCCGCCGTTTGTATATCAAGCTATGGCGACAAGTGGTCAAAACAAATGCGCCTGGCCGGCGGACTAATAGGAGAGCGGTCGGGGCGCCTCTTGTGCGGGCGACCGAGTCGACGGCCGACTACTCTCGAAGGTTCTCCGGAAAGGCCGCCGACTATTCGAAGTATCGGCCGGGCTACCCGCGCTCGGTCGTGACCACGCTGAAGGAGCAGATCGGGCTGGACAAGACCTGGACCATAGCCGACGTCGGATCGGGCACAGGGATACTGTCAGAGCTGTTCCTCCTGAATGGGAACAAGGTGCTCTGCGTGGAGCCAAACCCCGAGATGCGCGGCTTTGCCACGAGTCGGCTGGCGCGCCGGTTCGCCGGGTTCGTGAGCGTAGACGGCAGGGCCGAAGCGACGGGCCTCCCTTCCGAGAGCGCAGACCTAGTGGTCGTCGGCCAAGCGCTGCACTGGTTCGACCTTCGCAGGGCTAGGTCGGAGTTCGCGAGGGTTCTCCGCGAGCCGAAGCGCGTCTGCGTGGTCTACAACCTGAGGAAGGAGACCGGCGGCGCCGGGCGCCTCTACTCTCGGCTGGTCAAGACGTACTCGGTCGAGAGCAGGCGGGTGCCTGACCTCGACGAGACGAGCATGTCGGAGTTCTTCGGGCGAGGCGCACCGGCGAAGTTCGTAGTCCCAAACGTGCAGGTCCTGAGCCTCACTGGGCTGCTCGGCAGGCTCGCGTCCGCGTCGTATATGCCGCGCCGCGGCACTCCGCGGTGGGCGACACTCGAGGACGAAGCGCGCAGGGCCGCACGTGGGCGAGCACGCCAGAGATTCCGACTGCACTATGACACCATGATCTACCTCGGGACGCTCGAGGACCGCGAAGACGGTCGGGGCAGGAAGAAGGCTTTGCCTGCGGCAGCTTGGCAACATTAAATATCCTAAAGCGCGCTTGAGGTCAGGGTTGCCAAAGAAAGACATCTTCACGGAGGTCGAGAAGCAGGCGGAGAGCGCAGCCGCCAGCAGGGCCTCATGGAGGGGGGTGCTCAGCCTGGACATCCCAACGCTCGGCCTCGGGGCGGTCGAGTACCACCTTCGGGCGGCCAAGGCTCACGGCGACCTCCAGCCGGTGAAGGTCATCAAGTTAGACAAGAAGACGGGAAAGGAGGTCGTCAGCAGGGAGGTCCCGAGAATCTTCCGCTACAAGGAAGGCCCAGGCGGGGAGCGGCTCGACCTCCAGGAGGTCTCGCCCGAGGAGGCGAGAAAGTTCGTCAGGTACAAGGGCGACTTCCCTATCACCGTCAGGAACGAGAAGAGATACTTTCTGAAGTACGAGCTGGAGTTCACCGGCAAATGGATTGAAGTGCCGCTCAGCCAGACGATGGACAAGCAGGAAGGCGAGGAGGTCGAGCCCTTCGAAAGGACGACCAAGGTGGAGGTGGAGAAGGACGGATTCGTCCCGCTCGACCGCGTCTCGGAATACAAGTTCAAGGAGGTCTACCAGCTGGCGCCCGACACCGACAAGAAGGTGGGGGAGACCGCGTCCAGGGTCACGCAGCTCGCGAGATACCTCATCGAAAAGGACATGGCCTTGGTCGCGTTCTTCTCATGGGGGCGCGGGTACAACTTCTACACCAGCGTCATCTACCCGTACGAGAGGAAGGATGGGCGGCTCTGGCTGCTCATGGGCCTGAGCGAGGGCATCCTGAAGCTGGACGACGCCTGGGCCCTGGTCGAGGAGAAGGGCTCGCAGAGGCTTCCGGCCGTCCCCGTCGCACGGAAGAAGGCCAAGGTAGTCCTCTCGAAGTAGAGATGAGCGACGAGCTCCCGAACTACGTAGCGGAGAACTACGCCAAGGCGGTCAAGAGGGACCTGGGGGACTGGGTGGCGAAGAACCCCCTCCCCGCCATCTGCGAGGCCAAGTACGACGGCATACGCGTGTTCCTCTTCAAGAGCGGAGAGAAGCTGGTCCTCTCCAGCAAGCACGGCGGGGTCTACACCCCCAGGTCGACCCCGCAGGTCTTCTCCCGCATCACCGAGTTCCTCCATGCGCCCCACCGCATGATACTCGACGGAGAGTACGTCGCACGCGAGTCGAAGGGGATGTTCCTGTTCGACGTCCTCCAGGTTGACGACAGGGACGTAAGGGCGAAGCCTCTTGCCGAGCGTAAGAAGATACTCAGAGAGATACTCGAGGGGACGGAGCTTGAGGTCCCGTTCACGACGGCTAGGACGACGGAAGGCATCACCGCCTTCAGGGACAAGATGGTCAACGAAGGGAGGGAGGGCATAGTGGTGAAGAACCCCGCCTCCAGCTACGGGCAAGCAAGCTCTTGGCTCAAGCTGAAGAGGTTCGACACGATAGACTGCTTCGTGACCGCGATAGTGGAGACCGCGGAGATGAAGAGGACGGGCGTCCCGAGGTCATGGTCGGTCGCAGTGTGCGACGACGACGGCCGGGAAGTGGGCATCGGCAACGTAGGCTCCACGGTCGAAGGCGTTGACCCCAGGCAAGTGAAGAAGGGCTCTGTAGTGGAAGTGAGGTTCCAGGAGTTGACCCGGGACAGGAAGCTCAGAGCCCCGTTCATCCTCAGGGTGAGGCACGACAAGACTCCCGAGGAATGCCTCTTCTCGCAGTTCAGCTAGGCGTCCGCGCTTGTCATTCAAGAGAGACCTCACCCTGGAGTCGGCGGAGTCCGTGGCCAAGGACTTCCTCAAACTGACGAAGGACCTCTACGCCAAGAGCCTTATCGCCGGCAGCATACGGAGGAGGGAACCCATCGTGCACGACATCGACATCGCCGTCATCCCCCGCGGCAGCAGCTTCGGGCTGTGGAAGGACAAGGTCGCCGCGAGGGTGGAGGGCATGGGCGGCGAGGTCATCTCATTCGGCGAGACCATCTCGAACTTCAGGTACCGCGGGATGCAGGTGAACCTCTTCCTGTGCCTGAACAGGGACTCGTGGGGCGTGACGCTGATGTGGGCGACCGGGCCGAAGGGCCATACCATAGGGATGACGATAAAGGCGAGAGACAGGGGGCTGATCATCAACTCCAGGGGGCTCTGGACGCGTGACGAGCCCGTCCGGCTCGTCAAGACCAGGACCGAAGAGGAGGTCGGAAAGGCTCTCGGATGGAATCTCAAGGCGCCAGAAGCGAGGGGAAAGGGCGAGAAGGCGCCTTCGTCGCCATACTGAAACCGGCGGGAGGCAGCCGCGGTCGCGTCCACCCTCGGTTCCAATATTCGTAAAGAGGAGTCCGAGGGGCGCCAGGCTGCGAATGGCAAACACGATCGAGTGCAGGAACCTGACCAAGCGGTACGGCAACGAGCCTCCGGCGCTCGCCGACGTCACCCTGTCAGTCGAGACGAACGGGACCTTCGCCCTGCTGGGCAGAAACGGCGCAGGGAAGACGACACTGATCAGGATACTGGCCACGGAGCTCGCGCCTACCTCAGGAGAGGCGAGCATCAACGGGATGGACGTCCTGAGGGACGCCAAGAGGATAAGGGAGCAGATAGCCGTCATGCCCCAGGAGGCCAGGCTCGTTCCCTGGCTCACCCCCAGACAGACGATCTATTCCTACCTCCTGTACAGGGGCTTCGGGAGGCGGGAAGCGGCCTCGAAGGTCAGCGACGCGCTGGCGAAGCTCGGGCTCGGGCAGTATGAGAACGTGGTGAACAGGCGCCTCTCAGGGGGGGTGAAGAGGAGGGTCCTGATGTCGACGATCCTGGCCACTGAGGCGAGGATACTGTTCGTGGATGAGCCCACAACGGGCCTGGACCCGCTGATCCGCGCCGACCTCTGGAAGACGCTGAACGAGCTCAAGAAGACCCACTTCATCTTCCTGACCACCCACTATCTTGAAGAGGCTGAGAGGCTCGCCGACAAGATAGGCATCCTTGAGAACGGGAGACTTCTCTCCTTGGGGACGCTGGACCAGCTCAGATCGGTGGTCAAGTACCAGGTGAGCATACGGATCATGCACGGGGCGTCCCCGTTCGAGACCAAGGTCGGCGAGGTCGTCAGGAGCGCCGACGGCTCGACCCAGATATTCACCACGGAGGAAGAAGCGGACAGGCTGACCGAGCAGCTGGTCAGGGAAAAGAAGCGCTTCTCGATATACCCCATCTCCCTTGAGGACATATTCTACTATCTTGTCCGGAAGCCCATAGAGGAGGATACGAGGCGCGGACCCGAGAACGGGAGTGTCATCCATGAAGAGCAATAGGCTGAGCCAGGTCTACGCCTCGGTACTAATCGACGCCGTGTACCAGATGCGGAACTACCCGATAACCCTGGTGAGCAACGTCCTCGCCCCGTTTTCAGTCCTCGTCCTGATACTGCTGGTCAGCCACGGGTACCTGTTGAGCGTCTCGATAGAGGGGGCCCTGATAACGAGCATGATTTCGGGAGGGGTCAACCTTCAGATAGACCTCTCCCACATGAAGAACGACTTCAAGCTCCAAGACATGCTGGTGAGCTCCCCGACCAGCGCGTTCGCCTACACCCTGGGCATGGGCGTGGCGGCCCTCACCAACGCCCTCCCTGCCTTGGCGGTCCTGACCGTCCTCTCCTTCATCTTCATACACGCGACCCCGCTCGGGGCCCTCACCGTCCTCTGCGTGTTCGCGCTGATGTTCGCGTTCTCGGTCGCGCTCGGTTTCATGCTCTCGACCTTCAGCACCGACATCCAGCAGAATCGCGCGTTCGTGAGCATCCTCACGATAATGCTCGCCACCATAGCCCCGATTTATTATCCCATCACCTACATCCCCGATGCGATCAGGTTCCTGGCGTACTTCTCGCCTGCGACGTACGCCGCCGAGATCGCCCAGAACGCCATAGGCCACCTGCAGCTCTCCCAGCTCAACCTCGCGGTCGACTGGGTCGTGCTCGTCGCAGTCTGCTTCGTCCTCTTCGTCTTGGCGGTGAAGAAGAGCCACTGGCGCGACCCATGACCCCGCTGCCTGCCGCGACCGGGGAATTTACAAGCCCGACGGCCAGGGCCACCTCGTGACCCAGCCATCTTGACTCGGCAGGAATCGAGACGGTCGGGCGTCCCGCTCTTCGACAGGCTCAACGCGCTCATCAGAAGGCGGCACAGGACCATCATAGCCCTGTGGCTCATAGCGCTGGTGTTGTCTGTCCCTCTTGTCCTAGGCTTCTTCTCCTCAGTGTCCTTCAACGTCGCGAACTCGAACGCGCTCAGCGTGCAGAACTCGGAGTCTGAGAGGGCCCAGGCGATCCTCGACGCGCAGTTCCCTTCGATGAACACCACCAGCAGCCCGATTATCGTGGTGTTCCAGAGTCAGAACGTCTACTCCGGCGAAGTCAGGTCTGCTCTCTTGGCTCTTAATCGGACATTGAGCGCCGACTCGCTCGCCGGCTTCACAGGAGTGACGAGCGTCTACACCGAGGAAGAGGACCTCCTCGGCTCCACCGTCCCCGCGTTCGTGGCCCAAGTCGCGCAGACGCTGGAGCAGGCCAACTCGACCGGTCAGAAGGCATGGGATGCCGCGGCGGACCAAGTCGCTCTGGCAGCCGCCGGCCTCTTCGCCTCCTCCCCTCTGTTCACAGTCAACTCGTCTTCGTTGTACGACCTCCTCTCAGGGCTGAGCGCGACGAGCACTCCGGGACAGGTCAGCGCTGGGATAACCAACGTCCTCACGACCGAACCATTCCCCGACTACCCCTTTGCCCTCTCGAGCTCGATCACAAGGGACTTCGTAAGCCCGGACAACGGCACCATGCTCTTCGAGCTGGGCTTCTCGTCCTCCCCGGCGAACAGCGTGATCGAGCAGGCAAGGTCGGACGTCCTCAGCTCCGGCCTAGCGGGAATGGGCAAGGTCTACGTCACCGGAGGCTCGGTCATAGCCCTGGACTTCGAGGATGCCGCCCAGCCCGCTCTCGGCGAGAGCATAGTACCAGGGCTGGGGCTCTCTCTCCTCGTCGCCGGGCTCCTGTTCCTCTCACCGGTTGCTGCCATCGTCCCCTTGCTGATAGGAGGCTTCGCGATCGGAATCTCCCTGGGTTCAGTCTACGGCCTTACCGTGCTCGTCTTCCACAGTCAGATCAACTTCGCTGTCCCGTTCCTGATGATCCTCACCGTGCTCGGGCTGTCCGTAGACTATTCGGTCCTCCAGCTCAGGAGGACCAGGGAGGAGAGGTCGGGGGGTAAGCCGGTGCAGGAGAGCGTGTCCGTGTCGGTGAGGTGGGCAGGCCAGGCAATCCTAACGGCAGGACTGACGGTGATAGTGGCCTACATCGTGCTGGCCGTCACCAAGGTGCCGTTCTTCGGCGCAGTCGGCGCCGCGATAGCGATTGGTGTGAGCATACTTCTCGTCGCGTCGCTTACGCTTCTCCCGTCGCTTGAGCTAGCCCTGGGGGACCGGCTCTTCTGGCCATCGGGTTCTAGGACGCATCAGAGCAAAAGGTCCCCCGGACGCTTGGACAGGGTCACAGAAGCGACGATCAGGCACAAGGTGGCCGTCGCGGCTGTGGTAGCGCTCCTGGCCGCGGGGTCGTTCTATGTGACCTACGAGACGCCCAGCGGGTTCGACGTCCTGAGGCTGCTGCCAAACTTCCCGAGCAACCAAGGCCTGACTGCGATCCAGGACAACATCGGAGGGCTGGCCGTCTCTCCTACGTTCATGGTCGTCACGTTCCCGGAGCCCGTGGTCTACGGCCAGGACCAGTTCAACCAGACCGAGCTCAACTTCATCGCTTCGATGTCGGAGACTGTCTCGAGGTCCCCTGGCGTAGAGGAGGTCGTCAGTCCGACGAGCCCTTACGGGGTTCCATTCAACTACACCGGCCTGCAGGAGCTGACCTCTCCTGTCAGGTCCCAGTACCTGGAGGGCATCCTCTCACAGATAGGTACGAACAACCGGACCGTGCTGGTCACGGCCGGTCTGTCCGAGGCGGCGCAGAGCTCGGCGGCCGTGGGTGACCTGAAGAAGATCGAGGCCGCGGTAGGAGCCACGGCTCTCCCGGCGGGGACCACGATCTACTTCGGCGGTTCGACCCAGTCGACCATAGACACCGTGAGCCTGATAAGCGGCGTCCTCCCTCTCGTCCTCGTCGTACTCTCCCTCGGAGTGTTCTTCATCCTCTTCGCGCAGCTGCGCTCCCTCTTCACTCCTGTGCGCCTGATACTCACAATCCTATGCAGCGTCTCGTTCGCCCTCGCCCTGCTCTGCGCGACCTTCTACTACCTGCTCAAGACACCTATCGTTGACCTGGCACCGCTTTTCGTCATCGTCACGATGCTGGGCGTGGGGATAGACTACGACATCTTCCTGGTCACCAGGATAAGGGAGGAGGCGGCCAACGGCCTGTCCGACCACGAAGCGATAAGGGCCGCGATGGACAAGACATGGGTGACGCTCTTTGGCCTCGGGCTGATACTCTCGAGCGTCTTCGCCTCGCTGACAATCAGCGGCATCCCGCTGCTTCAGGAGATAGGGATCAGCGTCGCCGCGGCGGTGATGGTCGATGTCGGCGTTGTGATCCTCTTCCTCGTGACCTCCCTCATGGCAATAGCGCAGAAGTACAACTGGTGGCCCGGCAGGGTGCGGCCCGAGACTGAAGAGCCTGTCCCAGTCCAGTCGCAGTGACGCCTGTCGTAGCGGTCGGGGTCGGCTAAGGGAGTCGCAGGTCGTGGAGCATCTGGACGAACCTCGGGTCCTGCCTCTGGACGCTGAGGATGGGCCACTTGTTGAACCAGGGGATGCCGGGGTCTCGGGCCTCCAGTGCCCTCTTCATCCACTCGAATCCCTTGTCCTTGTCGCCCAGGCAGTAGTATATCGCCCCGGTGAGCTGCGGCGCAGAGTATCCTTCGTACTCGCCTGACAGGATCCTCTCGAGTATAGCCTCTGCCGTCGCCCTCGAGCCCGTCGAGGCGTGAACTATCGCCCTGTTCGCCTGGAAGTAGGCCTCGCCGTCTACGGCTACCGCCGCGTCTGCCCTCCGCGTGGCGTCCTCCTTCTTGCCCTCCGCGACGTCGACCATGGCCAGACCCATGTGCGCCTTGACGAAGATGGGGTTGATCTCCAAGACCTTGTTGAACATCCTCCTAGCGTCTCTGAACATCTCGGCCATGTAGTACACCGTGGCGAAGTGGTCCATCACCCAGGGCGACGCAGGGTCGAGCTCGTAGGCCCTTCCCATCTCGGATAGCGCTTCTTCGAACCTTCCCAGCGAGGCGAGCGTCCTGCCACAAAAGTGGTGGGCAACCGCAAGGCTAGGGGCCAAGGCTATGGCCTGCTTGAGGCTCTTCTCGGCCTCCTCCCAGTCCCAGTCGTACTGGAACGCCAACCATCCTTTTGCGCAGTGCGCCCGGGCGAGCCGCGGGTCCAACGCGAGCGCCTTCTCGAGGTTCTCCTTCGCCTTGGGGAACGCCTCGCTCCCTGGTAGGTTCTCCCCGGCGACTGCGACGTAGTTCGAGGCTAGGAGCGCGTATGCGAGGGCGAACTGAGGGTCCTTTGCGACGGCGAGCTCGAAGTATTCGTTGGCCTTCATTATGTCTAGGGGGGACCCTTTGTCCACTTCGTAGATTCCTCTCAGGAAGAGGAGGTTGGCTTCCGGGCTCTTTGTGGGCGGCTCTTCGATGACCTCCTTCTCAGCGTCGAGGAGCTTGACCTTCAGCTCCTGAGCCACCCTCCCCGCGATGTCGCTCTGGACGGAGAATATGTCCTGAAGATCCCTGTCGTAGTTCTCCGCCCACACGTGTTTGTCTTCTGTGGCGTCTATCATCTGTATGCTCACGCGCGCCCTGTTCCCCGCCTTCCTGACGCTGCCCTCTAGGATGGTCCCCGCGTTGAGCTCTCGGCCGATTTCTGAGATGGGCTTCGGCTTGCGCTTGTACTGCATCACCGAGGTCCTGGAAATGACGCTCAGCTCCCTGATTTTCGAGAGCGTCCCTATCATCTCTTCCGTGAGGCCGTCCGCAAAGTATTCGTCTCCTGCCTCCGGGCTGAAGTTCTCGAACGGGAGAACGGCAACCCTCCTCCTCGCGCCTGCGGTCGACGTCTCTGCCACCGCCGCGCTGAGAGGGAGGACCTTGTATATCTCGATAGGAAGCTTCACGTTCTTCAGCTCCACGGGACCGACCTTCTCCAGCCTCGCCTCCACCTTGTTCTGGACGAAGTCGAATACCTGCCGGCTTACGCAGATTCCGCCCGGCTGCGCGAGCGGCTCGATTCGGGCGGCTATGTTCACCGCGT
Organism: Nitrososphaerales archaeon; assembly: GCA_030039795.1. Lineage (GTDB taxonomy): Archaea > Thermoproteota > Nitrososphaeria > Nitrososphaerales > Gagatemarchaeaceae > UBA183. The sequence continues at coordinate 76,015 of JASHUU010000088.1, read as the reverse complement.
CTCCGAAGACGTCGTCTCCGGCATGGATGACCTCGCCGACGTGTATCCCTATCCGCACCATCAGCTTGGACTCCTGCCTGGAATTCCTTTCGGCCAGTCTGCTCTGAATCTCTAGGGCGCACCGGACGGCCTCGAGCGAGCTCGGGAACTCGACGAGCAACGCGTCGCCCATGGTCTTCACCTCCCGCCCGCCGTAGCGCAGAAAGGATGGTCTGAGCAGCTCTCTGTGCTCGTTCAAGATTGCCATGGCCGCAGGTTCGCTCGCCTGCGAGATGGCAGTGTATCCCACTATGTCGGTAAACATGATCGCGGCAAGGCGTCGCTCTTCACCTGTAGACAATCTACTGCTAGATTCGCATCTCTTTGCAGTCATAAACCCTTTGCGCGTCTCGCCGAGCGGCCTGCCTAGGATGCTTGGAGTGCTACATCGTCAGGCTCCGGACCACTCCTGGCGCGCAGAGAGGAGCTCTCTCTCACTAGGTTTTTAACGCGTTTGCCAAAAACCGGCCAACGCGATTTCTTGGCCATCATGCGTCAGTCAAAGCGTCCAACAGTTCGTCAAGAGTTCGTAGTCGTTGACGCTCTGATCATCCTCTACATAGTACTCGATGCCATCGCACAGTCTCTTCCACCACACTACAGCCCGATATCGCAAGCAGAAAGTCTGCTAGCAGTTGGGCCCTACGGCTATGTCATGACCGTCAACTTCCTAAATCGTGGAGTGCTCACTCTTCTGTTCGCGTATGCCTTCGTCCAGATTCTTACGATGCTTGGAGAGAGCTGGCGGACTTACAAGTCTGGACTGTACGCCATCGCGACATGGGGCGTGGCCGCTCTATTACTGGCTGGACTCCCAGCAACGGGGCGTACCCTTGGGATTCACACAGTCATCGGGCTCATCATATTCGTTGTGACACCACTGGGCGAACTATCGATATCGCTGAAGCTACGCAGAGTGAAGGCTTTGGCGGGTCTAAGGAGGGTCGCACTGGTTTTCGCAGTGCTCGCGGTTTCGTCCATGGTGTTTTACCTAGGTGTTCTGACATTCTTCCCTCACTTCAAAAGCGACTATGGCGGCTTGTTCGAGCGGTTGCTCATTGGTTCGGTCATAGCTTGGATGGGAATAGTATCTACCTACGTCATGCGGCACCTTAACTCGCTGCAGAAACCTGAACAGAGCGCTGTGGCTTCTTGACGAACATGCGAGTGAGTGTGGGCAAAGGGAGTCAGAAGGGAACAGGCTCAGGAACGGGAGAAGCCACGGGAGAGAGCGTAAAGAGTGGGGTCGCCCGGATTTGAACCGGGGATCTTCAGCGCCCAAGGCTGAAAGCCTAGACCAGACTTGCCCTATCGCGCCTCACTGAGCTGATGGCGCGCAGTCTAGCCGACGACCCCAATGTTCGGCGCGCGAGGCGCGGATTAGTTATCCGTTGCGCGGCTGCACGGGTCTACGCGGAGGCTCCTTAACTGCGGAGCATAGCCCTCGACGCGCGAGGTTGAGAAGCGTCGTCCACCCGGTGCCTCTGCGGCGGTCGTTCTACGAGAGACGGACGCTCGACGTGGCGAAGGACCTGTTAGGCAAGGTCCTTGTCCGGAACATCGACGGAGCCACCATCGCCGGGCGCATCGTCGAGACCGAAGCCTACAGGGGAAGCGACGACCCCGCGAGCCACGCTTTCAGAGGAGTGACACGCAGGAACTCCATCATGTTCGGCCGCGGCGGCTTCGCGTATGTCTACTTCGTCTATGGGAGGAACTGGTGTCTCAACGCCACGACCGAGCGTACCGGAAGACCGGGGGCCGTCCTGATCAGGGCCCTAGAGCCAGTCGCTGGCATGGAACGCATGGCGGCACGGCGGGGCGTGACCGACGTCTTCAAGCTGACCAGCGGGCCGGGCAGGCTGACCCAGGCCCTGGGAATCATGGGAGAGCAAAACGGGACCGACCTTACGCGCGACAGAGGCCTGTACATCTGCAACTCTGAGCGGACTTCCGAGGTCTCCTGGGTCGCGAGCAGGCGGGTCGGCGTGGCTTCAGGCAGCCGGCTTCTCTGGCGGTTCAGCGCCGAGGGCAGTCGGTTCGTCTCTAGGCGCTGACCGGGCCCTGAAGGTGTAGTTCTTCGCCGCCAGCGACACGGCGATGGCGAACAAGAGGAATCCGATGCCAAGGTAGAAGATGTAGTTGAAGGCAGTAGGGTCGGGAAACGCCACCGTGACTCCTGGCGCGACCGTCAACGCCGTAGTGTAGGTGCTCATTATGGTCGTCCCGATCACCGCGCCCACGGCCCCGCCTATGTTTCTCAGCATCGTGTTCAGCCCTAGCCCGGTGGCTACGGAGTCGTCGGGTATCGAGATGCTGATCATGTTCACGATTGGTATTATCATCCCTACGACCCCGACCAGCACCACGACGCTCTCTATCGCAACGTCGAGCCGAGTCGCTCTGTTGATTAGATAGAGCAGCATCCCCAGGATTGCGAAGCTCGAGCCGGCGATGACGGCAGGCTTGGGGCCGAACCGGATGACCGTCCTTCCGAAGCCGGGCCCTGCCGCCAGCATCCCAAGCGTCGCCGGCGCGACTGTGAGTCCTGCCGCGATGGTGTCAAGCCCCAGGCCCAGGCTGAGCACGTTCGGGTCCTCCAGATAGTAGACCAGAGCGTAGAACAGCATGAACATCGCGACTCCGGAGACGAGACCGACGCAATTGGCCACCAAGACGTTCCTGATTTTGAGCAGGTCGAGGCGGATGAGGGGATTTTCTCTCCTGCTCTCCACGATGAAGAACCCCACCGTCAGCCCGACTCCCGCGACCAGCGACGCGAGGTTGTAGGCCGAGAGCCAGCCGACGTAGGGGGCCTCGGTCAGGTAAAGGAGGAAGAGCGAGATACCCGACATCAGCATCACTATCGTCGAGTAGTCCACCTTCCGCCCGGTCCCGGGAGTCCCGCTCGGCAAGCCCTTCGCCACCACGACGAACAGGACCACGCTCAGGATGAATGCCGAGTGGAACGCCCACTGCCAGCTCACGTACTGGACGATGTATGAGCCTATGACGAGGCCCGCGGCGGCTCCGATCCCAAATGTGGCGCTGACTATGCCCTGGGCCGTCGCTATGCGCTCCTTGGGGAAGGTCTCGGCGATTATGGCGAGAGCCAGCGGGACTATGGCGAACCCGATCCCCTGAATCGCCCTGGCAGCGATGAGGAAGTAGATTGAAGGCGACAGGCCTGCAAGGCCCACGCCGATCGTATAGAACGTCAGCGCCACCAGGAACATCTTCTTCTTGCCGTAACTGTCTCCGAGCTTGCCGAACAGCGGCGAGACCGCGCTTCCGACTATGAGGAACGCCGCGGTGATCCAAGACACCAAGCTGAGGGAGGTGGCGAAGTCCTTCTGAATCGTAGGCACGCCCGGGATTATCATGGTCTCGACGTAGTTGATGAGGAGGGCGACGCCGGTCATCGATAGAAGGGCCCGAGTCTGGTTGCTCGACCCTGCGCCTTTGGACGACCCGCCCGCCTGCTGCATTTGCGTAAGTGTGTAAACAGGTGTTAATATATTTACCTAAGTGGCCGAGCTCTTGTGTCCGGGAGTCCAGTTTCGTTCGATTCTGTCGGCTAGGTCCCTGAGCGCCTGCGCCACCACATGAGCGTTGGGCCAGTAGTACACCTCCTGACCCCTCTTCACGCTGCTGACTACGCCGGCCTCCTTCAGCACTTTCAGGTGGTGCGAGATCGCAGGCCTGGTTATCTCGAACTCCTTCGCTATGTCCCCGACGTTCGTCCGGCCCCTCTTTATGAGCAGGAAGAGGATTCGCAGTCTGACGGGGTCCTTGACCGCTTCCATCATCTTCATCACCCTTCCTTCCTCTGACACGACTGGGCTCCAAAAGATAAAATGCGTTTAAACCTATCGACATATTCTCCATGATTGCGGCGCCGGGACCGTCAGCATCGCCATTCGCACGCCGCATTCGTCAAAATCTCGCACCTGCCGCGCCTTCAGGTTAACTAGCGGTCGCCTTCCGCTCCATGGCCTTGCACGTGGTAGCCGACCTCCAGCTGCACTCCAAGCACGCTATGGCTACGAGTAAGGACATGGACCTCGAGCACATCGCTGCTGGAGCGAAGGCGAAGGGGCTGAACCTGCTCGGGACCGGCGACTTCACCCACCCAAGGTGGTTCAAGGAGCTGAAGGCCAAGCTCGAGCCTGCGGAGGGTGAAGGGCTGTTCACCTACGCGGGGACGAACTGGATGCTGTCAGGGGAGGTCAGCACGGTCTACGAGCAGGAAGGAAAGACGAGGAAGGTGCACCACTTGGTGTACTCCGACTCGATGGAGGTCGTGGCGCAGCTCAACGATAAGCTGTCCAGGTACGGCAGGCTCGCGTCTGACGGCCGGCCGGTGCTCACGGGCGTCGACTCCGCCGAACTGGTGGAAGTCCTGACGGGGGTGTCCGCTTCGGTCGTGGTAATCCCCGCGCACGCGTGGACCCCGTGGTTCTCCGTCTTCGGGAGCAGGTCGGGCTTCGACTCCTTGGAGGAGTGCTACAAGGACCAGTCGGGGAAGATATTCGCGGTCGAGACGGGGCTGAGCAGCGACGCGCCGATGAACTGGCGCCTGTCTTCGCTCGACAGGGTCGCCCTGATGTCGAACTCCGACTCTCACTCGCCGAACCCTTGGAGGCTAGGAAGGGAGGCGAACGTCTTCGAACTGGACAGGCTCAGCTACAGGGACGTCTTCGACGCCGTGAGGCTCAGGGACACGACCAAGTTCAGGTTCATGATCGAAGTGGACCCATCATACGGGAAGTATCACTTCACCGGCCACAAAAAGTGCGGCGTCCGTTTGGCCCCCAAGGAGGCCCTCAGCCTCGATAACAGGTGCCCGAAGTGCGGCAGGAAGCTGACTATCGGAGTCCTTCAGAGGGTCGAAGAGCTGGCCGACAGGCCCGACGGGTTCGTCCCAAATGGGGCGATACCGACGAGGCACCTCCTCCCTCTGTACGAAGTGATATCCTTCGCCACAGGTGTCAACAGACTCTACGTGAAGTCGATAATCGACGAGCAGGACAGGCTCATCAGAACGTTCGGGTCGGAGCTCGCGGTCCTGCTCGACGCCACCCAGGAAGAGCTCTCCATGGTAGCCAGGAAGCCGGTGGTCGAGGCCATACTCGCGTGCAGGAAGGACAGGGTGAGGTTCGACCCTGGCTATGACGGCGTGTACGGCGTGCCGCACTTCGACTAGCGGGAAGCCGGGGCTGGACTGAATGGGATGGGGGCGGTCGGATTCGAACCGACGGTATACAGGTTTCTGCAGCTCCAATGCCTAATCATCCACGCTGCCGTGTCATCAAACCATCTAGGCTTGACCACTGGAGCCTGTCGCCTTGCCTGGCTGGGCTACGCCCCCACTCTCAGGGAGGACTTCCTCCTCGGTCACACTGTCGAACCTGCCATGACGCGTCTGCGCGGAGACCTGGTGGAACCGAGACTCGCTCCCTCCCAATAGGCTGCGGCAGGAACAGGGCTTAAGAGTGTTGACGGCCTCAGCCCGAGAGGTTCCACGGCTTCCCGTTCTGCACGACCTTCTCGGGAAGCTTCTCCTTCCACTTCTGGAGGAACTCAAGGTCCTCCTTCTTGTTCCGCAGGTTGTCAGGAAGCATGCACGGTATCTCGTCCGTAATTGGGTAGTATCTTCCGCACTCCGAGCACAGGAGTACCCCGTCCACGATCACGTCTTCCCTCAGACTGAACTCGAGCAGTTCCAACGGGTAGTGCTTGTCGATCGGACATGCCAGTATGTCCAGCAGCTTCCTCTGCATGCCCCGTACGACTCTCACAGGGCGTAAAAAAACGCTCGGCGGGCACAGGAACGTTAATTTACCGAGCCTGGGACGTAGAGCCCAGCCGGCCATAGCGCGCGGGTCCGACCTGGACTCGTTCCGACCCCAGAAGTCAAACCGCGCGTCGTCAGGGTGTTAGTGAGGTGCGAGAGCCCTCGTGAAGTCCTGATGCCGGCGCCCATTTCAGACAAAAAGAGCGGCGATTCTGCGACTCGTCATGCAGAACATTTAAGTCCGAGCCGCAGGCAGCAAAAAATGCGTCTCATGTTACCGTCGCTCTCAGGAATCGCGTTGCAGACAACCTCCTCGATACTCAGCAGCATAAACTACAACGACCTCCTCACGATAATGTGGGTCGCGTCGTTCTTCGTATTCTTCTTCTACGGCACGCGACTGCAGACGTACAACGCCCTGAGGGAGATAGGAAGCGGGCTGAACAGGCTGAAGGTCATGAAGGACAAGGCGAGGAAGGAGGCCATCGACTACCTGGTCAACGTCGGGAAGGCGCCCAACGACCCCGCCCAGAGGGTGGACCAGTTCTTGGACTACGTGACGATCATGCCGGTAGACATGGACCCGGCGGGAATAGTCGGCAAGCTGGACCACATAGTGAACACGAACAACGACAGGGTCAGGACCGAAGTGGGAGCGCTCCTGGGCCAGAGCAACCAGGTGACGGTCTCGATATCGGAGAACCTTCTCGAGGTCGCGACAGCCCTGAACCAGATACACAAGATTGTCAGACACTTCTACCTCTTGGGGAAGAAGACCAACTCGTACTTCACCCTCATCCAGCTCCAGATGCTCATGCCGATGATAATCCAGGAGGCCGACGCCCTGCTCAACGCAGTTGACTCCTTCAAGCTCGGCCAGCCGGTAGGGGACGGCATCGGACCTGTGATAGTCTCGAGATACATGGCGGGCAAGGACAAGCGGGTCATCGCGAAGGACACGGTGCTCGCCATGACGGAGTACAAGGGGAGGAAGCTATACGTCGTGAAGGCAGACGGGCCGATGGCGTACGTCGGCCAGCCTGGCGTAGCGATCAGGAAGGTGGTGGAGGAGATGGGGGCGAAGCCGACCGCGATAGTGATGATTGACGCCGCGCTCAAGCTCGAGGGCGAGAAGACGGGCGAAATCGCGGAGGGCGTGGGCGCCGCGATAGGGGGCCTAGGAATCGAGAAGTTCCAGATTGAAGAGGTCGCCACGAACCATAAGGTCCCTCTCTATGCCATCTTGGTCAAGCAGAGCCTCGTGGAGGCGATCACGGTCATGAGGAAGGAGATAGCGGAGGCTTCGGACAAGGTCGCTCAGATCGTCAACCGGATAATCGAGGAGAAGACGAAGGAGGGCGACGAGGTCATAGTGGCAGGCATCGGAAACACGTTGGGCGTAGCACAATGATGAGCCCTGTTCCGGCAAACGACAAGAAGTCCAAACTGCTGGTTTACAGCATAGAAGAGTGTCCGGTCTGCGGACAGAAGAGCAAGCGTCCTTTCGTCGTAGGCGACTACGTCACGAAGGAGGGCGCGAAGTGCACGAAATGCTCCAACGCGACCAAGGTCGCGCTGATCTACGCCGAGAGCACGAAGCCTTCAGGTTAGGACGACGAGGCCTTCGTCGCCTAGCGCCATCGTGTGCTCGAACTGGGCGACCGGGCTCCCCGAGGCCTCCACCAGGGTGGGGTAGGCCCTGAGGATCTTCTTCGACACCAGCTTCTGGACGGTGCGCCCCACGTTCTCCCTGCCAAACTCCTGCGAGTACCAGCGCGGCGTGAAGGGCAGGGTCTTCCTCTCGTCCCAGACGCGTTCGGCGAACCTGTCAAGCTCGGGGGTCCCCGTCTTCTTTCTGGCGACGATGGAGAAGATAGTCTGACTCGGCGCGTCGACCACGTATCCTGCCGCGGACCCGAAGGTCAGGAAGGGCTCGATAGCGAAGACGTCTCCGTTCTTCAAAGACTGCGTCCCGGGCATGTACAGGTTCGGGATGCTCTTTCCGGCATGCACGATGTACCGCTCGACGGTGTGCCCCGTGAGGTTCTCTATGGTCTTGAAGCCGAGCCTCGTCGCTTCCTTCCTGACCTCCCTGCCGATTTCTCCTGCCCTCGCCTCTCTCCTCGCCACTGCGATCGCCGCCTCCAGCGACCTCTGGGCTGCCTCCAGAAGGAGCTCGTAGTCGGGATTGAACGTCACGCTCACCGACGTATCCGTGAGGTAGCCGTCGATGTGCGTCCCGAAGTCGACCTTGATCATGTCCGTCTCGCGGAAGGACGACGAGTCGCCCTCCTGAGGCGAGTAGTGCGCGCTCACCTGGTCGACGCCTATGCCTACGGGGAACGCGAGCGCACCTCCTCGGGCCTTGATCTCTCTCTCCACCAGGTCGACGGCCTCGAGATAGGCCATGCCAGGCCTCAGCTTCGACTTCACGACGGCTCTGACCTCCTTGGTTATCCTGCCTGAACGCCTGTACTGCTCTGGAATCGGTGTCATCTTGTCTCACAAAATCCTATATCCGGTGGTGCGGGCAACCGCAAAGCGACTGGTATTTCAATTGAGAGGGGGTTTTCAGGCCAGATGAGGTTCAAGACCGTCGCGACCGGCGGGACGTTCGACCACCTGCACCGCGGCCACGCCGCGCTTCTTTCGAAGAGCTTCGAGGTGGGGGACTTGGTTGTGATAGGGGTCACGTCGGACGGGTTCGCCTCTCGGGAAGGGAAGAAGCCTGACCAGAGTTACGCCGAACGCGTGGCCGGCCTCGAGGACTTCATCAGGTCCAACTTCCCAGGGAGGAACTACCTCCTGTCGAAGCTCGAGGACAACTTCGGTCCGGGGATAGCTTCGCCTGACGTGGAGGGGATCGTCGTCACCGCAGAGACCGCGGCAAAGGTCTCCATCGCGAACGCGCTGAGGGCAGAGAAGGGCTACCCTCCTCTCGAGGTCGTCGTCGTGGACAAGGTGCTGGCCGAGGACTCGAAGCCCATCTCCTCGACCAGGATAAGGCGAGGGGAGATAGACGAGCAAGGGAATGTCCTGAAGTAGCGGCTGAAGACGGCTCTCCGCTCGCCCCAATCCAAAGGGATAATATCACAAAGCTGGGAAGGCAGGGGCATTGTGGAGAAAGACAGGCTTGACCCCTGGGGCCAAAGCGCGGTCAAAGACTACGCCAGGCTCCAGGAAGAGTTCGGCATAGAGCCCGTCGCTCCACTCATTCCGCGCTTCAAGCGCCCTAGCGCCCACCTGAGCCGTGGCATCGACTTCGGGCAGAGAGACCTCGTCCGCATCCTCGATGCCGTGGACCACAACAAGCCCTTCGCCGTGATGAGCGGAATCAAGCCCGACCTCGCCTTCCACTTGGGGAACAAGATGACCGCGGACGACATGGTGTACTTCCAGTCGCTCTCGAAGAAAGCGACGGTGTTTTACTCGATAGCTGACGTCGAAGCCTATACGGACAACGGTCTTTCCTTCAAGGAGACCGCCAAGACCGCCATCAGGAACGTGGCGGACATGCTCGCCCTGGGCCTCGACGCCGAAAGGACCATCGCGTACAAGCAGAGCGAGGAGATGAGGGTCATGAGGCTCTCCACCATATTCTCACGGGGCGTCACGAACAACATGCTCAGGGCCATCTACGGCGAACGGCAGATAGGGCTCTACCTCTCGGCGCTCGTGCAGGCGGGAGACATACTGATGCCCCAGTTGCCCGACCTCGGCGGGCCCAAACCCGTCCTGGTCCCCGTCGGCGCCGACCAGGACCCCCACGTCAGGCTCGCCAGAGACCTGGCGGCCAAGTACGGGTCCGAATTCAGCTTCGTCCCGCCTTCGGCCATCTACCACAGGCTGGAGCTCGCCCTCAACGGAGGCAGCAAGATGTCAAAGAGGACGCCCGAGTCGGGCTTCACCCTTGACGACTCTTCGATAGAGGCCTCAAGGAGGATCCTGAACTCCTTCACGGGAGGGAGGGACACCGTAGAGGAACAGCGCAGGCTGGGAGGAAGGGCGGACATTTGCCCGGTCTACGACCTGTACCGTTTCCACTTCGCGTCAGACGAGGCCCACGTGCAGACGGTGTACGACGAGTGCACGCAGGGGACCCGCCTGTGCGGCGACTGCAAGCGCGAAGCGGCGGGACTGGCGAGGAAGTTCTTGGATGAGCACCGCAGGAAGAGAGACTCGATGATGGACGAAGCGAAGGATCTGCTCCGCCGGAGCAGAGACTACCTGCTCTCGAAGGGGAGGGAGTAGGGCGTGTCAAGCTCGCTGCACCCGCTCGAAAGGCGAGTCCTCTCCGCCCTCTCCAAGGAAGGGACTCTCCCGTTCGCGGCTCTCGTTACCCGGTCCGGCTTGAAGGAAGACCAGGCCAGGCGCGCCCTTCAATGGCTTTCCACGAAGGGGATGGTCGACATAGAGGAGACCTCCGTGGTCAGGCTCGAGGTGGCACGGACGCCTCCTGAGCTCGCACTCATGAAGATGTTGGCGGCGGCCAGAGAGCCTCCGACCGTGGAGTGGCTAAGAGGCCAGTTCGCGTCTCCCGAAGAGTTCTCTGCCGCCTTCGGGCGGGCAAGAGCCTCAGGCTGGGTCGTAGTCGGGGGCTCTGACAGATCCGCGGTGAAAGGCACGGGTTCCGACGGGCCCAAGGCGCTCGAAGAGATAATCGCCTCTGTCTCCAGGACCGGAAGAGGAGAGGACGGGCCGGGGCGAAAAGAGGTCGTCGCAGACCTCCTGAAGAGGGGCCTCCTGAGGCGCATAGAGACCAAGGAGACGTCGGTGTCGATGACCCCCGCGGGGAACGCCGCGGTCTCGTCGACCGTCAGCGCCGAGCTCTCTGACCGGCTCACGTCAGAGGCGCTGTCCTCCGGCGCCTGGCGGGAGAAGGGCCTCAGACCAATCGACGTCGAAGCCAAGTCTGCGACCTTCTTCCCTGGCAGGAGGCATCCCGTCCGCGACTTCATCCGAGAAGTGAAGGAGACCTACGTCTCCATGGGGTTCACCGAGCTGACCGGCGACAGCATCCACCCGGCCTTCTGGAACTTCGACGCGCTGTTCATCCCTCAGGACCACCCCGGGAGAGAGATGCAAGACACGTTCTATATCGAGGGGATGTCCGACAGAAAGCTCGTCCGCAGGAGCGTCGTAGCCAACGTCGCCTCGGCCCACGAGGACGGGTGGAGGACAGGGAGCACTGGGTGGGGGTACAGCTGGCGCGTGGAGGAGGCCCGGCGCCTCGTCCTGAGGACCCACAACACCGTCCTGACCGTCAGGGCCCTCTCGGAGTCGAAGGAGCGAGAGACCCGCGTCTTCGCCGTGTCCAAGGTTTACAGGAATGAAAACTTGGATTACAAGCACCTTGCAGAGTTCCACCAGATGGACGGCATAATGGTCGGCGAGGGCCTGAACCTCCGGCACCTGATGGGGTTCCTGAAGGAGTTCTACATGAAGCTCGGGATGAAGGACGTCAAGCTCTGGCCGACGTTCTTCCCATACACCGAGCCTTCACTGGAGGTCGTAGGGTACTCTGACGTCGTCAAGGCATGGATCGAGCTCGGAGGGTCGGGCATCTTCAGGCCGGAGGTCACGTTGCCCCTCGGGGTTAAGGTGCCGGTCCTGGCTTGGGGGCCGGGCATCGAGAGGCTGATGCTCATGAGGTTCGGGCTAGAGGACATGAGGGAGCTCTACGGGAGCGACCTCTCCTGGCTGAGAAACAGGGTGGAGCTTGCCGGTCGTTAAGATAGAACTCGACCGCTTCGCCAAGATGGTCGGGGCGAAGAGAGAAGAGATTCTAGAAAGGCTCCCTTTCGTGGGGCTCGACATCGAGGGAGTCGAGCGAGACTCGGTCAGGGTGGAGTACAGCCCCAACAGGCCTGACTTCGGCACTGACTTCGGGATTGCCAGGGCGATGCGGGGCCTCCTCGGGAAGGAGGTAGGGCTGCCCAGATACAGAATCTCCGACTCGGGGATGGCGGTATCGGTCGACAGGCGGCTCGCCGACATCAGGCCGCACATAGCATGCGCCGTCGTCACAGGCCTCGACCTGGACCAAGAGGACATCCGCCAGATCATCTCGCTCCAGGAGGACCTGCACAACGGCCTCGGCAGAAAGAGGAGGGCCGTGGCAATAGGGCTGCACGACCTGGGCGCGACGAAGCCCCCGCTCGCCTACAGGGCGGTCGACTCTTCGTTCAAGTTCGTCCCGTTGGAAGGAACCACCGAGCTGACTATCGAAGAGGCCCTCGACCGGCTCCCAGAAGGGAGACTGTACGGGGGGACGCTTCCCCGCGAAGGTCCCTTCCCCGTCATCACCGACTCGGAGGGCACCGTCCTCTCGTTCCCGCCGGTCATAAACGGCAACGCCACCAAGGTGACCCAGAACACGAAGAACGTCCTCATCGACGTCACGGGCACCGGAAAGAAACAGGGCGACGACGTCCTTGCGGTCCTGGCGACGACGCTGGCCGAGGCCGGAGGAATGATACAGAGCGTCTCGATATCGTCAGGAAAGAGCGTCAGGACGACTCCTGACCTCGAGCCTCGGGCCCTCCGCCTCGACCTCGCGCTCATCCGGTCCACTCTCGGGCTTGACCTCAGCCGGAAGCAGGTGGTCCAGGCCCTCGGCCGGAGCAGGATGGGCGTCAGGGGGAACAGCGCGCTGGGGCCGAGGTATAGAGTCGACCTGATGCACCCTGTCGACGTCGCAGAGGAGGTCGCCCTCGGCTACGGGTTCGACAGGATCGGCTCCGCGTATCCTCCCAGCAGGCAGCCCGGCTCCTTCAACGCGTTCGAGGATTTCCTGGACTCCGCGGCCACTGTCATGGCGGACTCGGGGATGACCGAGCTGATGACCTTCGAGCTTGTCGACCACGCGATGCTCTACGGGAACTTCGGGAGGTCCTCCTCCGCAAGAATCTCTGTCCACGAGCCCCGCAGCTCTGAGCACTCCCTGCTCAGGGACTCGCTTCTCCCTCCCCTGATGGCAGCGCTGTCAGGCAACGTGAAGTCCGAGTACCCGCAGCGAGTCTTCGAAGTGGGCAGGGTGTACCTGAGGGAGGGGGACGACGTCTCGGAAAGGTGGCACCTCGGCTGTCTCGTGGCCCACTCGCAGTCGTCGTTCTCAGAAGCCAAGATGTACCTCGAAGCGGCATGCCGGACGCTGACGGGCGTCGAAGTCTCAGCTAAGGCGTCGGAACTCTGGGCCTTCGCGCCAGGCAGGTGCGCGTCGGCTTGGGCCGGTGCGAGGGCGCTTGGCCACGTGGGCGAGCTGACCCCAGAGTCTGTCCACGCCTTCGGCCTGAAAGTCCCAGTCTCAGGTTTCGAGATAGACCTGACGGCACTGCGCGAACTGCTAAAATAGGCCGGAGGGTCCTGACAGGCAGACGGCCTTCGTTCCAATGCGCGCAAAACGGCCACCTGCGAAGGCGGAAGCGCTTTGATGAGCAGATGGTTTACCCAAGCGCGCGACAGACGGGGGCCGTTTGCCCGTCAAAGAGGCACGGTGATGCTCCCTGCTCAACGCCGGGACATGATCCGGGCTCGTCAGAGGCGGGCAACACACTCCTAGGGGCGGCCAGGATGATCGACAAGCAGAAGAAGGCGTACCAGGCAATGGGAGAGTTCGTTGACGGCTTCGTCCGCGACCTCTCCAACCTGTCCGACGAGGGGTGGTCCGTGCTCGTCGAGGGGCCCAGGGACGAGAGGGCGCTGAGGGCGCTCGGATACGAAGGGGAGCTCGTGACCGTGTCGGAGCTCGGAAGGAGCATGAGAGCTGTCGTAGGGCGTGCGAAGGGAGTCGTGATACTCACAGACTTGGACAGGGAGGGTGCCGTGCTCGCGGCCAGGTTCGTCAGGCGGATCAGGCACGAGGGCATCCAGGCCTCGCTGAGCGAGCGCCGAAGGCTCAAAGCGGCCTCCCACGGCGTCTTCCTGCACATCGAGAACCTGTCCAGGTTCGGTAGGCGCGAGAGTTGACTTGCCACCTAAGACTCCGAGCGAGCTCCGTCGTGCCTCGTCAGGGCGGGCAGAACTCCGGTCGGCGCGGCACTGCGACGGCAGGCCCTGAAGCGCAGGCGAAGGGGACGGAGGGCGGCCTATGGATCAGCGAGAGCCTGCTCTTCTACTTCTTCACGATCGTCTTGATAGGGTCTGCCGTAGGCTTGTCTTATGCCACATGGCGCGGCCAGCTCTTGAGCTCGGCTGGTTTCTCCTACGGTGTCATCCTTCTGCTCTCACTCGCCATGCTGCACCACTTCAGGCGGCGGCGCAGAGAGCCTCTCGGGAAGGACTTCAACCTGTGACTCCGAAAAGGGCAACAAGCCGGGAGGCGAACCGATTGACGTTACAAGGCCTGACCAAGAAGTTTATATTCCCTCCATTTCCTGCGATAATTGAATAACGCTTAGTCCGTTAGGCACGAGTTGAGCGAAGTGAGAAAAGTGAGAGGAATTGCCAGATTCAGGTATAGTCAAGTATCTAGTCAAACTGAGATTTGAAGTAGACGGGGTCGTCGAACGAGCCGACGTCATCGGGGCGATCTTCGGCCAGACCGAAGGCCTCTTCGGCCCTGAGATGAATCTCAACGAGCTTCAGAAGAGCTGGAAGGTCGGGCGCATAGAGATCAACCTAGAGTCCAAGAACGACAGGACCAAGGGCGAGGTAATCATCCCGATGTCGACTGACGTGGGGACGGCCGCGCTGATCGCTGCCGCCGTGGAAAGCGTCGACAAGGTCGGACCATGCAGCGCACGGTTCATGGTGGGAGAGATAGAGGACGTCAGGGCGGTCAAGAGGAAGCAGATCGTCGACAGGGCCAAGGTGATAGTCAGGGAGTGGAGCTCCAAGACCTCCAGCGAGGGTGAGAACTTCGTCAAGGACGTCACTGAGTCTACCAAGAGGGCGAGGGTCATCAACTATGGTCTGGAGAACCTGCCCGCGGGACCCGGAGTCTACTCGTCGGAGCTAGTGTATCTGGTGGAGGGACGGGCTGACGTCGTCCTGTTCCTCAGAGCCGGCATCGAGAACGTGGTGGCCTTGGAAGGCACCAGCGTCCCCGACTCGATAATCGAGCTTGGCAAGAAGAAGAGGCTGGTAGCGGTGCTGGACGGAGACAGAGGCGGCGACCTGATCGAGAAGGAGCTCGCGCAGGTGGTCAGGGTCGAGAAGGTGTACCGCGCGCCAGCAGGGAAGGAGGTCGAGGACCTCACGCCCATAGACGTGATCAACATGCTGAGGCCAGAGAGGAGCGAGATGCCCTCCCAGGCGCGCAGGGAGCGCAACGGAGAGCGCCCCCCCGCCAGAGCGCAGGAGGAGGCAGACGAGCCTGTGGTGGCCAAGACGAAGGAGCTCTATCCCAACCTCAACGGCACGCTCGAGGCCGTGCTCCTAGACCAAGGCCTCCAGGAGATCGGGCGCTTCCCGATAAGTGAGCTTGTGCAGAAGATGGAAGGAGCAGGCGGCGCGCAGTTCCTGATATTCGACGGGATAGTCACGCAGCGCCTTGTGCAGACCGCCGCCAAGGTAGGGATAAAGGGAGTCATAGGTCACCGGACGGGAGAGCTGAACGAGATTCCCGACGAGATGCGGATAGGGACATTCAGGGACCTCGGACTGGAGTGACCGGGCCCGCGTGGTGGACCACCACGAGGCATCTTGGAATTCCGTCTCACTGAACTAAATAGCATCTAATTGGTCGGACAGCCTAGGCTGATGCCGTCTGGTGAAGGACTAGCTTGATCGTAGACCACCTGGACCAGAAACACGGCCAGTGCTCGCTGACGCTCGAGTCGGCCGAAGACCTCTGGACGCTGAGGAGGCTCGTCTCGAGGGGTGACGTCATTGTGACGAGGAGCTCAAGGGTCGTCAAAAGGGAGGACGAGTACTCGCGCCCCGACAAAGGGGAGAGGGTGCGTGTGACCATCGCTCTATCTGTCGAAGAGATACACCTTGACAGCAGCATCGAAAGGGTGAGGGTGCGGGGGACGATACTGGAGGCCAGCGACGAAAGCGTGACCAAGTCGGGCTCGCACGCGCTGACCCTCTCCCCTGGGCACCAGGTGACCGTCAACAAGAAGCGGTGGAGCCCTCTCGACACGGCCCTTCTCAGAGACCCGCGGGGGGCGTCGACCAGGTACGTCATAGTGGCAGTAGACAGGCGCGAAGCGGGGGTCGGGACCGTGGCGGGCTCCCATCTGACCGTCGTGACGAGCGTCGAGTCCGGCCTCGGGGGGAAGATGTCGGAGGAGCAGAGCGAGCAGCCCTATCTCTCCAAGGTGGCGGGAGTCGTGGCACAGGTTGCCAGAGAGGGGGACGAGGTGGTCGTCTCAGGGCCAGGGAACTTCAAGAACTTGGTGGCCAACAGGATAAGGGAGCGAGCGGCCCGGGTCCGGGTCCGGACCATCGAAGGGCCCGACGGCACGGGGGCTGACGGGGTCCGAGCGATCCCCAAGAGCCAGTCCTTCCAGGAGCTGGCGAGAGACTCTCTCGTCGTGGAGACCCAGCTCCTGGTAGAAGAGGCGATAAGGCGCATCTCCTCGGGCGACTCCAAGGTGGCCTACACCCTCCCCAGGGTCAGAGAGGCGACCGGTCTAGGGGCCGTCGAGTCCTGCGCAGTGTCGGACGACATCTTCTCCTCGGGGGTGGACGAGGAAGACCTCGTGGGAGTCCTCAACGGAGTCGAGGAGAAGAGAGGCAGGGTGTACCTCGCCGACTCGTCCATGGAGTTCGGGAAGCAGGTATCCTCTTTCGGCGGAGTGGTCGCCCTCCTCAGGTTCGCCGTCAGAGCTTGAGCAAGGCAGGGAAGACGAACTCCGCGAGTATGGCGAGCACTATCCCTCCCTTGATGAGGTCCTTGCCGAGCCTCCTTTCAGTATGCGTGTAGTAGAGGAGCAGGCCGACCAAGAGGACTGAGACGTACGCCAGTCTCGCGACTTCGATGACCGTCCCGTCCAGCGTCGACAGGATGACCGACATTATGGCCGTGAACTGCTGCGCAAGCCCTTGGACTGTGCTCGTCAAGCCAGGAGGCGGCTGCACTGCCGACATCTCGCCTGAAACCGGCTCCTGATATTTAACGCGCTATCGCCTTGCGGTCCGGCTCCGTTTCAGAGTACTAGGCTGCGCGGGTAGGAACGAGTCGAGAGCCTGGACAGTCACGACTTGTGAACGGCGCCCAGTATAGCCAGCCTACACCAGGTACGGGCCGATAACGATTCCGAGCACCAGCCCCAGCACGACCACCGTCACCAAGCCCGTTATGGTCAGCGCCGTCCTGTCCGTCAGCCTGCCCCTCCCGAGCCCCTTCAGACCGACCAGGAACGCCTGCCCACCGTCTAGGGGGTAGATCGGCAGCGCGTTGAATATGGCGAGATTGAAGTTCAGGAAGAACAGCCAGTACAGGAAGTTCGCCAGAGGAACGGCCGCGACGCCCAGCGAGGACTTGTAGAAAGGCGCGAGGTCGCTGGAGTACGGGACCCTGGTCTGGCAGGCGGGGAGCGTCGGCACGCAGAAGTAAAGGTAGATGTTGCTGAGGGGCGCGGCGTAGGCCGAGGCGGTCGCCGTGAGGGATGCCCCGGTAATCTGCTCGACTCCGATGTAGGGATACGAGACGTTCTGGCCGGTCTGTGTGTTCTCTATGACGTCGCAGCACGCGAGCTTCACTCCGTTTACATCGACCAGCCTGCCGCTCTCGAAGACTGTCATGTTGATCGACTCGCCAGCCTTCAGGGTGGTGTTGGGGCCGAGGACCGAGTCGAGGTCGGTGACGTTCCGCCCGTCCACCGACGTGACAATATCACCCGGTCTCAGGCCCGCGTTGTAGGCGGGCGACCCCTGCGCAACGCCGATGATTCCGGCCCCCGAGGCCGCCGGTGTGAACGCCCCCACGGTGGCGGCCAGCGCCAGGAGGCAGACTATGGCGACCACGAGGTTGATTCCCGCGCCCGCGCCGAGCACTCTCCCTGCATACGAGCTCCGGGCCCCCCTCATGGCATCCTCGTCCACGTCGACGAACGCTCCTATGGGCACGACGAGGAAGAAGAGCAGTCCCGAGGACTTCACAGGCAGGCCGAGGCTCCGCGCCACGATCCCGTGCGCGCCCTCGTGCACTATCATGGCCACGACCAGGGCTGCCCAGCCGTCGACTATGGGGAGGTAAGGGTTGATCCCGGGGAGCCCGATGTTCGCGAGTGGGCTGATCGTGTGGATGTAGCTCACCACCTCGGCGCCGCGTGGAGAAAGCAGGACGGCGGCCTCGGTGAGGAAGATGTACGCGCCTATGGCTGCGGCGACCGGCATGAGGTACAGAAGCGCCCACCCCGCGGGCTTCGATATGCGGCTCTTGCCGAGACGGTCCATGATCGCCTGGAACCTCTTGGTGCGGAAGAGTATCACGCCGAAATGGAACTCGAACCTGTTGAACTCCTCCTCGGTCAAATCGGAGCTTTCGACCCCGCCGGCCCTTTAAGAGTTCACGCTAAATACGGGCCGGGCCGCGCAGGACCTCTCCCCATGACTTCGTGTTCCAAGTGCGGCGGCAGACCGTTCTACACCCGGCGATACTCGGGCGAGACCCTCTGCGAGCCTTGCTTCAGAGACTCGATAGTCGCGAAGGCTAGGAGGACCGTCTCGAAGTACAGGATGATCGAGAGAGGGGAGAGCGTCGCCGTGGCGGTATCCGGGGGGAAGGACAGTCTTTCCCTTCTCAAGGTCCTCCACGACCTCTCCGCCCCCGGAGGCTACGAGGTGAGTGCGATCTCCGTAGACGAGGGCGTCGCGGGTTACAGGGACGAGGCCCTGGCGCACGCGCGAGACTTGGCCGCCCAGCTCGGCGTGCCTCACATCGTGGTCTCCTACAGGGAGCTCTTCGGGTTCTCCCTCGACGAGGCTCTGGATTGGAAGGAGGGCGAGCGCGACGTCTCCTCCTGCAGCTTCTGCGGGGTCTTCAGGCGCAGAGCAATCGACGAGGCCGCCGCGCGGACGAACGCCTCCGTGGTCGCCACGGCGCACAACCTGGACGACTTCGTCCAGACGTTCCTGATGAACCTGATGCACGGCGACGTCGCAAGGCTGGCGTGGCTCGACCCCGCCTACAGCGACGACAGCTTTCCCCTGAGAAGAGTGAAGCCATTCATGGAGGTCTACGAGGAAGAAGTCGCCCTCTTTGCATATCGCTCGGGCATGGCCTTCCAGAGCGTCAGCTGCCCTTACATGCACGAGGGGCTTCGGAGCGAGGTCCGCGACTACCTCAACCAGATGGAGGCCGCCCATCCGGGAATGAAGAACGTCATGCTGGGTTCAGCGCTGGACGTGATCTCAAGGTACTCCGGCTCCTCGGGCAAACGGTCCGTGCCATGCCCGAGGTGCGGGAAGCCCTCCTCCGGCGGCCCATGCGGCGTCTGCAGGATGAAGGCGCTGCTCGAACAGCATGTTAATCAATGAGGGGCTTCCTCTGTAGGCTGGCGGCGGGGAGGGTTGGGAGGACAGCCGTCTCCCATTGCTGAAACCGGCTTCAAGCAGCGGCCAGCAACCTTCGGGTAAAGCCATCTTCCTCGCGACCCGCATCGGGCGGGGGAGAAGAACTCACGCCGGGGTGGGCGGTCATGAAGGGCAGCCCTCTCGAAGGAGAGGCACTGACTCTTGATTGCCGAATCGGGCGAGATCCGGGAGGGAGCAGCCCTAAGGCGACGTGACCACGCTGCCTCGCCTACGTGGGGGATTCCCCATCCGGTGAAATGGGGGCGGGGAGTGGTGGTGAGTGCCGGAGGAGCCGCCGCCATTCACGTTTTTATCCGCCGTGAAGGAGGTCAGAACTCGCGCAGGGGTAGCCTAGAGTCCTAGACGGGAAGCCTGGTAAGGCGCAGCCTGCAGGGCGCAAGCTTGCTAAGCCTGTGTCTCGAAAGGGACTCGTGGGTTCGAATGGCGGCCGACTACTAGGGCGCGCCGCCCGGGAGTCCCACCCCCTGCGCTCTTGCTCATGCGAACCTTCTCCCCGCGAACCTGGCGCCTGACCCTAGGCTCTCCTGGATTCTGATCAGCTCGTTGTACTTCGCCACCCTCTCCCCTCGGGCCGGTGCGCCGGTCTTGATGAAAGGGGCGCCGAAGGCGGTCGCTAGGTGGGCGATGAACGGGTCCTCGGTCTCTCCCGAACGGTGCGACACCACGACTGTCCATCCTGCCTTGAAGCCAAGGCCCATGGCATCCACGGTCTCGCTCACAGTTCCTATCTGGTTGAGTTTGATCAGGACAGCGTTGCCTGCCTTCTCCTCGACGCCTTGCTTGATTCTTGACGCGTTGGTGACGTAGATGTCGTCGCCGATTATGACCGTATTCCTTCCGAGCCTCCTTGTAATCGACGTGAAGGGCCCGAAGGAGTCCTCCTCGAAGGGGTCCTCCAAGGTCAGAAGGTCATATTCGTCGCGGAGCGAGGCGTAGTAGTCACCCAGCTCCGCCTCCCCCATCGCCACTCCGTCGATGTGGTACTTGCGGTCCTTGCCGAAGAAGGTCGACGACGCAGCATCGATGCCCATCCTGACGTCGCCCTCGGAGTATCCCGAGCCTTTCACCGCGTCTCTTATCGCGTCCAGCGCGGCCGCCGTCTTCCTCAGAGGGGGCGCGAAGCCGCCCTCATCTCCGACGTTGATGGCTCCCCTCCCGTACCTCGAGGTAAGAACGCTCTTCAGCGACTGGTAGACCTCAGCCCCCATCCTCACGGCGTCGGCGCACGAGTCCGCGCCCACCGGCTCTATCAGGAACTCCTGGATGGCCAGCTCGTTTCCCGCGTGCTCGCCTCCGTTGATGACGTTCATCATCGGCACGGGAAGGGTGTAGGCCTTCGACGCCCTGAGCTGCCTGAAGAGCGACGCACGGCGCTCGTTTGCCGCCGCCCTCGCGCAGGCCATCGAGACCGACAGTATGGCGTTCGCGCCGAGCCTCTCCTTGTTCGGCGTCCCGTCTAGCTCTATCATGAGCTCGTCTATCTCGCGCTGGCCGGCGGCGTCGTGTCCCTTGACCTTCGGCCCTATGACCTTGTTGACGTTCGACACCGCCTTCGACACTCCCTTCCCGTGGAAGCTGCCGGAGTCTCCGTCTCTGAGTTCGAGGGCCTCCATCTTCCCCTTGGAGGCGCCGGAGGGAACGCTCGCCCTTCCTGCGGCCGACGGCGTCCGGACCTCGGTCTCGACCGTGGGATTCCCACGCGAATCCAGGATCTGCCTCGCCCTGACGCCGATTATCTTGGTCAGGACGCGCGCCCTTCCCGACAGAAGTTAGCCCGACTCGCCAAACTCCCATCGGCTCTCCTTCCAACCCTTATTAGCAGTCCGGGAGGCGAGCCAGAAACGGGCCGGTCGTCTAGCTCGGTTAGGACGTCAGGAAAATCCCGTCATGCCCTTACACGGCGAATCGCGACTGCGAGCCAAAGTCGGCGGTTCGAATCCGCCCCGGCCCACTTTGAAAACCGGTCGTAGCAGAGTGATTGTGCTAGAACTCCAACTAACGCTTTTATAACGAAATGGCCTTTGAGGGCGGCACGAAAAGTAAGAGTATCGTATCAGTAACCTTACTCGCTGCTGCCCTTCTCCTACTAGCGTCAGCACATTCGAATACGCCCATCAGCTCGACCGCTCCGTCGAGCGCCCTTGCAGCGCCGACCCCGACTCACCTGACGCACCCGATGACTCCGGCCACACAGCCAGGTGGAACGTCGTCGGCGTCGTCAGACTCGGCGGTATCTTGCCCCGAACCAGACAGCCAGTGCCTCTTCTCATACAACTGGGGAGGCTACGGGGTGTGTGACGAGACGACAACAGCCTGCGCCAACGCGTTCACGTCCAGTCCTCCGGCTCCAACGGCTGGAGCAGTGACGTATGTGACTGGGACATGGAACGTCCCAACAATGACAGGCGTCAACGAGCCCTACAACAGGAACACAAACTGCACCGACTCGGACAACACGTGGTACGACAGCTCCGTCTGGGTAGGAATAGACGGACTCGTTGACTCCACGGTTGAGCAGACAGGCACGAGCTCGGACTGCTTCTACGGCCAGACAGCCTACTACGCGTGGTACGAGTTCTACCCCTCGCCCTCGGAGTCAGTCCCGATAACCGTCAACCCAGGCGACTCGATCACAGCCTCAGTAACCTGCACAGCAGGTTCACAGAGCGGGGTCGCGGGAGCCTACTGCACCACCACGATAACCAACAACTCAAACCGCCAGAGCTACACGAGTCCCGTCACCTTCGTCCCAGGAGCCCTGCTGAACTCAGCCGAGTGGATTCAGGAGAGCGCCTACTACGACGGGTTCCTCGCGCTCACAGATGTGAACACCCTAACCTTCACGAACGCCTATGCGACAATCAACCACGTCACAGGATCCATATCGAGCTTCGGCTCCCACGTCTTCTGGCTCGTCATGGTGGACTACAACTTCCCGTACGCTCCGGCCTACCACGAGTCGTTCTACGTGAAGGCCGAACCATCCGCCCTCAACTACGCAGGGAACTCCTTCAGTTCAACATGGGTCAGCAACGGTCCATAGAATAGGCCAAGCGGCAACGCGCCGCCTGGTCTCCCCCGTTTTTGCAGGCGCGAGGCGACGGAACTCTTGAAGAGTTAACTAAGAAGCCCCGCGAAGGACGACTTCGTGCCGAACTTCAGGTACATCACTTGGTCCGAGTACGGGAACCTGACCGAGGGGCTGGCGGAGAAGGTGAGCGCTTCCGGGAAGAGGTTCGACCTCGTGGTGGGCATCGCGAGGGGAGGGATACCCGTGTCCATGGTAGTGGCCGACCACCTCGACCTGAAGGTCGATTTCATCAACGTGAAGTCCTACAACGACATCGGGAAGCGGACCCAGCCGAGAATTGTTTCCACCCTCACCGAGGGCGTGCGCGACAGGCGCATCCTTCTGGTCGACGACCTCGTGGACCAAGGGGACACGATGGCCTTCGTCAGGAGCCACCTGGAGGGACAGAAGCCCGCCGCCTTGGGCACTGCGACGCTCTTCAAGAAACCGTGGAGCAAGACGGAACCGGACTACTTCCTGGAGACTGTGTCAGAGTGGATCGTGTTCCCATTCGAAATCGGTGAGGTGGGCAGGCAGAGAGCAGAAATGGAGCGATCCGAAAGAAGCAAGGACTCCTCCTAGACGGGCTCCGGAAGTCCTAAGAGCGCGACAAGAATCCTGTAGGTCAGGCCCCAGATGACGTAGTCGGCGACCCGTATCGCCGGCATCTCGACGCTGCCTCCCGGCGTCTCCAGCCGGTGGATCGTCTTCGCGTCCTTGGAGAGGATGTCTCTCACCCTCGCCCACCTGTACGAGGCGACCTCGTCGTTCAGGACGACTCGGCCCCTCGCGCGGAGCAGGAAGGCGCATGGGACCACGTCGATGGCGCCCGTGTGCGTCGTGACGGGCCCGGCGTAACCAAGAAACTCTGCAACCGCGTCGAGGTCGATCCCCACCTCTTCAGAGGTCTCCCTGCAGGCCGTGGTCCTCGGGTCACCGTCCCTAGGTTGGGCCCTGCCGCCCGGGAAAGCAATCTGACCCGACCAAGGATCGTTCGAGCGCTCCGCTCTTCTGATGAACAGTATCTCCGGTGCGCTCCTTCCCGACAGGATCACGGAGACGGCAGCCCCGCGGGGGCCGCCTCTGGGGGCTTCCCGGCTCAACGTCCGCGCGATCGACTCGACCACCTCGTAACTCAAACGAAAAGTCGCGAGTCAGGTTTTATTCTTAAATACGTATCAAGGTCGTCGCAACCACGATTCACTGATATGAGTGTGGAAGCTGGTCATCAACAGACCATAGTAAAGCTGACCGAGGAGAACTTCGACAGAGTCGGCTCTGGCGCGAAGCTGATGCTTGTGGACTTTTGGGCCACGTGGTGCGGTCCGTGCGTTGCCATGGAACCCGTCGTGGAGAGGCTGGCCTCGAAGTACTCCGACAGAGTCGTATTCGGCAAGGTGAACGTGGACGAGGAGATCAACATATCCTCGCGCTACCAGGTCTTCTCGATACCGACCTTCATGCTCTTCAAGAACGGCCAGCCCCTCGAGGCCACCATAGGGGCCGTGCCCGAGGCTTCTCTTGAGAAGATGATAAGGAACGCCATAGACGGCGGCTCCGCGATCTCCTAGGTCACCCTGGTCCCATCCGTCAGGAAGATGTCCGCCCCCTCCAGGCTCACCGACCTCGAGGACAGGACGGGCCCGAACTCGAAGGCTTTGCCCCTGTTGATGGGCTGGCCCCCGACCATCCTATTGAACGGAGGCATGACGGTCAGACGCCCCTTGCCCGCCGCCTTCGAAGCCCATCCCGCCCCTTCCAGAAGCTGGGCCACATCGTAAGTGGTGCTGACCCAGACCGACTCCCGTGTCCTCGCCCCAAGCGGGTCTTTCATCTCGTACGTGAAGTGAGAGTGGCCTATGACCAGGTTCCTTGTCCTTATCGCCTCTTCAGAGGGCCACGCGTGCCCGTGCGCGACCCCGACCCTCGAGCGCCCTGTGCCAATCACGCCGCCTTCGGGTCCGCGGAGCGCGACGCGGGGCGGGAGCACGCTCTTGATGTTGCCGTCGTGATTGCCGGGAACGACCTCGACCGACTCGAAGAGGTCGAGCATGGTGTCGAAGAACCACGGCACGACCCCCCACTCTATGTCTTCGACCTTGCCCACGGCATGCTTGACGTCCCCCAGGATCACAATCCTCGTGGTACCGTATCTCTCCCCTAGGTCTCTCACGCGACCGACCATCTTCACCGAGTAGGGGGGCAGCCGGAACCCCTTCTTCGCCATCTCCTTCTCCAGCCCGAGGTGGAGGTCCGAGATTAGCAGGGTCGAGGTCCCGCCGTCGCTGTGGACGAGCGCAGCCTCCCCCGGGACTATCCTGAGCATCCAGACAGATCAGCCGGCGGGGCAGTCTTATTGTCTTCGCGGGTGGACGGACGGGCCAGGCTACGCGACGAGCGGGAAGACCTGGCTGCTGACGAACGTCTTGAACTCCGGAAGCTCCATCTTGCTGAACGCCGTCACTATGCAGTTCCTCGTGAGGCCCACGACGTACCCGTAGGGCTTGCTCGTGAACACGATGTACCACAGCTTCCCGTGAGTGAGGTAGTCCGCGTAGAGGCCCGTATTGCCCAGTTCCTCCCCGTAGAGCGACAGCTTGCTGATGTTCGGCAGGTCGACGTCCGAATAGAAGACCACCTTCGTGTCCTGGAAGTTAGCCTCGTGGAACCTCCTCAGCGTCTCAGGCTCGATCCTCGCCTCGACCACCTGACCGAGGCTCATGAAGACCGCCTTGCTCATCTCGTTCGCGGCGCTGTTCGCCCGGGTCTTCTTGTCGTAGACCGTCAGGAAGAGCCTGTCCTTGTAGACGTTGAAGGAGAACGGAGCCTCGTACGTCCTCGGCACGGGCATGGCCTTCCCCCTGTGCCTCACCACGAAGACGGCATCGAAGGAGAACGTCCCCTCCAGGGCGGACTTGCCCGCCGAAAGGTCGGTCACTTCGGTGACGAGCTTGAACTCCTGCTCCTCCACGCTGGTGTCCGTCTCAAGGCGGAAGGACTTCAGCTTCTCGGCGAGGGTGTCCATGTCGTAGCTCTCCCTCACCAGGAACACCTTCCCGGCTAGAACCAACGGAGGCTCCCCCACGGGCCCAGTTTATGAATCAATTACCCCAGAACTGCCTCGTCGTCACAAACCTGATCTTCGCTTCGAGGAGGTCCCTGTAGAACGTCTCCTCGTCGTCGTGCATCTCTGCGAGTATCCTCGAGGCCGTCTGCGGCCCTATCCCATAGACGCTCAGCGCCACCACTGCCTTCTTCCCGTATGAGAGGACGAGGTCGGCCGACCTCCTCGCCTTGGACAGCTCGCCCCGCTCTTCCTCGTCCAGGGCGGCCTTCGCGTCCCTCTTAGCCAGCAGGTCTGCGAGCTTGTCGCTCCCCCAGTAGCACGGCGCGAGCAGCCCGGAGCCGCATCTCTCACACTTGGGCTCCTCCTGCAGCTCGCCCACGGTGGTGACGCCTTGGTCCCTGCCGCACTTCACGCAGAGAAGGCTCACATCCGTCCCGAATATGCTGGCCTTCATCCGCTGGTAGGACGACTTCCCCAGAGAGTCAGGAGCGACGGCCTCAGGGACCTCAAGGTATCTGTACAGCAGGCCGTAGGCGATGGGCGTCGGCTTCTCGGCGGCCAGGTATGTCTCGACGGCGATGTCTCCCTTGGACACCGCGACCAGTATCTGCTTGCTCGTCTCCATGTCTATGAGGTCTCTCCCTGTCTCCTGGAGCGCCTCGTCGAAGATCGGGGTCTTCTCGAACCGCGTCGGGAGCGAGCAGAGGTTGGGGTGTGCGATGAGCTTCCCCCTCTTCAGGGCACCGAACCTCTCCGCCACGTACTTGACCCTGGCCGGGAACGGGAAGTTTCGCTGGGCCGCGACCGCGTATGTCCTTTCTAGCTCCTCTGGGCTCAGCCTTGTCAGCTCCTTCGCTATCGCTTTGAGGTCCAGCTCCTCCGTGTCCGTCGTCAGCTCGATGAGAAGCCTGTATCCGTCGAGCCACCAGACCCTCACCAGCCCCCTGCGCGAGAGCACCTCTTCGAAGACGTATGCGAACGTCCTGTTCACAGACTCGCCGAAGCACAAGTGGACTATCAGGTACTTCCCGAAGCCCTCGAAGAGGACGAGCCTGTCCGAGGGGACCGCCGCCCCCATCTTCTTGTGCTCCGCTATCTCGTCCACCATGAGCGCCCGCGAGGCTCCGTCCCCCCTCATGGTCTGCATCACCGCCTCTACCGAGTCCTCGCCCTTGTCTATGGCCTCCGAGATCGCCCTTCTGAGGCGGCCTGTCTCGGTCGCCAGCCCGAACGGCACTGGGAGCATCTCTCCGTCCCACCCTGGGAGCGCCGCGAGCGGGTCTTCGACGGGGGTGACGTAGATCTTCCTGTCTTGGGCTATCTGCTCTATCTGCCAGATCTTGCCCTTGCAGATGAAGTGGACCCCCGCCTTGGCGCGGAGGAGGACGAACTCCTCTCCGAGTATCCCCACCGTCTGGTTCGTGGACGCGTCGACCACGAGGTACCTCGTCTCGTCAGGTATCATCGAGAGGTTCTCGTAGTAATAGTCCCTCGTCAGCCTCGTCCTGTACACTGTCCCCTGGTCGAGCCTGACCTTCCTCAGCTCGGAGAGGTACGCCACCGTCTTGAGGAAGCTCTCCTCAGGGAGGTCTCGGAACGGGGCCGCGGCCCGCACCTCCTTCAGGATGTCGTCCGCGCGCATGGTCTCGAAGTCCATCACGTAACCCGCGACCTGATGCGCGAGCACGTCCAGCGAGTTGGAGTACGGCCTTGTCGGCTCTATCATGCCCTTGGACGCGCAGGCCACGCTGGCGCACGACTCGAGCGCGTCGTCGCCCGAGACCGTCAGGAGGACCCCGTTCGAGACCCTCCCAATGCCATGGCCGCTCCTGCCCACGCGCTGGACGAGCCCCGTCACCTGCCTCGGAGACATGTACTGGACCACCAAGTCGACCGAGCCGATGTCGATGCCGAGCTCGAGGGTGCTCGTGCAGACCAGGGCCCTGAGCTGGCCTTCCTTGAACGCCTGCTCGACCCGCTCCCTCTCCTCCCTTGGGAGGGAGCCGTGGTGCACGCCGACGTCCTTCCTGAGCCTCGCCATCTTCTCCCCCAGCATCTCGGCGACCGTCCTGCTGTTCACGAAGATCAGGGTCGACCGGTGGGCCTCGATGAGGTCGTTGATCCTCGCCAGCCTCGCGGCGAGGTCGGGCGCCGAGTACGTCTCTCGCGCCGCCGACCTGCTCGAGGGGTCGGGAACAGGATATTCGATCGCATAGGCGAACTCCTTGGGCACCTCGACCTTCACTATGGCGTTCTTCCTCTCGCCGAAGATGAACCTCGCAGCCACCTCAGGCGTCCCCACCGTGGCGGACAGAGCCACAAGCTGGAAGTCGGGGGTGACCTTTCTGAGCCTGTTTAGACCGACGCAGAGCTGGACGCCCCTCTTGCTCTCCACGAGGTTGTGCAGTTCGTCCACCACCACCGCCTTCAGGTGCGACAGGTTCTCCCTCATCCTCCTCCCTGGCAGGATGGCCTGCAGGGTCTCCGGGGTCGTCACCATGACGTCCGGAGGATGCGCCGACTGCCGCGCCCTCTGGCTCTGCGGCGTGTCGCCGTGCCTGATGTCTACGGAGAGGCCTAGCCGCCCGCACCACGTCTGAAGCCGCTTCAGCATGTCCCTGTTCAGCGCCCTCATCGGGGTGATGTAGAGCAGGGAGATCCCCTCCCCGTGCCCCTCGGTCACCAGCCTGCTCAGCAGAGGGAGGAGCGCGGCCTCCGTCTTTCCCGACCCTGTGGGAGCCACCACTAGGACGTTCTCTCCTCGGGAGACAAGGGGCCAAGCTCTGGCCTGCGGGGGCGTCGGCTCGGTGAAGCCTGTCTCGTCCAGTATCGCCCTTACGGCTGGAGCGAGAGCTGAAAACGAGCCGCCTGCAGTCAACGACGGCCAAGGTCTCTCCCGGCGATTTAAGGCGTCGGGGGGAGAAGCGTGAAAGTGAAAGGGCGAGAGGCCCGAAAGCCGCGCAACGTCTAAATGCGCCCCACGGGCCTTCGGCCGAGGATCTTGTCGAAGCGCGTCGAAGAGCTCTCGAAAGAGAGACCCGCACATCTCACGACAGTCAAGGAGATAATCCTGGAGAACTTCATGAGCTACGAGTACGCCCGCATACCCCTCCGCGGGGGCCTGAACCTCATCATAGGGCCCAACGGCGCAGGGAAGTCCTCCGTCCTGCTCGCCATCTCTGTGGCCTTCGGCCAGGCGTACACGGAGCGCTCGCGCAAGCTCTCCGACCTCATCAGGCGAGGGAAGGACATCGCCAGGGTCTCGCTCGTCTTCGACAACTCCTCGAAGGGCGGCAGGCGCCCCATCCCGTACTCGAAGTCAGACACTTTCATGCTAAGCAGGTACCTGAGGAGCGACGGGTCCTACTGGTTCGAGGCAGACTACAGGGAGATAGACAAGAGCGAGGTCGTCAGGCTGCTCCGTGAGTTCGGCATAAACCCGGACAACCTCCTCATCATCATGCACCAGGGGATGATCGAGGAGCTCGGCGCGGTCACGCCCCAGGAGCGCCTTAGGCTGGTCGAGGAGGCCGTGGGGTTCTCCGAGTACAGGCAGAGGATACTCCAGGCCGAGCAGGAGCTCAACGGTCTAGTCGGCGAGGAGAGCTCGCTGCTCCAGCTGATAGACAACGCCAACCAGGCGCTGGAATACTGGAAGCAGGTCTACGACCGGTACCAGGAGAAGAGGCGCTTGGTGGAGCACAGGGACCTGCTCGCCAAGGAACTCCTGTGGAGCAACGAGGCCAAGCTCAGGAAGTCCCTCGAGTCGGCCGAAGAGAAGATCAAATCGAAGGCGAGGACCCTGGAGGACCTGAAGTCTCAGCAGGCCGAGGCCGCCGCGGACGCAGAGCAGACCCACAAGACGCTGCTCGACAAGCAGGTCGAGCTGAGGAAGCTCTACGGGGCCCTGATCAGGGCCGAGGCGGAGAGGGCGAAGGACGAGTCCGCGAGGGCAGTCTACAGGGGCATGAAGGATGACCTCGACGGGCTGTCAGGCGCGGTCGAAGCGGCTTCGGGGGAGAGCGCAAAGTCTGCGAAGAGGCTCAAGGAAGTGGTCGACTACATGAAGGGGAAGAGCTCCTCGGCTGAGGACGACGCGCAGAGGCGGAAGCCCGACCTCGAAAGGGAGGTCTCTTCTCTGCAGCAAGAGATTGGCAGGACAGACGAGCTCGTGACGCGCACCATGGAGAGCCACGTCTCGCTCAGGGTGAAGTCAGAGGTGCTGTCGTACAGGGCAAAGCTGACAGAGTCAGACCTCCACGACCTAGAGAGGAGCGCGAGGGAATACCGGGCCGAGTTGGAGAAGATGGGGCCAGAACTCGAGAAGGCGGGCGCCAGGATGGAGACCCTGCGGCAGCCCTACGAGGTCTCCGAGGAGCTGAAACTGGTCTCTGCTCACATACAGAAGATGCAGGACGTCCCGGACGACGCGGAGAAGATCTACAACGACTACTCGGGGAACATCGAGGAGCTCAAGGTGAGGCTCTCCCAGCTGCAGGAGAACAAGAAGGCCATGCTCGCAGAGCTCGGCGGCAGGAAGGGGGTGTGGAGGAATGCAATGGAGGACCTCGTCGAGTCGATAGACCAGCCATACAGGGCTGTCCTGGGGGCGGCCGACGCCAGCGGGTTCGTGAAGTTCGACGAGGGCGCGGACGTAGAGAGCGCAGGCATCGACCTCTTCGTCGGCTTCCGGGGCGGCGCGCCGACGACCCTCGACCCCTTCACCCAGAGCGGCGGGGAGCGCTCGGTGGCGCTGATGGCCTTCATACTCTCGCTCCAGGCCAGGATAGTCTCGCCCATCAGGGCGATGGACGAGTTCGACATACACATGGACCCGAGGAACCGCGAAGCGATGTTCAAGATGATACTTGGCCAGATGAGGCAGCAGGAGGCCTCGCAGTACCTCGTGATCACGCCCTCCATCCTGACGGTGTTCGACCGGAGCGCGCACGTCATAACCGTCCAAGCCGTCCACGGGTCGTCAGAGGTCAAGGAGCTGAAGTAGCGCTGGAGCAGAAGAAGCTTGAGGACGTCCTGCGAGTGATCGAGCTGTGCCGCTCGGTCGAGTCGAGCAGCGCGAACCCCTTCGACGTGGACATCAGGGAGAAGATCAGGCTCCTGCAGGAGCGGCTGCCCGACTGGAAGTTCCTCGACGAGCTGCTCATCGACTCAGAAGCCATGCTAGAGCTTGCCCAGATAGTGAAGCTTCAGGACGAGTGGCTCAAGCACAGGGCGTCCTCACTCTACATCGACCCGCTCCTGATACAGCTCAAGGTCAAGCTCCTTGCGAAGGAGTCGCTTTCCGAGGCGTTCATCAAGAGCTGGCACCCGGTGGCCCAGGTCGACCAGATATCGCCGAAGGGCCTCGAGAAGGCGTTCGTCTACTGGCGCGACCTCTCCCCGATGTCTGAGCGGTTCAAGGACCAGTTCGGGAAGCACGGCGCCGCGCCAGGAGTGGTAGACTACGCCGAGCTCGTCAGCATGGGCGCGTTCACCGAGCAGCAGTTCGAGACCACGTTGACCGCCTTGATGGACGAGCTGACGTCGAAGTCGGGCGGCGAGTGGATCGACTACATGGACTTCATCGCGTCGGACAGCTACGAGGGAAGGGTGAGGAGGTCGTACCTCATGGCGTTCCTCACGAGTGAGGGCAGAGCGACCTTGAGGACGGAGCCGCTCACAGGGAAGATCTGGCTCAAGGCCCTGGGCGAAAAGGCAAAGGCGCCTCCGAAGTCGGTCGCGATATCACTGGGCGATGCGGAATGACGGAGCCCGCTGACAAGGCGCTCCTCGAGCGGAAGGTCAGGAAGGCCTTCCAGGTCCTGGTCCTCCAGAGAGGGCGCAACCCGGGCGTCAAGGGATGGGAGCTGAAGCGCCACTTGGGAAGGGACTTCAGGGCCATACTCGAGGTGCTCTCGGAGGACGTGGCCTCCATGGGCCTCGAGGTCTTCGAAGTCAAAGGAGCCGAAGGGACGGACGACTCCTCGAGGTTCCTCCTGAGGTTCAAGGAACCGCCTACTGTCAGCGAAGCCGAGACCTCGGGCATAAGGATTGACGACCTGGCCGTCCTTGCTGCGACCATAGCCTTCGTGAACTCGAAGCAGGGGAGGGTCTCTCGCAGGGAGGTCGAGCATTTCCTCCGGGAGAAGTTCCCGAAGTGGAGGGTCGAATACTCTCTCGACAGGTACGTCAAGAGGGGGTACCTGGACCAGGACGACAGGAGCATGGTCCACATCGGCTGGAGGACGAGGGCCGAGGTAGACGAGGCGACACTGATGACTATGATACTCTCCCGTGCTCAGGAAGCGCCGAAGAAGTAGCGCCTTCTCAGCGCGTCTCTCTCGCCCTCGACTATCAGGTCGACCAGGTCCGCCCCATCCTTCTTCATCCTCGCAGCGAGGGCCGCGGCTTCCGCCAGCCGTATGCCCCTGCCGGCCATCAGCATGTCCGCCGCATGCCCATGCTCCTTCCTCAGCTCTGCAGACTTCTTCACCCCCTCCGCCAGCCGCAGCCACTTCCCCTGGATGTTCGTCCTGCTCCTGGCCTTCATCGCCAGCGAGAAGACGTTCTCGTACGAGTCGGTCGACAGCCCGACCGCCTCCCTTCCGCATGACGGGCACTTCGCAAGCCCTTCCAGGTCGGTGACCCTCCTAAGCTCCAGGAAGTTCCAGCAGCTGGAGCAGACGGCCACCAGGAACGTGTCGTCGATCCTGGCCCTCGTAGACTGCCGGAGGAGCGCCCTGAGCCTCTCAGGCGACACCAGCTCGCCGCGCCTGCTTATCTCCTCGACCCCGATCCGCGCGATGGGCGTCAGGCCGTCGTACTCGACGAGCTCCAGCCCTATCTCGCCCGTCCCCAGCCCTTCCGCCACCTCGGTGGCGCCTGCGAGGTCCAGGTCGTCGTGGAATATCATGCTCATGGCCTCCTCGTGGACCGGGGTGTCGCGCAGGGCCTCCATCAGGCCGGAGATTGATACGCCTGCGAAGTCCGCGTCCTTAGCTATCGCCCCGCACTTCTTTCCGGCGTGAATCAGCCTCCGCTTGAATATCCCGCTCCTCTCCAGCGCTTTCTCTGTCGCCGCCCTGAGGTCCTGGCCGTGGAGTTCCTTGAGCATCGAAACGACCGTGGCCGGCGAGACCTCGGCCTCGATGACCATCCTGTACGGGTCCTGGTGGACTGCGACCGACTGCCCTATCCTCTCAGAGACCATGTGGCCAAGGACCCTAGCGAGGAGCCTGTTGACCTTGTGCCCGAACGCCGCCTGTATCACGACGTACCTATCCCACCTCTCCACGGTCACCAGCCTCTCGGACGGGATGGGCAGGCCCGCCGCCTCCTGCTCCGCGACCTCCCTCAGTGCCTCCCGCAGGGCGTCCCGGGATATCGGATACATGCCGGCCAGCTCGTCGATGAGTCTTTCACCCGCGCCCTTGGCCAGCTCCTCAGCGTACCTCCTCCTCAGAGACCCCACTTCGGCCGCGACCGCTCTGGGGACTGGTATCTCGTCGCCGACCCAGTTGGGGACCGCCCCCGTAGGATCGTCCTCGGCCCTGACGTACACCTTGTTCCCGTACACCTGCTCTATCTTCCAGCACCTTCCCGCCTCGACGAACTTCACTCCCACCTCCCCATACTCGGAGACGAACGCCTCGTCCAGCGTGCCGACGAATGTGACGCCCTCCATCACCAAGTACTGCTTCTCGTCTGGTATCATCGAAAGGTTGTCGAAGTAGTACTGGAACAGGGGTTTGGAGTCCCTCGCTCGCAGGACCTTGCCGTCTGACTCCGAGAAGTATGCGAGCCTCGGATACCTCTCCCTCATGTATACGAGGACCTTCCGCAGCTTCTCGCTCTGGATTCCCTCGTACGAATAGCTCCTCCTGAGGAGGGCCTCGATGTCTGCGAAGTTCCAGCTGCTCTGCTCGATCAGCAGCCCGGCCACCTGGTGGATCGCCACGTCGTAGGGCTCCATGACCGGCTCGAGCGGCTCGATCTCGCCCGCCGTCGTCTTTCTGCAGAGGACCGCAGCCTCTAAGGTGTCGTCCGAGTCCTGGGTCATGACCATCCCACTGGAGGCCTCGCCGACCCTGTGCCCGCTGCGCCCGACCCTCTGGACGAGCCTGGTCACCTGCCTCGGCGAGTTGTACTGGACGACGTACTCGAGGAAGCCGATGTCTATGCCTAGCTCGAGGCTACTGGTGCATATAACCCCGAGCAGCTTCCCCTCCTTCAGGCTCCTTTCGACGGCCTCCCTCGTCGCCTTCGAGAGCGAGCTGTGGTGGACGCCGATCGGAAGGTTCGGGTCCCAGACCCTGAACCTGCTCGACAGCGCCTCTGCCTCAGTCCGAGTGTTCGTGAAGATCAGGACGGACCTGTACCTCTCGACTATCTCGCGTATCGTCCTGAGCCTCGCCGCCACGTCAGGATAGGAGTAGATGGCCTCCGCGAGGACCTTGTCGTCCCCCGTGGCCCTCGGGGCCACGACGCTCAGGGCTATCGCCTTCTCTACAGGGACCCTCACCACCGCGCACTTCCTACCGCTCCCGACGAGGAAGCGCGCCACTCTCTCCGGCGACCCGACGGTAGCGGACAGCCCGATGACCTGGAACTCCTTTTCGGCAACGTCGCGGAGCCTCTCGAGGCCGACGCTCAGTTGGCTCCCCCTCTTGTCCTCTGCCAGCTCATGGACCTCGTCGACCACGACCCATCTGAGCTTCACGAGGTTCTGCCTGATCCTCCTGCCCACCAGGAGTATCTGGAGCGTCTCGGGAGTCGTTATCAGTATGTCGGGCGGGGCGAAGCTCATGCTCGTCCTCTCCGACTGCGAGCTGTCCCCGTGCCTCACCCCCAGCCTCACGTCGAAGCGCTTGCACCACCACTGCATCCTGTCCAGCATGTCTCTGTTGAGCGCCCTGAGTGGGGTGATGTAGAGGAGCTTGGTCCCCTTCTGCCTCGACTCTCCTTCCCTCACGATCTGGTCGAGTATCGGGAGCACCGCCGCCTCCGTCTTGCCCGTTCCGGTCGGCGCCATCAGCAGGGCGTTCTCGCCGGACATCACTATCGGGAAGAGCCGTGCCTGCGGGTCGGTCGGCGCGCTGAAACCTCTCTCCTTCAGCGCCTTGACGAGGGGCGGGGAGAGGAGCTCGAAGACGTTCTGTCCGCTCAAGCGAGGGCACCCCGAGTGCCAAGGCGAGGCGCGTGAAGTCTCAAGAAGGGACGTTTTTCCGCCTGCCTCCAATAAGTTTGTGGTCAGCCGCGGCGCCCGATGGCCCGCCGCTGGCGCAGGGCGTCACCTGTTCAGCTTCTGCTCGAGGTCATGGACCCACTCCTCGAGACGGCCGAGCCTCTCCACTATCGAGGTCAGCCCGAACTGACCCGACAGAACTACTTCCGTCCTCATCTGCGCGACTTGGTCCGAGAGCTTCTGCAGCGCCTCCCTGGTCTCGTCGTCCATGCCTCCGGAACGCCGCCGGCCATATGATAAGCCGACTGGAGCCGGAATCCTAGCCATGAACGCCCCGCTGGTCGCCGAGCCCGCCGGCGCACACAGAGCGCACCAGAACAACGTCGCGCGACGATTCGTTTAATAGAAGGGTATAACATACGTAATATCCTCATGATAAGCCCGTATGAGATAGTCTACAAGTCGGCCCTCCCGGCGCTCAGGGCGATGGTGGCAAGGAGGCTCCAGGAAGACTATCACATGACCCAGCAGCAGGTCGCAGAGAGACTCGGCGTAACCCAGGCTTCCGTCAGCAACTACGCTAGGAGGACCAGGGGCATGATGGTGAACCTCGAGGCGGACGAGACCGTCGCCGCGGCCGCGGACGAGATCGCGCGGGGGCTGGCGTCCAGCCACTCCGACGACAGAGACGCGCTGAAGTACATGACCGAGGTGCTCGACTACATCCGGTTCAACCATCTGATGTGCTCCCTCCACGGGGACATCGAGCCGTCGTTCGAGGTCGAAGGCTGTTCAGCGTGCGACGGCGCCCTGACCATAAAGAATTTTGACAGGCTGAAGGCCCCACCCCAGAACTGATGACCACGGTCGAGCCGAAGCCGCAGTGGCTCACTGTCGGCCCCCCCGGGGGGGAGAGCTACAGGTCCCTGAAGGATCTCTTCGGGAGCCTCGGGCTGCACACAGTCTGCGAAGAGGCCCACTGCCCCAACGTCAACGAGTGCTGGGGAGGGGGGACCGCCACCCTCATGCTGATGGGGGATGTCTGCTCCAGGGCTTGCAGATTCTGCATGGTGACTCCAGGGAGGCCAGAAGGGCTCCTCGACGCGGCGGAGCCGGAGCACGTCGCATTCGCGCTCTCCCAGATGGGCCTGACCTACGTCGTGCTCACTTCCGTCGACAGGGACGACCTTCCAGACGGCGGCGCCTCGCACTTCGCCAGGACAATCAGGAAGGTCAAGGAGGCCAGCCCCTCGCTCATGGTGGAGGTCCTCATCCCTGACTTCCAGGGAGACTTGGACTCGATCAGGGCTGTCGTCGATGCAGGGCCGGACGTCGTCGCCCACAACATCGAGACCACGATGTCTCTCACGCCGAAGGTGCGGGACCCTAGGGCCCACTACTGGCAGTCTCTCTCGGTCCTGAGGGACGTCAAGAAGCTCGCCCCGGACGTCTTCACGAAGTCGTCCATCATGGTCGGGCTGGGCGAGACCGAGGAGGAGGTGGCCCAGGCGATGGCGCACCTGAGGATGGCCGGGGTCGACTTCCTGACCGTGGGCCAGTACCTCCGCCCATCCGCCCGGCACCTGCCCGTCGTGGAGTACGTCCGCCCCTCTCAGTTCGAGCGCTACAGGCAGATGGGGGAGGGCATGGGTTTCGGGTACGTCGCATCCGGGCCCCTCGTAAGGAGCAGCTACAGGGCCGGGGAGCTCTTCGTCAGGGCTGCCGTGGAGAGAGGCAAAAAGCGGAGTCAGTCTTATAACACCGACAACGTCTCAAGCCACGTTTGACCGAGTCCGAGTTCCTGAAGAGTTCGGGAGTGGACGCCGTCCCGAAGATCTTCAGCGAGGGCGACTTCAAGTTCGCCGACGCCGCCGAGGTCCTGTACCAGCGGCTCGCCCCAGACGGGACGCTGAGAGGGAAAGAGCCTGCGCTCTCGCCCGAGCTCCTCATGGCGATGTACGAGCGCCTCGTCTTCGGCAGGGTCTTCGACGAGAAGGCTAGCAACCTCTCCACCCTGAGGGAGATCGGCACCTACGCTCCGGGAAAGGGCCAGGAGGGCTGCCAGGTCGGCTTCGTGAGCGCCCTGGGGAAGGGGGACTGGTACGTCCCGATGTACAGGGACTGCGCGGGCATGCTCGCGTTCGGGATGCCGGCCGTCAAGCTCCTGCAGTACTGGGGAGGGGACGAGAGGGGAATGCAGATCCCCGAAGGCGTCAACATGCTCCCGCTGGCCGTCCCGGTCGCCACTCAGCTCCCTCATGCCGTGGGCCTCGCGATGGCGAGGAGACTCCAGGGTGAGAAGTCGGTGACCATGGTCACCACCGGCGACGGCGGGACGTCGAAGGGCGACTTCCACGAGGCGCTGAACTTCGCCGGCGTGTACGACCTCCCCGTGGTCTTCGGTGTAGAGAACAATCAGTGGGCGATATCCGTGAAGAGGCAACAGCAGACGGCGTCGAAGACCATAGCCCAGAAGGCGGTGGCTTACGGCTTCGAAGGGATCCTAGTCGACGGGAACGACGTCATCGCCTCGTACGAGGCGACCCGGTACGCGGTGGACAAGGCCAGGCGCGGAGGAGGCCCGACGCTCATCGAGTTCTCGACCTACAGGCTGGGCCCGCACACCACCGCGGAGCTCGTCTCGAACAAGCTGAAGGCCCCTGAGGAGGTCGCCGAGTGGGAGAAACGCAGCCCGATCACGAGGATGGAGAAGTATCTCCGTTCGCGAGGGATCCTTGACGACGGCAAGGTCGACGCGGCCGCCCAGGCTGCCCAGAAGAGGATGGAAGAAGCGGTCGCGGCGCTCAGGTCCCTCCAGACGCCCGACCCGGCCGTGATGTTCGACTACATGTACGCCTCGCCGACGCCGGCCCTCCTCGAGGAGCGGGCCGAGTTTTCCGGCGTCACGCCGCCCCAAGCGCGGCAGACCGCTCCCGACCCGGCGCCCTCCGGAGGCAAGCCCGGCGTCAACATCAGGAACGCGGTCAACATGGCCCTGAGGGAGGGCATGGCCCGCGACAAGCGCATCGTCCTCTTCGGCGAAGACGTAGGGAAGAACGGAGGCGTCTTCCAGGTGACGAGGGGGCTGCAGGACGAGTTCGGGCCCGACAGGGTCTTCGACACGCCGCTTGCCGAGCTCGGCATAGCCGGGATGTTCGTCGGCCTGTCGATAGGCGGGATGGTCCCTGTGGCGGAGTTCCAGTTCGAAGGGTTCACGCCCCCGGCGTTCGACCAGATATTCGGGCACGTCGCGAGGATGAGGAACAGGACGAGGGGGCGTTACGCGCCCCGCGGAGTGATAAGGTTCCCATACGGCGCGGGCATAAGGGCTCCCGAGCACCACTCCGACTCTCCGGAGACGTACTACGCGCACACCCCGGGGCTCAAGGTCGTGATCCCGTCAAACCCCTATGACGCCAAGGGCCTCCTCTGCGCGGCCCTGAAGGAGCCCGACCCTGTGATATTCATGGAGCCCAAGAGGCTCTACGACTCGCCCAAGATGGACGTCCCCGAGGAGGAGTACTCTATCCCCATCGGGATGGCGAAGGTCGTCCGCGAAGGGACGGACGTCACCCTGGTATCCTACGGGGCGATGATGGTCCCGACCTCTCTCGCGGCCGAAGAGCTTCAGGCGGCGCACTCGGTGTCGGCCGAGGTGATCGACCTGCGGACGGTGGCTCCGCTGGACTTTCCCACCGTGCTGGCTTCGGTGATGAAGACGGGACGCGTGGTGATAGTTCACGAAGCGCCAAGGACGCTGGGCCTAGGGTCGGAGATCGCAGCCATGATTGCGGACAAGGCCCTGGACTACCTCAAGGCTCCCGTCAAGCGCGTCACGGGCTTCGACACCATCGTCCCGCTCGCGAGGCTGGAGGACTCCTACATCCCGGGCAAGGACAGGATAGTCAAGGCGGCCTCCGAGCTCGCGCGGTACTGACTCACGCTCTGAAAAAACGCTAATATTGGCGGAGGCGGCCGCCACCCTAGGAAGACCAAATGGTGTTCAATTTCGCTCTGCCCGACATCGGTGAAGGAGTTGCCGAGGGTGAGATAATCAAGTGGATGGCGAAGGAAGGAGAAGCTGTGAAGGAGGACCAGCCGCTCGTCGAGGTCATGACGGACAAGGTCAACGTCCAGATCCCGGCCCCGCGCACGGGTAGAGTCTCCAAGGTGCTTGTCAAGGAGGGAGAGACCGCCAAGGTCGGCCAGGTCATAATGATAATCGACGACGGCAGCGGGCCCTCCCCGGCGTCCGCCCCGTCTCCCCAGGCCGTCCCTCCCCCCGCGGCGCCGCCGGCCCAGCAGCCATCAGCCCCCGCTCCTCATATGTCTGCCCCCGCCGCGCCGGCTACCAGGCGGCTCGCCAGGGAGCTCGGAGTAGAGATCGACACGGTCAAAGGCTCTGGGCCCGGAGGGAGGGTCACGGACGACGACGTCAGGCGTGCCTCGGCCTCGCCCGTCGCCGCGACTGTCTCCGTACAGAAGGCCCCTCCCCCCGCCGCTGCCGACGGCTCGCGGGAAGAGGTGGTGCCCCTGCGAGGGATAAGGAGGACCATCGCGGACCGGATGCTGAAGGCCAGCCTGACGGCCGCGCAGGTCACGCACGTAGACGAGGCGGACATGACCGAGCTGGTCCTGCTCAGGGAGACCTTCAAGGGAATAGCGCAGAAGCGCGGAGTGCACCTCACCTACCTCCCCTTCGTCATCAAGGCGCTGGTCCCCGCCCTGAAGGAGTTCCCGTACGTCAACGCCTCGCTCGACGAGGCCGCGGGGAACATCGTGCTCAAGAAGTACTACAACATCGGGATCGCTACCGACACGGAGCAGGGACTAGTCGTGCCGGTGGTCAAGGACGCGGACAAGAAGGACATCTTCGAGCTCGCCGGGGAGATAGAGAAGCTCGCGGACAAGGCGAGGCGGGGCCTCCTTTCGCTGGAAGAGGTCCGCGGCTCGACGTTCACCATAACCAACGTCGGAGCCATAGGCGGGCTCTTCGCCACGCCGATAATCAACCTCCCCGAGGTCGCAATCCTGGGCCTCCACAAGATAACGAAGCGCCCTGTGGTCCGCGACGACAAGGTGGAGGTAAGGGACACGACCTACCTGTCCCTGACGTTCGACCACAGGGTCATCGACGGCGCATACGCAGCCAGGTTCACCAGCAGGGTCATAGAGACGCTCCAGGACACGAAGAAGCTCCTCACGGAAGTTCTCTGACCGTCCACTCCATCAAGTCTTTAAGCCCGCGCGGAAGGCAACGGCCGTTTCCTCTTGATAGAAGCGGACGTCACCGTGATCGGGGGCGGCCCAGGGGGGTACGTCTGCGCGATCCGCGCCGGGCAGCTCGGCCTGAAGACCGTCCTCGTGGAGTCGGACAAGGTGGGAGGAGAGTGCCTGAACTACGGATGCATACCCTCGAAGTCCCTCATCACCGTGTCGAGGCTGCTCGACAGGATCAGGGAAGCCGAGAAGTGGGGCGTGACCGCCTCCGGGGTCACCGTGGACTTCGCCCAGATGCAGAGGTGGAAGTCCGAGGTCGTGTCCAAGCTGGTCGGGGGCATCGAGGGCCTGCTGAGGGGGAACCATGTGACCGTCCTGAAGGGGGAAGCGCAGGTCAAGGCAAAGGACCTCGTGTCCGTCGAGCTCGCGACAGGGGCCGATGACGTGAGGACCAAGAACATAGTGATCGCCACGGGCACAAGGCCTTCGAGTCTGCCGGGGCTCGAGCCGGACGGAAGCCTCGTGGTAGGGTCGAAGGAGGCGCTAGAGATGACGAGCGCGCCGAAGCGGGTCCTGATAGTGGGCG
This sequence comes from Nitrososphaerales archaeon, assembly GCA_030039795.1. Taxonomy (GTDB): domain Archaea; phylum Thermoproteota; class Nitrososphaeria; order Nitrososphaerales; family Gagatemarchaeaceae; genus UBA183. The sequence continues at coordinate 35,564 of JASHUU010000088.1, read as the reverse complement.
GAGGCGCAATCGGCCTCGAGTTCGCCTCGATGCTCCAGAAGCTGGGCAGCGGCGTGACCATAGTCGAGCTCATGGACCAGCTCATGCCGGGAAGCGACCCTGAGGTCGTACGCGTAGTCCAGAGGAAGCTCGAGTCGCGTGGCGCCAAGATATACCTGAAGTCCAAGGTCGTCTCTCTGTCCAAGGAGGACGGCGAGGCGAAGGTGTCCGTCGAGACGCCGGAGGGCCCCGCGTCCCTGACGTTCGACAGGGTCCTCGTCAGCGTCGGGCGGAAGCCGAGGACCGAGAAGCTCAACCTCGCGTCCCTGGGCGTCCAGACCGACCAGAGGGGATACGTGAAGACAGACAACAGGATGCAGACGAACGTCCCCGGTGTCTACGCCATCGGCGACGTCAGGGGGCCCCCTCTCCTGGCGCACAAGGCCTCGAAGGAGGGCATAGTCGCCGCCGAGTGCATCGCCGGCCTCCCGTCCGCCGCGGACTGGAAGGTGATCCCAGACGCGGTCTTCTGCGACCCCGAGGTGGCCAGCGCGGGGCTGACGGAGGCGAAGGCCATCGAGGCGGGATACCAGGTCAAGAAGTCCAGGTTCCAGTTTGCCGCCTTGGGGAGGGCGCTCTCCACCGGGGAGCCGGAGGGCTTCGTGAAGGTCGTGTCGAAGGCCGACGACGGACTGGTGCTCGGGGTCCAGATAGTCGGCCCCGAGGCCTCGAACCTGATCAGCGAGGTCGCCCTCGCCATAGAGATGGGGGCCACGGTGGAGGACATAGCCCTGACCATACATCCCCACCCCACACTCCCGGAGGGTATCATGGAGGCTTCGGAGTCGGCCGCGGGGCGGCCGATCCACCAGCTGAAGACATGACGGGCGTCTTGCTCGACCTGGGCAGGATGGAGTACGGCTCCGCGCTCCAGGTTCAGAGAACGCTGGCAGAGCAGAGGGCCGCGGGCGAGGCTCCCGACACGCTGATTCTTCTGGAGCACGAGCACGTCATCACCCTCGGGAAGAAGACGTCCCCCGCCAACCTCAAGCCCCAAGGCGTCCCGGTCTTCGAGGTCGAGAGAGGAGGTGACGCGACCTACCACGGCCCGGGCCAACTTGTGGGCTATCCCATAGTGCTCCTCGCGGACCACGACGTGCGACGCCACGTAAGGACAATCGAGGAGGCGCTGCTCTCCGCGGTGTCGACCTTCGGGATACGGGGCGAGCGGGTCGACGGCCACCCAGGCGTCTGGGTCGATGGAAAGAAGCTCGCCTCCATAGGCGTGGCGGTCACGAACTGGGTGACCTATCACGGGTTCGCGCTGAACGTCAACACCGACATGTCCTACTTCAACCTCATCAGGCCCTGCGGCCTCGACCCGGGCACCATGACTTCGATGGAGAGGCTCGCGGGCAGGCCGCTCCCGTTCCAGGAGGTCAAGGCGCAGGTCGCAAAGGCCTACTCCGCCTCGTCGGGCGTGCAGTTCGTCCATCACAGGCTCGTCCACGCCGATTCTCGAAACGTGTAAGTAGACGACGCGGGGCGCGCGATTTCATGGCCAAGAGGTCTCCTCCCAAGGTCACCTACGTCACCATGTCGGCCGACGAAAGCCTCAACCCGAAGTTCGAGGCCGCCGTGAAGCGCTTCGGCCCAAGGATGGGGGAGCGGCACCCCATGTTCATCGGAGGGAAGGAGGTCTGGTCCAAAGCGGGCGAGTTCGAGAGCCGCAGCCCGACCGACACGACCATCGTCGTGGGCAAGTTCCAGAAGGGGACCGAGGAGCACGCGAGGGCCGCGATAGCCTCGGCCAAGGACGGGTTCGAAGTCTGGAGCTCGACGCCGTGGCAGAGGAGGGTCGCAGCGATGGAGAGGTTCGCGAGACTGGTGGACGAGAGGAAATTCGACATAGCCGTCGCGATATCATACGAGGTAGGAAAGAACAGGCTCGAGGCGCTCGCCGAGTGCTGGGAGGCCGTCGACGCAGTCAAGTACTACGCCGGCCTGATGCGCCAGGAGGACGGGTACTCCACGCGCATGGGCGAAGGCGGGCCTGGCGAGCACACCACGGTGGTGTGCAAGCCCTACGGGGTCTGGCCCGTGATCTCGCCTTTCAACTTCCCGTTCATGCTGGCCAGCGGGATGGCCCTGGGGGCCCTCGTCACCGGCAATTCCATCGTGCTGAAGCCCACGAGCTCGGCCCCTCTGACCGGCCTGATGCTCTACCAGGCGTATGCGGACGCGGGCGTCCCCGGGGGCGCGGTGAACTTCGTGACCGGACCTGGGGCAAACTTCGAGGGCGAGTTCGCCTCCAACCCCGACGTCGCAGGCCTGGCTTTCACAGGGTCGAGGGACGTCGGCATGCGCCTCTACGCCCGGTTCCACGGGGAGCAGCCTTACCCCAAGCCCATCCTCCTGGAGATGGGCAGCAAGAACCCTACCATCGTCATGGCGAGCGCCGACATCCAGAAGGCCGTCGAAGGGACGGTCAGGGCCGCCTTCGGGTACGGCGGCCAGAAGTGCAGCGCTACATCCAGGGTCTTCGTGCAGGAGGGCGCCAGCGACAGGTTCCTAGCCGCGCTCAAGGCGAGGGTCGAGGCCATAGCCGTCGGAGACCCGGTCCAGAAGGGGGTCTTCATGGGCCCCGTCATCAACGGGGCCGCGGTCGAGAAGTTCGAGGCGGCGGTCGCCGAGGCGAAGAAGGCCGGGGGCAAGATTCTCGTAGGAGGGAAGGTCCTGAAGGAGGGCCGTCTCTCCAGGGGATACTTCGTGTCCCCCACCGTGGTGACGGGCCTGCCCGCCGGCCACAGGCTCTTCAGGGACGAGCTCTTCCTCCCGTTCGTCGTGGTGGCCACCTTCAAGAGCCTCGCCGAGGCCCTCACGGCGGCAAACGACACCCAGTACGGCCTGACCGCAGGGATATTCACCAAGGACAAGTCGGACATGAAGAAGTTCTTCGACGGGATACGGTTCGGGGTCACCTATGCCAACAGGAGCGGCGGCTCGACCACCGGCGCGTGGCCCGGGGCCCAGTCGTTCACGGGCTGGAACGCGAGCGGCGCGACGGGAAGGGGGGTCGGGGGCCCTCACTACCTCCTTAACTTCCTGCGCGACCAGTCTCAGACTGTCGTGTCCTAGCTAAAGACCGAGCAGATCCTACTTCAGGGGAACGTAGAGGCTCGAGCGGCTGGCGCCGATGCCGGGCGTCCCATGGACTACCTTCTTGTTGGTTATCACGTACTCGCCGAGATACCTTCCTATCATCTCGGGCTTCACTTCGAGCGCCACGAACTCTTTCCCGTTGTGGACCTCTATCTTGAGCCCGACCATCGTGGGCAGGATGACCATGTCCCTCGCGTGCGTCTTGATCTGCCCCTGAGCCTTGCCTTCCTTGGCCGCCCTGGCGTCCTCTAGCAGCTTCCTCTTCTCCTCAGAGACCCCCCTGTTGAGGGACCGCCTCGCCCTCGACGGTAGCAACTGGAGCAGAGCCTCAGTGGACATCGAGTTGAGCTCCTCCAGAGTCCTTCCTCTGTACCTGAACTCCTTCGGCAACTACTTCGAGACCTCCGCGCTGGCCCTGGCCAATCTCTTCCGTCCTGTCTTCCTCGGCGCTATTAATCCTACCTTCCTCCCGGGCGGCGCGTTCCTCGATGTGCTGGTCGACTTGCCCGGGTGCTGGTGCCTGCCTCCTCCGAACGGGTGGTAAACCACGGCCATCGCTATGCCCCTCATCCTCGGATAGACCCTGCCCGATGCCCTCATGGCGTGATGCCTTGCGCCGGCCGTGAGGAACGGCTTCTCCCTCCTCCCGCCGCCCGCCACCTCGCCCACGGTCGCCCTGCAGGCGCCGCTCAGCAGGATGTTCTTGCCGGACGGCAGCTTGACTATCGCCCTCCCTCCCGCCTTTGAAAAGAGCACGGCAGAGCCGCCCGACGCCCTCACGAGCCTCCCCCCGTCTCCCGGCCGCAGCTCGATGTTACAGACCCTAGTCCCTTCGGGTATGGAGGACAGCGGCAGCACGTTGCCTTCCGCCGACTTCGTGCCGCCCATCGTGACCTGACCACCCACGTACATCCCCGCGACCGCGGGCAGGTAGGTGTAGGCGTTGTCTCCCCACCTGAGCTGCGCCAGCGGCGCGCTCCTCCCTCTCTCGTCCAGGATGGCCGTGACGACGGCGCCCTGGGCTGCCGAGTCCGGACGCGGATACCTGACCGGTGCAATCTTGCCCTTGCTCGGGCTCCTGAACTGGATTCCTGCCTTTCCCCGCCTCCGCTGGAGAATGCGCTTGCCCATCCGCTACACCAGCCCCAGCTTCGTGGCGAGCTCCGCGGCCTTGCTCTCGGGCGAGAGCCGAACGAACGCCTTCTTTCCTTTCACTGTCCTGGCCGTGTTCACTGCGTCTACCTTGACCTCGTACAGGGCTTCCACCGCGCTGGCGATCTGGGTCTTCGTGACCTTGTCGTCGACGATGAAGCAGAGCTTGTTCTCTTTCTCTATCTGGTCGAACGTCCTCTCGGTGACGTAAGGCCTGTAGAGTATCTTCTGCGCGTCCTCCAACCTCATGCCTAGGCGGCAACCTCCTTCGCCAGAGTCAGGGCCGACAGGGCGGACTCTGTCCACAGCGTGAGCCTCCCAGGCTCGCCGCCGGGCGCCAGGTCCAGCACGCTGATGTCTTCCACCCTGCGCACGTCCACGCCCGGAATCCCTCCAGCCGCCCTTCCTACGCCCCTGTCGTTGGTCACCACTATGAGCGGGCCTACGGGCGTCCTGTACACCCTGCCCCTCAGCCTTCTCTTCCCAGTGTTCCTCTTAGTCCCGTCCCTCACTCTGGTCAGCTCGGTGTCGAGTTCGACCTTGCCCAAGAACGACGCCAGCTCCGAGGTCTTCTCGACCGTCTCTATGTCGTCGGCCACGACGAACGGGAGCTCGATCTTCTCGACCCTGTGCCCCCTCGCCTTCACCGCGTCCAGGCTCGCCGTGTACGCTATCGCCGAGCGCGTGGCCAGGCGCCTCTCCTTCCTGTTGACCTTGAAGTGGATGACCTTCTCCGACCTCGGAGGATGCGGGAGCCTTCCCTTGACGACGCTCGCGACCCCGCCACCCATGCCTGACCTGGAATAGCCGTCTCCCTTCACCCTCGGTATTCTGGACCTGCCTGTCCCGGTCGGGGGGCTGTGCGTCTCCGCCGTCGTCCTCTCCCCTGCCATGGGGTCCCTGCCCTTGGGCTGGAATCCGTGAGAACCTACGAGCCAGAAGACCCTCCTCACCAGGTCCGGTCTTAGCTCCGTCTCGAAGACATCGGGCACGTCCACCTTCCCGGCCGGCTCCCCGTCCAGGCCGTGTACCTCTGCCTTCACTTGGAGCCACTCCTCAACGCCGAGCTGATCTCTACCATCTGTGGCGGCGCCTGGCTCTTCGAGACCCCGCGGGCCCTGAACCTCACCAGCACGAACCTTCGGGCAGGGCCTGGGACCGAGCCCCTCACGACCGCGTAGTCTCCGCCCACCTCTCCGAAGTGGGTGAAGCCGCCGAGCGGCGTGATCGGCTTGTCGCTGGCATTGCCCGTGACCAGTATCCTCTTCCCTGTCTCAGTCCTCTCGTGAAACCCCATCTGCCCTGCGCGCGCTATCGTGTACATCACGGCCGCAGGGTGCCAGGGGCCTATGACTCCGACGGCCCTCACGCTCTTCCTCGACTTGTGCTGCTTCCTCTTGACCCCGAACCTCGTCACCGGGCCTTCGTATCCCTTGCCCTTCGTGATCCCCAGGACGTCGACGTACATCCCCGGCTTGAAGACGTCCCCAAACTTCACCTTCTTCCCCAGCAGTCCGATCACGTACTCCACCTGTCCCTTCAGGTCCCCTCCGCCGACGCCCACCTCCATCACTATGGGCTTCTTCTGGGAGAGCCCGGCCTCCCTGGGAACGGACGACACGAGGGCGACGACCCTAGACGTCCTTCCGAGAGGCAGTTTGTCAGCCGCGGCTTCTGAGCCTGCCTTCACGTCCACGAGCGCGAAGTCCCTGCCGTTCTCGTGCGCGTAGAGCCTCATGCCGACTATCTCCACCTCCGGGACCGAGAGCACGCTCGAGACGTTGAACAGCGGCTTGCCGAAGTTGGGCGTCTTGGCCCTGTCGTCTATCGTGATGGCGTGGGTGGTCCCGGCCTTGAACCCTGGAAAGCCAAGTACCGTGGGCTTGTCAGACTGGACCTTCGGCCACGTCCTTATCCTTGGAAGAAGACTCTTGGCGCGTCCTCTGGGGCTGTACGCAAGACTACCTCTACGCGGCGCGGAATGCTTGCGATGTCCCAACTCACGCTAAACCTTCCCAAGCGCCCGTTTTCAGAATCGCACTTAAGCTTTCTCAGACAAAAGCACGCCGATGAGGTTGAGAGAGGCGAACACGGCCTCCTCCGTCCTCACCGTGGCGACCTGCTGGCCCGGAAAGAGGTTCACGACGAAGTCCGACTTGACGCGCAGGTCCGGCCCGACCAGGTCGAAGAGCCCCTTGGAAGGGGAGCCAAAGACAAGCTTTACCCCGGAACAAGCCGCTAGCGAGGAACGCAGCGCAGGGATCTGGGAACTCAGCGGCTCGCCCAACCTCGAGGTAGAGACCCTCAACCACCCGCCCTTCCCCGAGAAGACCTGCTGTATCCCCGTGACCTCGACCTTGTATCCCCAGTACTCCCTGACCTCCTCCCGCGAGACGGCCCTCCCGGTCAAAGGAGCGGTGGATGTCACCCGCACCGTCACCCTCCCGCTCGCGGGCCCACCCTCCATGCGAAGAGGACTGTCGAGCCCGACGTCCACCATCCCTCCTCCGATCGCTGCGCCCTCCCTGACCTCGCCAACACGCAGTTCTTCCAGTCGCACCTTCGGCCTGTGCGAAGGGGTCCTTAGAGCAGGCAGCGCGCCGGCGTACTTGAGCGCCTCATCCAGAGGGTAGAGCCTCCTCCTAAGATACTGGGGCGTCTCAAGGAACTCGAGCACCTTCCTCACAAGCTCAGCCTCGCCCCTCCCGCCTTCGTCTCTGAACACCTCGACAAGGTCGACCCCGTAGATCGCGAACGCCCGCGCCATCGCCCCGAGCTTGCCTGTCTTGTCGCGCAGCGAAGACTTCTCTTCGAGCACGGTGTCAGGAATGGCGACCGCAAGCCTCCTGCCTAACAGCGCCATCGGGAGCGAGTCCGGCATGCTCTAATTCAGTTTTCTGTATCGTCTCTCCTCGGGCAACGCACATGAACCGACGGGCAGGAAGGCTGTGACAGTGAGCAGGGAAGGCAAGGCCAAGAGGCTGAACTGGGTCTACTCGACCCTGCCCATCGCCCTCGCCACGGGCCCGCTGGGCACCCTCGTCACTCTCTACCTGATCCAGCTTAACGGCATCACCCTGGGGACGATATACAGCAGCCTCGCGGCCGCGGTGTTCAACGGGGTCAGCATACCCGCTGCGATCTTCTGGGGGTTCGCCACGGACAGGCTGCACAAGAGGCGCGCGCTCGTGGTGGGGAGCTACGCGCTCCTCGGAGCGGTGCTCGTGTCGTTCTACCTGGACCGGACGACCGCCGGCACCATCGCGAGGTACTCGGCAATCTCGTTCATCTCCGTCGCCTCAGCCAGCCCGCTCAACCTCCTCATCATGGAGACGGAACCGAAGAACAAGTGGGCCGAGGCATTCGCTCGGCTCTCCATGGTGTCTGGAGTCGGCACGGTCCTAGGACTCCTGATAGGCACCGCATGGACCGACGTCCTCCCCACCCGCCTCGCCCTCCTGTTCGTCCCCCTGGGCCTCTTCGGGCTCGCCTCCGCAGGCTTCGCCTTCTTGATGATATCGGAGCCTGCCTTCGTCTTCGAGCGGGAGAACGTCGCCCTGGGAAAGCAGAGCCTCTTCAGCAGGCTCCTGGCCCATCCGCTCTTCTTCCTGGAAGTCCCCCGCATGTCGGACTTCCGACGCGCCTTCGGTGGCCTCCGCTCCAGCCTCACCAGCTACGTCCCGCTCTTCTACATCTCGACGGTGCTCTTCTACTTCTCCGGCGGCCTGTTCAACACGGTGTTCGTCCCTGCCATGGAGAAGTACTCGCTAAGCGACAACGCGATATTCGTCGTGATACTTCTGGGCATGGTGGTCCAGACCCTGACCTTCCAGGTCGCGGGGCGCTTCATAAGCGAGAGGCCCCTGGTCACCACCTCCGTCCAGGGGCTGGTCCTCAGGGGCGCGTGCTACATCCTGCTCGGCGTCGCGGCGCTGGGGCTCGCGGACCCCCTCTTCCTAGTCCCGGCACTCATCTTCTATCCGGTCGCGAGCGGGCTGGCCTTCGCCATCTACTACACTTCGGCAAACACGATGATGTTCAACACCGTCCAGGGGAGGAACGCGGGCTCTTCGCTGGGCGTCTACTCTGCCGTCGTGGGCGTGGCCGGCATGGTGGGGGCCCTGCTGTCGGGGTTCGTGTCCATCGACCTCGGCTTCTACATCACGTTCATAGTGGCAGGGCTGCTCCTGTTCCTGGCGTCGGCTGTGGTGGCCCAGCTCTCGAACTCCTCTCCTCCCGGCCAGCTCCACAGATGAAAGCCTGCAGCCGCTACGTAGGGAGGAGCTTGACGCTGCGGATCTTCTTCTCCTTCTGGAACTCCTTGGTCATGTTGGCGACCTGCCCGCCGTCGCCGGCTAGCACGAAGACCTCGACGCAGTCCTCGTGCGAGACCTTGCAGTGCACGTGCGTCTTCACTATGTCCTCGAACCTATGCTTCAGCCTGGTCACAGGCTCCTCGTCGTCCTTGTCGTGGCTGACCACTATGACCGCCGAGGTGGGCCCACGAAGCGCGTTCTTCTCCCGGGTGTCGTCGAGGAGGAGCCGTATCGCGGCTCTGACGAGCTCTGACCTGCCGGCGAACCCGACCGAGCCCTGGATTTCGTCCATGGCCTGGACCATCTGGTCGGGAAGCGAGACGCTGACTATCGGCATGCCACAGCCATTATTAACTCATTAAAAGGGCTTACGCTGTTCCTATTAGCTATTCACAGTCGTCTTAATAATCGACCGCACGGAGGGAATCGCGTCAAAGGTGAAGACTAGCATCGTTGTCGCGGCCGTGGTCGTGGCGGCGCTGATCGTAGGCGGGGTCGCCGCCGCCATGTACGTCCCGAAGGGGTCCTCTTCCACCACCACTCCCTCCACCACGACGGGTGCCGAGGCGCCTATCCAGATCGTCGCCGCCGAGAACTTCTGGGGAAGCCTGGTCTCCCAACTCGCAGGAGTGCACGGCAACGTCACGAGCATAGTGTCGGACCCGAACACCGACCCTCACCAGTACGAGGCGAACCCGGCCGACGCGATAGCGGTCGCAGACGCGCAACTCGTCATCATCAACGGGATGCAATACGACACTTGGGCGTCGCTGCTCATCAACGCCAGCAACACACCCGGACAGATTGTGCTGGACGCCCAACAGATAGTGGGCCTTCCGAACACTCCGGCGACCTACGCGAACATAAATCCGCACCTCTGGTACAGTCCTTGGTACGTGAACGACACCGTCCACGCGATGTACAAGGCCCTCGTAAGGATCGACCCGGCAGACAGGGCGTACTTCGAGGCCAACTACGCCAGCCTGAACGCCTCGCTATACCAGTCATACATGAAGGCGGAAGACGCGATGAGGGCTCAGTACGGCGGGGCGTCCTCGACGGTGGTCCAGGACGTGCTACGGGACTACTCGGGCAATGTCACCATAGAGGCGACCGAAAGCATCGTGCAGTTCTTCGCCAACGCCACAGGGTTGAACATCGCCACGCCTGTAGGCTTCATGTTCGCCGTCGCCGAAGGGAACGACCCTTCACCCGCCGACATCGCCACGATGGAGCACCAGCTCTCGGCGGGGAACGCGACAATCAAGTGCCTGGAGTACAACATCCAGACAGTCATGCCCATCACGCAGACGATAAAGGAGATTGCCACCCAGTACCAGATTCCGTTCGCCGATGTCTCGGAGACCGTCCAGCCGCCTACCCTGACGTTCCAGGCATGGCAGGGAGGGGAAGTGGCTCAGCTCCAAAACTGTATCAACTCAGTCGAGTTGGGCAACTGACCTGAAGGGAAGCGCCGAGAAACCAGAGCAATGAGCACAACAGGGGCCGCGACGAGGCAGACTGGCGGCTCTTCCGACCTCATAGTCGGAGAGGACGTCACCGCAGGATACCGCGGAAAGGTCGTCTGGAAGAACGCGAGCTTCTCGTTCGGAAGAGGAGAGTTCGTAGCCGTCATAGGGCCCAACGGGGCCGGTAAGACGACGCTCTTCCGTATGCTCCTGGGCCTGCAGCCTCCCATAAGCGGGAGCCTCACGATACTGGGCTCGAAGCCGAAGAAGGGCAACGACCGGATAGGCTATGTTCCTCAGCGCCACATAATCGACTCGGACACGAACGTCGAGTCTCAGGAGCTTGTCAGACTCGGCGCGTCGGGGAAGCGCTGGGGGCTCAATCCATTCTCCCACTGGGACAGTAAGGCTGCCAAGCGCGCCATGGACGCGGTAGGGAGCGAGGACATCGCCCGCCGACCGCTCGGCGTCCTTTCGGGGGGAGAGCTCCAGAGGATCTTCCTCGCAGAGGCGCTGGTGAGCAACCCAGACGTCCTCTTGCTCGACGAGCCGCTCTCGAACCTTGACATCAGGCGCGAGACAGAACTTCTACACCTGGTCAACGACGTCGTCCGCAACCGGGGAGTCACGGCGCTCTTGATCGCCCATAACATCAACCCGCTCATGCCACATCTCGACAAGGTCATGTACATCGCCAATGGAAAGGTGGCGACGGGTCCCCCGAGCAAGGTCCTGACCTCGGAGAGCCTCAGCGAGCTGTATGGAATCGAGATCGAAGTCCTGCGAGACCCCCATGGGAACGTCGCGATAATAGGAGTCGAGGAGCACCACGGGGACATGCTATGACCGAGGTCTGCGCGCTCTCTACCCTGGTCTTCAGATGGAACATCTTCGCCGACATACAGAACATCGCGTGCTGGGCGTTCATGCGCAATGCCTTCTACGCTGGCACCCTGATCGCCGTCGTTGCAGGGGTCACGGGCTACTTCGTCGTCCTCCGGCGGTCGGCTTTTACGGCGCACGCGTTCTCTGAGATCGGGTTCGCGGGGGCCGCGGCGGTCATCCTCGTGGACATAGAGCCGATATACGGTCTCCTCGCAGGCTCTATCCTCGGCGGCATCGGGATAGCGATACTTGGTCGCCGCGCCTCCAACCGCGACACGCAGATTGGCATCGTCCTGGCTTTTTCACTCGGACTGGGACTCCTCTTCCTCAGTCTTTACAGCGGGTTTGACACCGAGGCGTACTCCATTCTGTTTGGTGAGATACTGGGCGTGAGCCTATCCATGGTGTACTTGACGGCATACGCCTGTGTCGGGGTCCTTCTCGCGGTCGCATTTCTCTACAGACCACTTCTTTTCGCCTCACTGGACGAGGATGTTGCCGAGGCAAAGGGCCTGCCCATGTTCTTCCTCGGAATGGCCTTCATGCTGGTCGTGGCAGTTTCGGTGTCGTTCGCCGTACAGGTGACTGGGGTCCTGCTTATTTTCTCGCTGATGGTGACACCAGCCGCGACCGCCTCCTACTTGGCCAAGAAGCCACAGCGGGCGATCATCGCATCCGTCATAATCGCGCTGGCCACGACCTGGTCGGGCCTCTTCATCTCCTACTACGCCGGGTACCCTGTCAGCTTCTTCATAACCGCGGAAGCCTTCGGGCTGTACGTACTGGTCAGGGCGGTCAGCGGCGCGCTGAAGTCTCGGGTGCGGGCCGAAGGTCTGGCCAGCCCCTGACGAGAAGATTACGAAGACAGTGGACCGGGGGGGAGACTCGCCCGCCGCCGGCAAGGCGATGGGACTCGAACCCCCGACCTCTCCCAGTCTGGATTTCTTTGCCAAGGGATTGGACGTTGGGACTGTATCCTACCAGACTAGACGACCGGCCCACGAGGCAGGCTTCGGCCCACGGGTTAAAAGAATTAGAGTCGCGCCGGAACCAAAGCTCTGCTGAACTCGCCCCTGCCGCCCTGCAACGCTTAACTGCCGAACTCCGGCTGAACTCAGCATGTCGATTTCAATAGATGACTTCGCCAAGGTCGAGCTGACGGTCGGGCGCGTTGTCGCGGTAGAGGACATCCCAGCTGCGCGCAAGCCCATGTACAAGCTGACGGTCGACCTGGGCGAAGGGACCACAAGGCAGTGCGTCGCTGGGATCAAAGAGTTCTACGCTCCTGAAGACCTGGCCGGTAAGCTGGTCGTGGCGGTGTCCAACCTAGAGCCGAAGTCCGTCGCCGGTGTCGTCTCCGAGTGCATGCTCCTCGCGGCCTTCAACGAGACGCAGCTGGCCGTCTTGACGCCTGACAGGCAGCTCCCGCCCGGAACGAAGATCCGTTGACTCATCAACCTTTTAACCTCCAGAATGGCGCGAGCTGAAACGAGCGGTGGTCGTCTAGCCTGGTCCAGGACAGTAGCCTGCCACGCTACTAACTCGGGAAGTCACGATGAGTGACTCGAGAATTCAAATCCCGGCCACCGCAGTCTTCTCGCGCAGGACGGCCGAAGACAGAAAGGACTGACACGTTCGGCACAGACATTCCACTCCGTCGAGTGACATTCCATCGCCCGACTCGAACTCAACGACCTGCTTACATCGCGTCCGGGCAAGGTCCGACGAAGGACTCGGACGTGGATTAGTTCCACGACGCCTCGGCTGGCTCGCCGCGACGGCGTCCCAATTCATATATTCAACGAGCAGAAAACAAGTCCTTGATGGATTCGATTGTCGAACTGCAGGAGATTCCAGTCATGAGGGTCAGAGCAGACATGAAGGGCAGAGGTCCGTCGGCCGCGTTCAGCCTCCTGGAGTCCAAGTTGCCTTCACTGAAGGGCCGCAGGTTCTATGGAACCTTCCGCATGCTTGCGAACGGCGAAGAGGAGTACTACGCATGTGTCAAGATGCTTGACGGCGACGACCCCGGAGCGATGCAACTGGAGTCGGGGTTGATTCCTGGAGGAAGGTACGCCAGACGACGGGTGGTGGGCTGGGAGAGGGTGGTTCGCGAAGGAAGGCTGCCGGCACTGTTCGGCGACTTCGTAAGGTCGCTCGGACCATACGCAGACAACGCGGAGGTCCGACCCTCACTGGAGTTCTATCGGAGCCGCGACGAGTTGCTTCTCTTCACGCCAGTCAAGCCTGATGCGCCCGCAGAGATTGCGGGCCGCCGGTAGCGCGCACGCATCGCGGCAACCGCCCCACTATACGTCGCCCGTGGAGAGGGTTATAGGACGGACCATGATGACGCAACCGTCTTGCGCAGATACCTTCTGGCGTACGACGCCGACTGCGGCCCGTGCGCCAATTTCAAGCGTGCGGTCGTCTTCTTAGACTCTTATCAGAGAATCGCCCCCATCCCGCTCGCCCAGGCGGACTCCGAGGGAGTTCTTGACCGGATTCCGGCGTCCCGCAGGCACCGCTCATTTCACTTGGTCGCTCCCGACGGAGAAGTCCTGAGTGGGTCTGCAGCAATTCCAACGCTTCTTAGCCTTCTCCCAGGGGGTCGGTTCCCCTCTAGACTGCTGGCCTCAAGTCCTGGCGGCGAGTGGGCTGTCAGTTTCGTCTACCAAGCGTTCTCAAGGCTCCACGACTCGGGGTCGTGCGGCTTCAGGCCAGGCTCAGGGAAGTCAGACCCCGCGAAGAGTCTCGATGACGCCCTGACCCGCATGTCCAGGCGAAGCTCACCTTGACTTAGCCCAGGCTCCGCACTCGGCGCCGGCCGTGCCGGTTGACGAGGGCCTTAGGCCATGGCGGCCCAAGGCAGGTCCGCCAGCGGCCGGCATCAACTCTCTCTCCACTTTGACCTCGCCACGAAGACCAGCGAGAACAGCGCTCCTTCGATGACAAGCGCCGCCCAGCTCATCGCCGTAAGGCTTCCCATCGGCGCTATCCCTCCAAGGGACCTTACTATGTTGGCCGCCGCGGAGATCGGGAGGAAAGCCGAGATCCAAGCGAGCGAGCCTAGGGAGCTCGCAGGATAGTACACTGGGGTGATGTACGCCAGTCCGAACGCGAGCAGGTTTATGATCGCGTTCATGCTGTACGGGCTCGCGTTGATCAGGTACCCCGAGATTATGAACCCCATGGAGCTCACCACGACCCAGCCCAGCAGCATCGCGCCCACCGCCACCACGGCCGACGCCGGCGTGAAGAGCCCTCTCTGCATGAGCAGTGCGCCGAACAGGATCACCCCAGGGGCGGAGTACAGAAGCGAGGAGAGGGATGCCCCTAGCACGTACGACATCGGACGGATAGGCTTCGAGACGAATATCTGCCTCAGCTTCGTGAAGTTGTCGAAGTTGATGTCCTGAGCGCTCGCGAACAGCGCCAGTGCGGGGGCCGACGACACGAAGGCGCCCACGAGCCCGTTCGGGAGGTTCGCCGCCCCCCCGAACATGTACACGAACGTGAGAGGCATGCCTCCCGTCAGGAGCAGCAGAATCGCGAGCGTGAGAGGATTCCGCTTCAGGTCGGGTATCGACTTCATCTTGGCTATCGTCCAGGCGTCTGAGAACAGCTTCATTCCATCTGACCCCCCAGCAGCTTGTAGAACACGTCCTCCAGCGTGATTGGTGACACTTCTGCGCTCAGCCCCTTGGACAGCGTGGCCGATACGACCTCGTTGGCCGTCTCCTCCCTGTCGAGATAGAGGATCTCCCTGTCTCCGAGCTTCACGAGCTCTCCATACGACTCGAAACCGTCGGCGTGGCTCCCCCGCAGGACCACCCTCGCCTTCGCCGTGATCGACGACCTGATGTCGGAGGGCGTCCCAGAGGTGACGAGCGAGCCGTGGTCCACGACCGCGATCCTGTCTGAGACCATCTCCGCCTCTTCCATCAGGTGAGTGGTCAGAACTATTGTGCGGCCTTTCTCCACCATCTTGCGGAGGGACAACCAAATCTGCCTGCGGATGATGGGGTCCAGCCCCGTCGTCGGCTCGTCGAGGAAGAGCACCTCGGCGCCCGAGGCTATAGCTGCGGCGACTATCGCCCTCCTCTTCTCCCCGCCTGAGAGCGAATAGCACGGCTTGTTCGAGAGGCTCTCCAAGCCCACCTGCTGCAGCGCGTCTATCGCCCTCGACTTCGCCTCCCCGGACGAGACGCCCTCCAGCTTCGTAAGGTAGTACACATAGTCCCAAGGGGACATCGACTGGTTGGTCTGCGCTTCCTGGGGGACCAACGCGATGTGCGGCTTGACCTTGTCGGGCTCCGCCACGACGTCCACCCCGAGCACCCTCGCCGTCCCAGAGCTCGGGACCAGCTGCGTGGTCAGGACCCTGACCATGGTCGTCTTGCCTGCCCCGTTCCTCCCGATGACCGTGAGGAGGCGGCCCTTCTCCGCCTTCAGGGACATGCCCTGCAGCGCCTTGGTCCCGTTCTTGTAGACCTTGGAGAGCGCCTCAACCTCTACCGCTTCAACCATGCCTTGCGAGCACCTCCTCAGTAGCCGCCAGCATCTCGTTCAGGTCTATCGGCACCTCCTCCATCACGTCTCTCACCTGCTTCTTGGCCATCTCCGTCAGCAGAGCCCTGAGGTCGCCTGCGAAGTCCTTGGAGTCGGTGGTCCTGGTCTTCTCCTCCGTCCTGAGCACGACCGTGTCTCCCGCTATCTTCAGCGTGAACTTCCTGGTGTCCAGTGACACCTTGTCCTGCGTGACCCGGAGCGTGTGGAGCGGCGACTCGGTCATCACCTCGGCTGGCGTGTAGGAGAAGCCGTCGGAGCCGGACCTCAGCTTCATCGAGTTGCCCTCGAGCGAGAGCAGGCTGCCATTCCACTTCGCCAAGAGGCGACCGTCCGTAGACCTCACGTAGGTGTCGCCCGCCCCCTTGACGAACCACCTCTTGCGGTCCTTGGGCTGCTCGTCAGAGTCGATCGTTAGCGGGCCTATCTTTACCTGCTCGCCGTCCGGGTCGCTCCTTACTCTAATCGGTCCCACCTCGGTGACCGCTTCGAACTCGTCCTCCTCGACGTGGACGAAGGGCAGGTCGACCGAGTTCCTCTTGAAGACCACCGGAGCAGGGGCAGCCCCACGTGCCTCTCCCAGAAGCTGGTCTGCAGTCTTCCCCGTCGCCTTCAGCGCCTCGCCCTTGCTGAGCTTCTCGCCCTCGAAGGGCACCCATGCAGAGCTGACCGGCCCGGCCAGAGATGCGTTCAAGACGCCCATCGGTGTGTCGAACGAAGCCTGGACGTCTCCCAGGACCACGCAGCCCACCACCTTCCCAGACTTCTTCACGACCGCCGCCGCCGAGTCCTTCTTCGCCGCTACCTTCGCCGCCCCAACGGTAGGCCCCTGGCCAGCGTGGAGCAGGAAGAGCGGATACGAGACCGACGCCTGTCCTCGCCTCGGCGCGAACATGTGCGCCGCGAACGCGCCGAGTATGGCTATCAGCGCGACTATGGCCACCTCGGGGACCGCGTTGGCGAGCTGCGCCGGGAAGTACTTGGCGTTCGCGATCCACTCCAGGAGCCAGATGAGGATGATGACCAGGATGGACGCCAGCGCCACGTTGGACAGGAAGCTCGAAACCGCGCGCGCGGCTCCCGAGTTGGTCCGGGTGCTGAAGGCAGCGCCTACGAAGATCAGCGAGAAGCTGGCGAGCAGCATGTCGTACGAGTACCTGTCCACCTTCAGGATACCGCGGAACAGCCACACAACCAGGAGTATTGCCGCCATCCCGGCGGCCGCCTTGGCGAGCCTCCTGGTCGCCCAAGTCGCGCCCGACTCCTGACCTATCCTAATCAACCTGCTCTCCTCCGAGCGCCTCGTTGATCAGGGCGAGCGTCCGCACGAGCAACCTCCCTCTCTTGGTGAGTTCGTACCCGCCCTCGTCGCTGTGCGCCACGAGCCCCATGTTGAGCAGGCTCTTCAGGTGATGGTTAACCGACGGGGCCTCCAGCCCGATTGATGCCTTGAAGTCAGAGAACGTCCTCTTCGACGAGTACAGCATCTTGACAATCTTGAGCCTCTCCGTGTTCGCGAGTGACTTCAGGAGGCCAGCAGCCGACTCCTCGGGCATGCCCTCGACAAGTTCGTCCACGGCGAGCTCCCCGCGGGTTGCGAGGCTTGACTTCACATCGTCCCTGATCAGCTTGACGAGGTCCTTGACCACGACGGAGGAAGGTTCCGTCTGAGAGATGTCGTCCTTGTGCAGGTCGACCCTTATCGAGCCTGCGTGCGGATTCTCGAGCGCCCTTGAAACCTCCTTCTTGATCTCCTCCTTCAGCGCCCGGATTTCGTCCCGAAGCTCCTCCCGGACGTCGTCGATGTCTTCGCTCAAGTAAACCCGCCTATACTCCCCAGGCGACTATGGTATATATTTCTTTATCTAAATCGCCAGCCAAGTAAATCAGAATATACTTGGCAGGACGTCTTTGTCTGCTGAAGGGCGCGTCTAGGCAAGCGGGACGCGCCCCTCCGGCTTCACGGCCCGACCACGCGACCTTGCGTGCGAGGCTCCGCCGCGCGGAGTCAGGTTCCCGCTGTGGCCAGCCCGAGCGCGCTCAGGCTCTAGTCTTCTTCGGGGTACGCCACTTCGCCATGAATCGACAGGTCGCCTATCTTCAGGGTCGGCTCGGTCTCCCGAAGCGGAATGAACCTTCCGACCACCCTGAAGATGGCATACGTGACGCAGAAGGTGTAGGCGATTGTCACGGCCGCCGCGAACGCCTGAACCTCAAGTTGGTAGATGTTGCCGAACGCCGCGCCAGTAAGGCCGGGATCGACAAACTTTGTGACGCTCGGGTCGGCTAGGACCCCGGTAAGAAGGCCGCCCACGAGCCCGGCGACGCCGTGCCCAGGAAAGACGCCCAGCGCGTCGTCCACTTTGAGCCGCGGCATCAGCTTGTACAGCGCCAGCCACGGGATGGTTCCGGCGAAGACGCCGATTATCAAGGCGCCCCATCCGCTGACGTACCCGGCTGCAGGGGTGATGGCCACGCACCCCGTAATCGCCCCTGTGCAGGCGCCGATCAAGCTGGCCTTTCCGAACTTCCTCATGTCCATGCACATCCAGGCGATCACGCTCGTGGCAGCGGCCAGGCACGTGTTCAGAATCGCTATGGAGGCGTCGATCGTGCTTCCGTATGGGTCACCGCCGTTGAAACCCATCCAGCCAAGCCAGAGGATGCTTGCGCCTATCAGCACGAACACCAGGTTGTTGGGCCTCACGTTCCTCTTGCCCATCTCTCGTGGGCCCACCGCGAGGGCCGCGGCCAGCGCGGCCACCCCGGCGGACAGATGAATCACATAGCCGCCGGAGAAGTCGACGGCGCCAAGCTGGTTCAGCCACCCGCCGGCGAACATCCAGTAAGCCAGCACAGAGTAGACCAGGAGGGACCATACGGGTACGATTACAAGCCATGCCTTGAAGCTCATCCTCTCTATTATGGCGCCGATGAACAGCAGCGGAGTGATTGCGGCAAAGACGAACTGGAACCACACCAGGGAGGAAGTGGGTATGTTGAGGGCGACCTGCAGCGGGCCGACGAGAGCCCTCGAGCCCTCGGTCAGGCCGGGCGCGACCGACCCGAGCGTCCCGATTATGCCGTAGCTGACCCCTTTGTAGCCGATCGATATCGACGCCGCTCCGAATCCTAGGTCATATCCTGCGAGGACCCAGACGACCATCACGGCAGCAAACCCATAGAATGTCATCATCAGTGTGTTCAGCGCGAACTTTTTCCTCGTGAGGCCAGAGTAGTATATGGCGAGGCCGGGGATGCTCATGAGGCCGACCAGCGTCGCCGCGGTAAGCATCCAGGCGTTGCTTCCGGTGTTCAGCCAAGATGGGACGGCGGGAGACGGGTAGCTGCTCGTGGAGTTCGTCTGCGCCGCCGCCATCGGCTCTCCGAAGGCCAGCAGGGCGAGCAGGGATAGACCGAGAGCGGGCAGGAGTCGGCGGCGCCAGTCAGAGTCCATGGCAGTCACCAGCTTTGACGACCTGCAACGGCGCCCTGCCGACGTCTAATTAGTCTGTCGACGCCGCTCGCGCTCCGAGACGCGGAGGCTTCGCCCCAGAACGTTCGGGCGGCTCATATGAGCCTTAGCCGTATGCGAGTGAGGGCCAGCCCATCTTCCTTCGCGGCCGCAACGATCTTGGATGGAGTGCCTTCCTTGAGCTCGTTCTTGTCTGTGACGAACGCCAGGCCGTCCCACCCTCCCGCGCCGGGGCACCTTCCGACGACTACCCCAGGCAGCGACTCGCCCAGCTCGATTAGCTTGGTGAGGACCGGCGGCTCTATCAGGTCGAAGTCTGCCCGTTCTGC
This sequence comes from Nitrososphaerales archaeon, assembly GCA_030039795.1. Classification (GTDB taxonomy): domain Archaea; phylum Thermoproteota; class Nitrososphaeria; order Nitrososphaerales; family Gagatemarchaeaceae; genus UBA183. Next base: position 16,228 of record JASHUU010000088.1, on the reverse strand, counting down.
AGCCACAAGGGCTTGCAGCTTCCTCTGGATCTCCCTCGCCCTCCTGACCCGCGCCCGAAGCTCGTCGTCTTCGCCCCTCTGAAAGCTCCGAATCCCGGCGAGCTCGTGAAGCCTCTGCGCCCTGATTAGGCTTGCATACTCCCTCCCGTGCGTCGCCCTCCAGCCCATGACAGCGCCGACGTTGCTTGTCGTGGACGTTCTCGCGCCCTCGATGTTGAAGAACAGCATCGAGAACCTGGCCGGGACGCGCGCTTTCTCCACCTTCAGACCGCGCCACGCCCCTCCCAAAGACCGGAGGAGCCTCTCCAAGACCTCCGTCGCCTTGAGATTGCCAGGGAGCTCGATCGAGTCTGGAAGGAACCTGGTGTACACTATGCTGCCGCCGTAGGCGCAGGTCGCGATGTCGAAGCCGGACTCGGCCCTCCCGGCATAGGCTGCGTATGCGTACTGCGAGAGCTTGTGTATCGTCTCTCCCTGAGACCGCGGGTCCAAGCGGCTGGCCCTGAACAGAGACTCGACGACCGCGACGGTCGAGGCCGCGGAGCTCCCGAGGCCTGACTTGAACCTCCCCCCGAACATGGGGCTGTTGCGGACCCTGACCTCCCAGTGGCCAGCGAGCCCCTTTGACTCGAGATATGCCTTGGCCATGTAGAAGGCGGAGGCCGCCACGTTTTCGCGGATTACCTCCGGCGACCTGATCTCCTTCCTGACGCCGAACTCGTCAGAGACGAGCACGTCTCTCGCACCCTTCTCGACTGACGTTGTCACCCCCCTTCCTCGCGCGTCGAGCACCGCGAGGGACAGCGCTGGGCTGGTCGGCTCCAGCACGGTGTAGCCTCCCAGAAGCAGGATCTTGCCCGGCACGTTGACACGTCCCGTCTTCTTCGAGGGAGCCAACTCGCCTCAGGCCTCGACGGGTCCGGCGCCGACGGCGGACTGGACGACGTTCCTCTTGCCCACCAGGCCCGCGAGCGCGCTCCTCAGCCCCTTGGCCCGGTCCTTCAGGGCTATCACCACCGCGTTGGGTCCGGCGTCGAAGGTGTATGCGGCCTGTTCAGGGGGTCCGACCAGCCGGACTATCTTCCTGCTCGTGTCGTTCAGATAGGCGATCGGGGGCTTGGTCTCCCGACAGACCCGGTGGAAGTTATCTGAAGCCTCTCTCACGAGGCCGAACATCGCGGCCCAGTCCTTCCTCCTTACCGTGCGCAGCATCGAAGGGAGCAGCTCCTTCTCCTCATTCTCGACCCAGGACCAGTAGCCCTTGGCCGTCTTGACGCTCTCGTCCATCCCTGCCCTGCTCTTGACCTTCTTCTGACCACCACCCGCGTTGACGCATATCAGAGCCAGCTCGGCGAAATGACTAGGTCTGTAGAGTGACTCCGCGAAGGAGGCTGCCGACGCGTCGTCGTCGTTGCGGGCGCCGTCGTATCCTCTGTGCCAGATCACAAGCCCTCCTTTGGAGGGCACGGACCTGGTCGCCGAGCCAGACCCTAGCCTGGCGATGACCGACACATCGCGGTCGCCAAGTCGAGGCGTTTCTCCCTGTTCCTCCATGGCACGCGCGAATGCTACGGCCAGCGCGGAGAAGCCTGAAGCTGAAGAGGCGAACCCTGAGGCGGTGGGAAAGTTGTTGCGCGACTCGATGAGGTACGAATACCTCTTCGCGAACCTGTAGCGCGTCGAAAGCCGACCGAAGAAGTCTCTAACGTATGCGAACTCCTCCTCCTCTTCGCCGACCTTCCTGCCGTTCAGCGAGAACCTGACTTCGTTGGTGCCCTTCTTGGTCCTCAGCCTCGTCCGAGTCGTGAACGACGCGATGTTCAGCGATATCGAACTCTTCGTAGGAATGAACAGTCCGGGATAGCGAGGATGCTTCCCCCAATACTTCACCAGGGCGATGTTCGTGGGAGAGACAACGCCGACATCGGCCATGAGAGCGCAGGCCTCCTGAACGCTATTTAGTATTGCCCGTGCCCTTCCTGCCTTTGAACCCGGCGGCCATGTAAACCAGAGTCGTAGCCGCTACAATCTGGGACCTGCCGGTCGGGTCGAGCTTGGGGGCCAGCTCAACGATGTCGGCTGCCACCAGCTTGTCCCCGGACGACACCCGGAAGACGATCTCGCAGAGCTCGTTGGGGGTGATGCCTCCTACGCTAGGCGCGCTCACCCCGGACACCTGTGCGAGGTCCACCGCATCGAGGTCTACGCTCAGGTACACCGCCCGCGCCCCCTTCGCGGCGACTCTGTACGCCTCTCTGGCGATCCCGCGCGGGCCCTTCTCCCTCACGTCTGACGCCGTGAAGACGCTGACTCCGAGCCTCTCGGCCTTTCTGGCGTAGGCCTCAGAGTTCAGGAACCCGTGGATGCCTATTTCTGCCACCCTGTGGGGGTCCAGCCCTGCTTCCTCTATGGCCAGCCCGTAGGACGAGCCGCTCGTCGGCTTCCCGCCTATCCTCCCCCTGAGGTCGAAGTGCGAGTCGATCACGACGAGCCCCACCTCTCCATAGCGCTTGGACATCGCCCTCAGCGCCGGAAGCGAGACGCTGTTGTCTCCGCCGACCAGGACGAGCAGCGAGCCTTCCCTGACGCCTTCTGCGACCTCCTTCTCGACCGTCTCGTGCGCACTGACTACGTCTTCACCGTCATGGAAGGAGATGTCACCGAGGTCGAAGATCCTGCTGCCGGTCAGGCCGAGCCCCAGCTCGACGCAGTAGTTCGAGAACCCGGACATCGCAAGCCTCACGGCCGCGGGTCCCTCCGCGGCCCCTCTCCTCCCGAGCACCGCGCCGTCGAACGGGACCCCGAGGATGTTGACCGCCCTAGGCGCGCTCCTGTCGGCGCTCTCGATGAGCCGTGTCAGCCTGAGGTCGTCGGGGTCGGAGTACTTGGGCGGGGGGTAGTCGGCCGGCGTCCTCAACGCCGCTGACCCGGTCCGGCTTGAAATAAAACGTGTGCCTTCATATTGGGCTGGGTGAGGGGGTGGCGTCAGATGCCCGTCACCATCGACGGCCAGTCCCTGACGCTCGAGTCGGCCCTGGCTGTCGCGGAGAAGGGGGAGAAGGTCAGGGCGAGCCCCTCGAGCCTCAAGAGGATGGAGAAGTTCCGCGTCGTACTCGAGCAGAAGCTGGCGCGGGGCGAGATAGTCTACGGGGTCAACACGGGGTTCGGCTCTCTGTCGAGCAAGGCGATCCGCCTGGGCAACCTCAAGGAGCTTCAGCTCAACCTGATACGGAGCCACGCCAACGGCGTGGGGGAGCCCATGCCGACCGAGGTCGTAAGGGCGGCCATGCTCATCAGGCTCAACAGCCTCCTCAAAGGAAACAGCGGAGTGCGCGTAGAGATAGCACAGGTCCTCCTGGACATGATCAACAAGGGCGTCACCCCTCTCGTCCCAGAGTTCGGCTCCCTCGGGGCCTCCGGGGACCTGGCGCCTTCGGCGCACATGGCGCTTACAGCCGTGGGAGAAGGCAAGGCGTACTATCGTCGTAGGCTCATGGACTCGAAACGGGCCCTCGCCGCGTCCAAGGTCAAACCGGTCGTCCTGCAGGCCAAGGAGGGGCTCTCCTTGATCAACGGCACCTGCTTTACGACGTCCCTCGGGTGCACCGCGGTCAACAGGGGTAGGGTCCTGCTCGAGGCCGCCGACTCGTGCGTGGCCCTCGCGTGCGAAGTGATGGGGGCGTGCTCGCAGTCGTTCGACGAGCGCTTGATGGGGGTGAAGGCCGACGCAGGGCAGGACTACGTCGCGAAGCGGCTGAGGACGATGCTCAGAGACAGCCAGAGGCTCAGGCCCGAGCCTGTCCCGCAAGACCCATACTCCCTGCGCTGCGTGCCGCAGGTGCACGGCTCGCTGAAAGACGCGCTGGACTTCGCCGAGAAGGTGGTCGTCGGGGAGATGAACTCGGTCTCGGACAACCCCGTCCTCATGGAGGACGGGACCGTCCTCCACGGCGGCAACTTCCACGCCCAGCCCGTGGCCATGGCCCTCGACCTCCTCGCGATAGCCATGTCATATCTTGGGGTGATATCGCTGTCCAGGATCAACCTCCTGCTGTCGCGGACGCCTACGGAGACGAAGTACATGGCCGGGAGGCCCGGGCTCGAGTCGGGGCTCATGATACTTCAGTACACGGCGACAGCCCTCACCGCGGACAACGCGAAGCAGATCTACCCGCAGTCTGCCTATCCGGCAAGCGTCTCCGGCGGCATCGAAGACCACGCCAGCCACGGCGTGAACGCGGGGATGAAGGCACTCGCGGTCTCGAGGAACGTGGCGAGGATCCTCGCCATAGAGCTGATCTGCGCTTCGAACGTGCTTGGCTCTGACGAGATAGGCGTGTCCGGGCACTCGAGAGACGTCTGTCAGGTCGTAAGAGCGCGATCCCCGCTGCTCAGGGGTGACCGTTCGCAGGCCGAAGAGATGGAACAGCTGTCGTCCGCGGTCGAGTCAGGCCTGATCCCGTGAAGCCTCGGCCGAGAAGACCATCCTCCCTCTCCTGAAGACCGTCTCCACGTAGTCTCCACCGACCCTGTACGGGATGAACCTGTAGTTGGGAAGGGAGCTCACCACGAAGTCGGCGGAGCAGCCGACTCTTAGTGCGCCGATGTCCTGCCTTCCCAGCGCCCCTGCGGCGTGCTTCGTGAACCCGAGCAGCGCCTCGGCGGGCGACATCTTCATCGCGTTGCAGGCGAGGCTCATCACGAACTGCGGCGACTCGACCCAGGAGTTCGGGCTGAGGTCGGTCCCGAGCGCCACTGAGCAGCCGTGGCCGATGATTCCCCGCGCATCTGCGTAGCCTATCCCGGAGTACAGGGAGGTCCCCGGGAGGAGCACCGCGGTCACCCTCTTCTTCGCCATGGCGCTGATGCCTTCCTGCGAGCTCCTTCCCAGGTGGTCAGCGGAAACGCAGCACGCCGCCGCCGCCAGCGAGGCTCCTCCTGAGTCGTCGAACTCGTCGGCGTGGATCTTCAACGAGAACCCGAGCTCGGCGGACGCCTTGAGGTACTTCGAGCACTCGTCTCGCGAGAATACCCCGGTCTCGCAGAAGCAGTCGGAGAACCTGGGTCGGGACGCCCTTCTGGCCACTTCGGGGAGCATCTCTCTGACCGCGTATCTGACGTAGTCGCCTCCGGAGGCGAACTCCGGGGGCGTAGCGTGCAGGCCCATGAACGTGGGGACGATTCCCACGTCAACCGACTTCGCGAGCACCCGTATGGCCTCCAGCATCTTCAGCTCGCCCTTCAAGTCCTGCCCGTAGCCGGTCTTCACCTCCACCGTCGTGACCCCTCCCCTGAGAAGCTGGCGGACCCTCTCTTTGGACTCCTTGACGATTCTGGAGGCCGTCGCCTTCCTCGTCTCCCTGACCGTCCGTTGTATCCCTCCACCTGCCTTCAGGATGCTGGTGTAGCTTTCCCCTGAGATCTTCCTCTCGAGTTCGTCCTCCCTGCTTCCGGCGAAGACGAGGTGCGTGTGCGGGTCCACGAGCCCAGGAAGGACAAGTCTCCCTCCCACGTCTAGCGTCTTTGCAGGCTTGCTGAACGACTTTCTTCGGAATTCCTTCGTTGTCCCTACCCATGACACTCGCCCTCCCTCGACTACAAACGCGGCGTCCTCCAGGACACCCAGCGGGTCCCCCGAGCCTCTGCCCTCGCAAGTCACTAGCTCCCCAGCGTTGACCACTGCCAGGCCTGGGGACTCCACAGGAGCGAGCGAGACGATCATCTGTGATAAGGTTGTCCATGTTAGACCGGCCCATGCGGCCGAGAACAGCTCAGAGACCCACGCTCAGTGCGAAACCCTTTGTCTGACCGGCGCATGACGCTTGGTGAGGAGCCCCAACCATCGAAGGACGGAGCCCTGCTAGGAGCATTCGACTTGGTCTTGGGACAACAGCGTGGTCTGACGTCTCGGAGAAGCTGGAAGAGAGGATGTGCTTGGAGTCCTGGGCTTAGCCCGAATCCGGGTCGGAGTCACAGCTGCCAGGAAACAGAGTAAAAGGCAATGGAGTAGGAGCCTCCCTGATACACCCCTCCGATTCCCACAGTGGCGTCCGTCAGGGAGATGTAGGTGGTGACAACGACAGGGCAGAAGATGCAGTTCTTAGGTGACAGGGTGACATTGACGACCGGGACAAAGAATGCGAACAGAATGGCACCAATCGCCACGAGGTTCAACACGTTTCGCGTCTTCATGCTTACGAAGTACGCGCGTCGCCGTTATATCACTATTCAGAGGGTCTGGCGGCTAGGTTCTAAATGGCCCGAAAGCCGAGGCCAAGAGGGCCACTACGCTATCGCGCCACTCACGCGGCTCGAAGTCTTAAATCATCTCTTGACCAAGAACGCCCCGTGCAAAAGCATGCCGTGAGGGCTCCTAGAGGGAGCGCAATCTCCTGCAAGGGCTGGCACCAGGAGGCCGCACTTCGGATGCTCATGAACAACCTTGACCCGGAGGTCGCCAAGGACCCGGACCATCTCATCGTCTACGGGGGGACGGGCAGGGCGGCGAGAAGCTGGGACGCCTTCGATGTGATTGTGAAGTCGCTGAGGGGGCTGCAGAATGACGAGACGCTGCTTGTACAGTCGGGCAAGCCTGTCGGAATCTTCAGGACTTCCCCCGCCGCGCCCAGGGTGCTCATCTCCAACGCCATGCTGGTCCCCAAGTGGGCCGACTGGGCCTACTTCCGGGAGCTGGAGGACAGAGGGCTTACGATGTTCGGGCAGATGACCGCCGGAAGCTGGATGTACATCGGGACGCAGGGGATCCTCCAGGGCACATACGAGACGCTCGCGGCGGTCGCGGCAAAGCACTTCGGCGGCTCGCTGAAGGGCAGGACCGTCCTCACGGCCGGGCTCGGAGAGATGGGCGGGGCGCAGCCACTCGCCGTCACCATGAACGACGGCGTCGCCTTGGTGGTCGAAGCCGACCGGAGGGCCATCCAGAGGCGCATGGACAAGAAGTACTGCGACGTGGCAGTGCAGAGCACGAGGGAGGCGCTCGACCTCGTCGGAGGCGCCGCCAAGGAGGGAAGGCCCCTCTCGGTGGCGCTCGAGGGCAACGCCGCGGATGTCCTCCCCGATCTCCTCCGGAGCGGTTACAGACCGGACGTGGTGACCGACCAGACAGCCGCCCACGACCCACTCTCCGGGTACATACCCGAAGGGCTCACCGTCTCCGAAGCCGCCGACCTCAGGGCTTCGGACAAGGCCGAGTACCTCAAGCGCTCGACCTCTTCGATAGCCAAGCACGTCAGGACGCTCCTCGGGTTCCAGAAGGGCGGAGCCGTCGCCTTCGAGTACGGCAACAACATCAGGAAGGTCGCCTCGGACGCCGGCGTGAAGAACTCCTTCGACATCCCCGGGTTCGTCCCGGAGTACATCAGGCCGCTCTTCTGCGAGGGCCGGGGCCCGTTCCGGTGGGTCGCTCTCTCCGGCGACCCGGACGACATCTACGCCACCGACGAGGTCGTCAAGAAGGAGTTCGCATCCAACCGGTCGCTCGTCCGCTGGATCGAGAAGGCGCACGACAGGGTGCAGTTCCAAGGACTGCCGGCCAGGGTCTGCTGGCTCGGATACGGGGAGAGGGCGAGGTTCGGCAGGCTCATCAACGGGATGGTGCGCGAAGGCGCCATCTCGGCTCCGATAGTGATCGGGCGGGACCACCTTGACGCCGGGTCGGTGGCTTCTCCCTTCCGCGAGACCGAAGGGATGAAGGACGGATCGGACGCCATAGCCGACTGGCCCGTCCTCAACGCGCTCCTGAACGCCGTCTCGGGCTCCTCATGGGTCTCCGTCCATCACGGCGGAGGCGTCGGGATAGGATACTCGATCCACGCGGGACTCGCCGTGCTTGCCGACGGGTCTCCAGAGGCGGACGCCCGCCTGCAGACAGCCCTGACCAACGACCCGGGCCTGGGGGTGGCGAGGCACGCCGACGCTGGCTATGAGGAAGCGATCAAGACGGCCAAGGAGAAGGGCGTCAGAATTCCTATGCGGGAGTAGCCGGAGCTCCGGCTCTGCCACCGAGGAAGTAGTAGGCGATGTATGCCGCGGAGATGGCGGCGACGAGCCCCGACAGGATGCCTGCGAGGGCAGACGAAGACTGGAAGGCGCCGGCGCTCCCCGCAAGGTCGCCCGCGTAGATCAGCACGGCAGACCACGCCAGGCACCCCGCGGCCGTCATGACGAGGAACGACCCGATCCCCATCCTGAATAGGCCCGCAGGGACCGAGATGATGCTCCTCAGGCCGGGGACGAACCTTGCGGCGAACACCGTCCACTCGCCCGACCTGTCGAACCACCGCTCGGCCCGGTCAAGCGACTCCCTGTGGAGCCCGGAGACCTTCAGCAGCTTGACTACGAACGGCCTTCCGAGGCGCAACGCCAGCCAGTAGTCGGCCAGGGCTCCTACTATGCCCGCGGCCGTGCTCACCGCTACCGCCACCCAGAGGTTCATGGCGTGAATCGAGACGAGGTACCCCGCGAGCGGGAGAACGAACTCGCTCGGGATTGGCAAGGAGGCGCTCTCGAGCGCCATCAGCGCGAAGAGGCCGGCGTAGCCCGCGGTAGACATCAGGGACACTATGCTGGCGCTGGAGATCACCGAACCTGACAGCGAGGAGAGCCAGGCCGCGTAAGGAAGGCGAAGGACTCCAGTCAGCTCGAGCACGCCCAGGGCGAAGGTGGCAGTCGCTATCACCAGCACGTACCTGTTCCTGGGCACCAGCGTGTCCTCATGGGCAGCCGGCACTGTCAAACTGAGAGGCGGGCTCGTCCTGCCCTTTTAGAACTTGGGGGTCGACCCTGTGTCTCCACTACTTGGAGAGCTCGGCGACCAGTTCCTTCGCCCTGTCGAACCTGATCTTCCTCTCCGCTATCATCCTCGCTGCGACAAGGTCTATCATCTCTCCGGTGGCGCCGGCGGATACGGCGACGTTTCTGGAGTGGAGTTTCATGTGACCGCTCTGTATCCCCTCGCTGGCCAGGGCCCTGAGAGCGGCGAAGTTCTGCGCAAGGCCGACCGCCCCCATCACCTCGGCGAGCTCGGTGGCCGTCTTCACGCCCAGGATCTTGATGGCCGCCCTAGCCGACGGATGGGTCTTGGCGGCGCCTCCGACGAGGCCCACCGCCATGGGCATCTCGAGCCTCCCCACGAGGTCCCCGTCGCGGTTCTTCTCCCACGTCGTCAGCGGCTTGTACCTGCCGCCCTTCGACGCGTAGCTGTGAGCGCCCGCCTCGAGGGCCCGTATGTCCTGGCCGCAGGCTATGGCCACAGCCACCACCCCGTTCATCACTCCCTTGTTGTGGGTGGCGCACCTGTATGGGTCCGCGTCGGCGAAGGCGTACGCGTACACTATGCCGTCCACGACCTCTTCCCCGCCTATGGCCTCCTTCTGGAACGTGGCCGAGGCTCTCACGAGCCTCCTGTCGGCGAGGTTGGAGATGATCCGTAGGTACACCTTCCCTTCACTGAGCTCCTCGATGAGCGGCGCCACCGCCTCCGCCATTGTGTTGACCGCGTTCGCGCCCATCGCGTCCCCCGTGTTGACGATCAGCTCGGCCACCACCATGGGCCCCTTGAGCGTCGAGAGGACCTTGACGTTCAGGTCCTTCGCCCCTCCGCCCAGAGACACTAGCATCGGGTCCTGGTCGTTGGCTCTCTTCAGTATCTCTTCCTTCCTGGCGAGGACTCTCTTCCTGGCAGCCTCGGGCTCGCGCACCTTGGCCACCTGTACCTGGCCGATCATGACGGGCCCTGTGTTGGTGACTTCGAAACCGCCCTTTACCCTGGCCATCTTGGCCGCATTGCTCGCGGCCGCGACCACCGAAGGCTCCTCCAGGGCCATCGGCACGAGGTAGTCCCTCCCGTTGATCTTGAAGTTCGTAGCCACTCCGAGAGGAATCGTGATCCCTCCGACGACGTTCTCGATCATCCTGTCGGCGACGTCTCTGGGCAGTCCGCCCGTGTTCGAGATCGCGCCCATCTCCTCGTCGGTAAGGCCTGCGTACTCTTTCAGCGCCTTGAGCCTCTCCTGCATCGGCATCTTGTAGAAGCCCGGTAGTTCGGAGCTCTTGGCCAACGTCTCCCTGCTTCGTCGGGGCGTGGATATTTTAACACCGCGAATCGTCGACTCCGACGGCGCCATGGCCGGCCTGACCGCGCTCGGGCCCGCTTAAGCATAAAAGGCGGGCGCAGGCGCCGCCCTGCAACGGGCCGGTCGTCTAGCATGGTTAGGACGTCAGGTCACGCCCGTCAGGCTCTGACACTAGCTAGCAGGATACGGCGAAACAGCCGTGCGCCAAGGTCGGCGGTTCAACTCCGCCCCGGCCCACTTTTGAAAAGGCCCTCGGCCATCACGCCGGGCGAGGCACCCGCCCTCGGCACCTGACAGATGCCCTGAAAGGCGCGCGGGGCTCGCTGCGCTCCAAAGGCGTAAAACCACGCCGGAGGCGCCCGCCGCAAGACCGAATCATTTGAGCTCTAGCCGATTGGGAAGGCAGCGGCCGAAACGCCAGTCCAGAAGCGTGAGCTTCCTTTTCTTTCAGACGTTCTATGCGCCCTGGGTCTTCGTCAGGGCCGTCTACAGGCAGATCCTGGTCCTCGGAGTCATGTTCGCGTGGGGGGCGGCGGTCTTCTCCTACTACAGCGGCCTGCCGCTGGTAAGCTCCCTCCTGGCCTCCGTATCCACGATCACCACGATAGGGCTGTACGTCCCCAACGGAGGGAACTTCCTGACCCTGAACAGGAACGAGGCGCTGCTGCTAATGGTTATGATTGTGGTCTCCGTGGGTGCTGCCGCGTCGCTCCTCCAGAGCACGGTCAACACGGTGGTGAACGGAGACCTGGCCAGAGGAGAGGCAGAAAGGAGCATGATCAAGAGGATGAAGAACCACGTCATAGTGTTCGGGTACGCGCACCTGGGCAGGTACGTGGCGGACAAGCTGGACGAGCTCGGCTTCGACTACGTCGTCGTCACCCACGACCCTGCGATCTACGAGTCCCTGACGAAGAAGAGGGCGCTGGCGGTCCTGGAGCACGAGAACAGGCCACTCGTGGCCCTGAGGGAGGCCCAGGTCGAAACCGCTTCGACCCTCATCGCGGCCCACGAGAAGGACTCCGACAACATGATGATCGTCCTCAGCGCGAGGAGGCTCAGGCCTGACCTCCGGATTATCACGGTCGTCCACGACGAGCAGTTGATGGAGACGGTCAAGAACGCCGGCGCCGACGTCGCGGTCCCGTCGTCGATATCGGTCGGGCACCTCCTGGCGCTCTCGGCGACGACCAAGGACCTCGTGGGCCTGGTGTTCTCCGAGCGGGTGGGGACGAAGGAGATCGCGCAGTTCTCGGTCTTCAAGTCTTCAAAGCTCATCGGCAAGAGGCTTCAGGACCTCGCCGAGTTCGCGCATGTGATCGGCATAGTAAGGGGCGGCGAGCTGATCCAGAACGTCTTCGACCAAGGCCTCAGGATAATGGAGGACGACACCCTGCTGGTGTTCGGGGATCCTGCGGGGCTCCACGAGCTCGAGGAAGAGGCACAGGCCACGTAGCGCGGAGGTCTCGGCGCTTGAGGGACACCGACGACTACAAGGAACTGAGCGTAGAGGACGCGATGAAAGAGACCGGGAGCTCTGAGGCCGGCCTCTCCACCGCCGAGGCGAAGAAGAGGGTCGGCGCATCCGGCTACAACGAGATACAGGAGAAGGAGGCGAGCGGGGTCCGCAGGGTGCTCTCGTACTTCTACGGGCCCATGCCGTTCGCGATAGAGGCCGCGGCCGTTGTCTCGGCGGCCATAGGACACTGGGACGACTTCGCGCTGATCGTCGCGCTCCTCTTCACCAACGTGGTCGTAGGCTACTGGCAGGAGAGGAGCGCCGGCAATGCGGTACGGGAGCTGATGAAGAAGCTGGCGCCGAGGGCGAAGGTCCTGAGAGACGGGGCCTGGGGGGCCATAGACGCGAGAGAGCTTGTGGCCGGGGACGTCGTCCGCCTGAGGATGGGCGACATCGTCCCGGCCGACGCGAAGGTCATCGGAATGGACTTCCTCTCTGTCGACCAGTCGGCCCTCACAGGCGAGTCGCTTCCCGCCGACAAGGGCCAGGGGGACGTGGTCTACTCCGGCTCCATGGTAAAGAAGGGCGAGACGAGCTGCCTAGTGGTCAACACCGGGGCAGGCACGTACTTCGGACGGACCGCTCACCTCGTGGCCTCAGCCTCCAATGTCACAGGTCTGTCTAGGCTGGTATCCAAGATAGTCTACCTCCTCGTGGGGCTGGCGGCCGTCCTAGGGCTGGTCGTCTTCTACTATGGCCTGGTCCTCGGGCTCCCGGTGCTGGATGACGTCCTCTTCTTTCTCATCCTTCTCGTCGCCTCCATCCCCGTCGCGCTCCCTGTCGTACTCACCGTGACGATGGCGCTGGGCGCGCTGTCGCTCGCAGACAAGAAGGCCGTAGTGACCCGACTGGCGTCGATAGAGGAGCTGGCGAGCATGGACGTGCTCTGCAGCGACAAGACCGGGACCCTCACGGAGAACAAGCTCACGGCGGGCGAGGTTGTCTGCGCGGAAGGCGTCGCCCCACAAGACGTGCTGCTCAACGCGGCACTCGCCTCCAGGCGCGACGACATGGACCCCATCGACCAGGCGGTATGCGCCGAGCTGGGGGAGAAGGCGGACGCCGGCTACGTGCGGTCGGACTTCGTGCCCTTCGACCCTGTGAGGAAGAGGACGGAGGCGAGCGTTCAGCACGGCGGGGTCTCCTTCAAGGTGATGAAAGGCGAGCCCGACACCGTCCTGTCGCTCTGCGGCGGCTCGACTCGGCTGGAGGAAGAGGTGGGGCGCCTGGCTGCCAAAGGCTACAGGGTGATCGCGGTCGCCAGCGACACAGGCGGGGGCTGGAGGCCCGACGGCCTGATCCCGCTCTACGACCCCCTTCGCCCAGACTCCAAGTCGACGATTTCTGCGGCCGAGAAGATGGGAGTGGCAGTGAAGATGGTCACCGGGGACAACGAAGCCATAGCCGGGGAGATAGGACGCGAGCTCGGGCTCGGGACCAACGTCCTTCCCGCGCAGCAGCTCGAGGAGGCCATCAGGTCAAAGGACTGGGAGGCGATAGAACGTGCGGACATCTTCGCGCGCGTCTATCCGGAGCACAAGTACTCGATCGTGAAGGCGCTGCAGTCAAGGGGCCACACCGTGGGGATGACCGGGGACGGAGTCAACGACGCCCCAGCCCTGAAGGAGGCCCAGGCCGGGATCGCGGTCGAAGGCGCGACCGACGCAGCCCGGTCAGCCGCCGACATCGTGTTCACCGCGCCCGGCCTCTCGACGATAATCAGCGCCATGCAGGAGGGCCGGAAGATATTCCAGAGGATGCAGAGCTACGTGCTCTACAGGGTGGTAGAGACCCTCCGGATACTGATATTCGTGACGGCCACGATACTGCTCTTTCACTTCTATCCGATCTCCGCCTTCCTGCTGATCGTTCTCGCGCTCCTCAACGACCTGCCGATCATCGCAGTCTCGACCGACAACGTCCTCTACAGCCAAAGGCCTGAGAAGTGGAACATGAAGGGCATCGGCGCCATATCCGCGGTCCTCGGGGGCCTCGGAGCGGGGGAGACACTCCTTCTGGTCTACTTGGGCCTGTATGTTCTCCACCTAGGGGCTCCGGTCATCCTGGCGCTCGTGTTCCTCAAGCTCATAGTGTCAGGTCACCTCACGATGTTCGTCACTAGGACCGACCAAGCCTTCTGGAAGGTCCGGCCCAGCAAGGCTCTGTTCGCCGCGCTCGTCTCGACCATGGTGATAGGCTTCGCGATGGTCGTGCTGGGACTGGGGGTCGCCCAGGTCGGGGTAGGGCTTGCGGCGTTCGTGGTCTCTTACGCGGCCGGGTGGTTCCTGGTGGAGGACGCCCTCCGGGTGCTCTGTCGAAGGCTCGCGGAGCGTGCCTCTCGACCTCCTGGCATGCGCCCGGCGTAGAGGGACCTGTGACGGGCCGGCACGCGCCAGGGACCCGCAGTCCAACGCTTATACGGCACTCGTCTCCTTCTCAGACCGGAGAAGAAATTGAATCGCGGCCTGCTTGTCTTCTCGATCCTGGTCATCGTCGTGGGGTACATCGCGGGTTACTACGCTCTCTCACTGATTGGAGCCCTGTTCCTCGTCCCGGCGCTTCTTACGACCCCGAAGAAGAAGACCCCGGACCTGCCCACTGGCTCCGCCCAGCGGCCTGCCCCCCGGGTCAGCCAACAATCACGTGCGGCCTCTGTCCCGCGCCCTCAAGCTGCCATGCAACCCGCGGCTGCGACGCCGGAGACCTCCGGACAGTCCTACGCCTTTCCTGGTGTCCCTTCGGCCTCCGTCGCCCAGTATGGGATGCAACCTTTCTCCTCGGGTTCTGCGCTCTTCCCCGCCCCGATGTTTCCGACCCTGCCCCAGCAGGCGTCAGCTCCGCCCAAGGCCGAGGAACCTGCCAAGAAGCAACCCGGGACCGACGAGGTCCTCGAGGTGGGCCTGATCTTCGCCTTCCTGAAGCTGCTCGCGGCCTAGGGCACGTACACGTTCATTTCGCGGGCGACCTTCTTGAGCCGCTCCACCCTGTGAGAGAGAGAGGGATGCGTGGAGAAGAGTTCCATCATCGAGCTTCCCTTGAACGGGTTGACTATCCATAGCGAGGACGTCGCCGGCGAGGGGGCGCTTGAGCGGTTCTGACCTCCCTGTCTGACCTTCGCGCTGGCCGAGATCTTCTGGAGGGCGGATATGAGCCCCGCTGGGTTCCTCGTGAGCCTCGCGCCATACTCGTCCGCGTTGTATTCGTCATTCCTGCCTATCCCCAGCTGAACGAATGTCGCCCCCAACGGGACGAGTATCACTGCGGCCAGGAGGGGGAGGGCCGACCCGCTGTTCCTGTTCCTCCCTCCGCCGAACCACATGGAGAACAATGCTATGTTTCCTATGAAAGATATCGCGCCCGCCATCGTGGCGGCGACGCTAGAGATCAGGACGTCCCTGTGGACCACGTGCCCGATTTCATGGCCGATTACCGCTTCGAGTTCGGAGGGCGTCAAAGCCTGAAGAATGCTGGAGGTCGCGCAGACTACCGCCTTGTTCGGCCCTCTCCCCGTCGCGAAGGCGTTCGGCTGGGGCGAGTTGACGATCCCCACCCTGGGCATCGGAATGCTGGCCTTCTGGGCCACGCTTCTGACGACCCTGAAGAGCGAAGGATTGTCGCTCTCCTGAATCAACTTCGCCTTGCTCATCCTCAGGACGAGCGAATCGCTGTAGTAGTAGAAGACGAAGTTGAACGCCGCGGCCAGCACCAGGCACAGGCCCATGAGGGGTATCGGGTCGCCGAAGAAGTACCAGCCCGCGATGTACCCTATCACGAGCAGCATGCCAGTAAGCAAGAAGAACAGAGCAGCCATCTTCACGTAGACCGAGGACCCCATCGCGGTACGAATCTCGCGCGGTTTTTCATCCGTAAAAGGTTTCCGGAACTTCTACGGCTCTGCCTCTCCGTCGGGCTCGGCTTATCCCTATCTGCCGACTGTCCCCTGGCAGGCTCTACTCTTGGGACTCAGGTGAAGTGGAAAGACGCCGAGTAGTGCCCTGACTCGTCGGCGCAAAAGCTTAGTCGCCCCATGCGCTAAAATGGCCCGGCTCCGCGACCTGAGCGTTGCGAAGGCGCAAAGGATGGGGCTTGGCGCTCCGTGGCGCCGTCATCTTCACGGCGTTCTCCTTTGCAGGAGTCGTGCTTTGGCGGATCTACCGTGCCATGGAAAGGACGTTCTGTGCGAAGGGAAGCGCTACCTATCCCGTAGGTTGTGAGCAGGTGACGAGCATAGCCCGCTATTCGGCAGCCGCGGCTTGGCTGTTTGGAGCCATAGCGGTTCTCTGCTGGATCGCCTGTCTGGCGAGTCCCTTCCAGTAGGGCCGCTCTGAGTCAGCGCCAGCCGACTGTCGAGACGGCCCCGACCCTTGCACGGGCCACCAAGGCCACGTGGTCCACTAAGAATAAATTCAGGCGGCGGCTCCAAATCACGTTGGAAGAAGACGACAAGGACGAGTGGCCCTCCAAGCGAGAGGGGAGCAACCCCTTCGACCCTTGGGGCTTTCCTGACATAGAGGAGATGATGAAAGAAGTCGAACGGGTGGTCTCGGGCCAGTTCGACGACTTGGAGAAGAGGATTCCGAAGAGCCTCGTCCGCGAGTCGAAGACATCCGACGGC